>MEXZ01000084.1:522-12058 GCA_001773855.1 Candidatus Aminicenantes bacterium RBG_13_64_14
GCGATGATGTCGATCTCGCCATGGAACATACGGAAGCGCCGGGTGACGATGGTGTATTTTTTCTTCTCAAGATAAGCGCAGGCGATCTCTTCGCCCCGCAGGCCCAGGGCCTGAGTGCTGCGCTTGCCGTCCATCATGGTCCTTCCTGCGGCTCCTCTGAAAGATCAAGTTCCCGGGGGGATGATCTTTTTCCAGCGGACGCCGTCCTTGGTGTCCTCGAGGAGGATGCCTTGGCTCAAGAGCTCTTCCCGGATCTCGTCGGCAAGGTTGAAATCCTTCTCGGACCGGGCCTTCTGCCGGGCCTCGATCTTTTTTTGGATCTCACTCTCCAACCGGCCTTCGACGTCGGCGTATTGTTCTTCGCCGGCAGTGGCCTTCCCCTCGACACTGCTAAACCCCGTGATCTTGCCTGAGGCCGACCTGACGGGGGAGGGCTTGATCGCCAGGACTTCGTCTATCGAAAAGAAGAATTCGAGGACAGGCTGGGTCTGGCGTCTGGAGATAGCCCCTTGGGTGACGAGCGGATAGATGATCTTGACGAGGCTGAAAAGCGAAGCCAGGGATTCCGAGATATTGAGGTCGTCTTCGAGGCCGGCAACGAAACCGGCGCGGGCGGCTTCGACGAGCGGCCGGATATCTTGTATTCCATCGGATTCTCTCGTGACGTCCTTGAGCGCGCCGAAGAAATTTCCCAGTCTCGACCGTGCGGCCTTAGCCTGCTCCAGGGCGTCGAAGGTGAAGTTGAGCATCTTCCGGTAGTGGGTGGAAATCAGTAGGTAGCGGACATCGTACGGGTCGTAGCCCTTGGCCAGAATGTCCGCGAGCGTATAGAAATTGCCCTTGGACTTGGCCATCTTCTCGCCGTCGACGACGAGGTGATGGCAATGGAGCCAGTAATTGACGAACTTGACGCCGTTGGCCGCCTCCGACTGGGCGATCTCGTTCTCGTGGTGGGGGAAGATGTTATCCACCCCGCCGCAGTGGATGTCGAACGTCCGGCCGAGGTACTTGGAGCTCATGGCCGAGCATTCGACATGCCAGCCGGGCCGGCCCGGTCCGATCTCGGTCTCCCAGACGGGCTCGCCCTCCTTGGGGGCCTTCCAGAGGGCGAAGTCGTGGACGCTGTCCTTTTCGTACTCGTCGGCGTCGCCGCGGCTCCCCGGCCGGAGGTCTTCGAGGTTGACCTTGGACAGGCGGCCGTAGGCCGGGAACTTGGCGATGGCGAAGTAAATCGACCCGTCCTTTCTGTAGGCGAAAGTTTTGTCGAGGAGGATTTGAATGATCTCGACCATCTCCCGGATGTGCTCGGTCGCCCGGGGATAATGATTGGCGGGGAGAATATTCAGGATGTCGCGCTCCCGGTCGAAGGCTTCGATGAACGGCCTCGTGTATTCTTCGAGGCTGAGCCCCTTGGCGCCGGCTCCCCGGATCGTTTTATCGTCGACGTCGGTCAGGTTCATGACGTGGGTGACCTTGTAACCGGAGAAGATGAGGAAGCGCTTGAGCAGGTCCTCGAAGACGTAGGCCCGCCAGTTGCCGATATGGGGGAAGTCGTAGACCGTCGGCCCACAGGTGTAAAGCTTGACTGAGCCGGGCTCGATCGGCTCGAACGACTCGACCTTGCCGCTCAGGGTATTATGAAACCGTATCATCTCCGCTCATCTTATTGATTCGTCCCTTCCTCGTCAACTCTCTGCTACGCCGAGGAGGTTGGACTCTACTTTCTTCAACCCGGGAGGGAGGACGCTGCCCGGGCAGTGATGGGGGCCGTCCAGAACCCCCGTAGCGGAGGGGGACCCATCGCTTCGCGATGGGGGAACCGCCGGGACTGGTTCCCGGGGGGCCGGGGGAATGGATAGTCCCCATCACTGCCAAAACGGGCGGCGTCTGGCGTCCAGGACGATATATCCGCTGCGACCCCGAATTTGACCGACCACGAGCGATTGTGACATAATTCTTCCTATCATTCTCTTGTTAAGGCAATTATCATGACCACAAAAATCGGCATCCGCAGAGAGGACATCAACAGGTGGGAGAAGCGGGTCCCATTGATCCCGTCTCACGTCCGGGAGCTCGTCGACAGGCACTCCGTCGACATCAGGATCCAACCCTCGCAGATCCGGGTCTTCCACGATGCGGACTACCGCTTGTCCGGGATCCCGGTCGAGGAGAGCCTGTCGCCGTGCTCCTTCGTCTTCGCCCTCAAGGAGATCCCCCTCGACCTCATCGAGAAAGACAAGGCCTATATCTTTTTCTCGCATACCGCCAAGGGCCAGAGCAAAAACATGCCTATGCTCAAGCGGATGATGGACCTCGGCTGTTCGGTCATCGACTACGAGAAGATGGTCGATGAACAGGGCCGGAGGGTCCTTTATTTCGGCAGTTATGCCGGGCACGCCGGGATGGTCGACACCCTCTGGGCGCTCGGCCGCCGTCTCGAGGCCGAAGGTACGCCCAGCCCCTTCACCGCCCTTCAACCGACCCACCAGTACCGGAGCCTGGTCGAGGTCAAGGAGGCCGTCGGGAAGCTGGCCTGGAAGATCATCCGGGAAGGGCTGCCCAAAGAACTCGGCCCCGTCGTCTTCGGGTTCTTCGGGTACGGCCACGTTTCCCAGGGCGCCCAGGAGATCTTCGACATCCTGCCCGTGGAAGCGGTCAGGCCGGCCGACATCCCGAAACTCTTCGAGGGAAGGGGAGAGGCGCCCCGGACGCTCTACAAGGCCGTCTTCAAGGAAGAGGACATGGTCAGGCCCGTCGACCCGGTCAAGCCCTTCGACCTCCAGGATTATTATGCGAACCCGGAAAATTACAGGCCGGTGGTCGAGGAGGTCATCCCTTATCTCACGGCCATAGTCAACGGGGTCTACTGGACCCCGAAATACCCGAAATTCATCACCAAGGGTTTCCTAAAGACGCTTTACGGTTCCGGCTCACGGCCGAGGCTCCGGGTCGTCGGCGACATCACCTGCGACATCAACGGCTCCATCGAATGCACCGTCCAGGCCACCGACTCCGAGAACCCCGTTTACGTCTACGACCCGGCCGCGGACGAGCCCCTCATGGGGTTCGAAGGGAACGGCCCGGCCGTCCTGGCCGTCTACAATCTGCCGGCGGAGCTGCCACTCGAATCCTCGACCTATTTCAGCGGCAAGCTGAAAGAGCACGTCCCGGCGGTCGCCGCCGCCCATTTCGACAGGCCGTTCTCCGAGTGCGGCCTGCCGGACGTCCTGCGCCGGGCGGTCATCCTCTACCGGGGCCAGCTCACCCCGGATTACGCTTATCTCAGCCGGTCCATCGGATAGACCGCACCGCTCCATGGAGAAGGCCATGAAAAAGATCCTCATTCTCGGCGCTGGCCTGGTGGCCGGACCGCTGGTGAAATATCTTCTCGACCAGCCGGATTTCTCGGTCGTCGTCGCCGACGTCGAAGTCGCCAGGGCCCGAAAACTCGTCGCGGGTCATCCGCGCGGTCAGGCCGAATTCCTGGACATTTCGGACAAGGCGGCGCTCACGGCCGCGATCGGACGGGCCGACCTGGTCGTCTCCATGGTCCCGTACACCTTTCATCCCGTCGTCGCCTCTCTTGCGATCGAGCAGGGGAAAAACATGGTCACCGCCTCCTACGTCAGCCCGGCGATGCGAGAGCTCGATGTCCGGGCCCGGGAGAAGGGCGTTCTTCTGCTGAACGAACTGGGCCTCGACCCGGGGATCGACCACATGGAAGCCATGCGCATCATCCACGAGGTCCATGACACCGGCGGCCATGTCCTCGCCTTCACCTCCTACTGCGGCGGACTGCCCGCCCCCGAGGCCAACACCAACCCGTTCGGCTACAAGTTTTCCTGGAGCCCCCGCGGCGTTTTGCTCGCTTCCAAGAATTCGGCTAGGTTCCTCAAGGACGGCCAGGTCGTTTCCATCCCGGCCGAGGACCTTTTCGCCAGACCGGAGATCATCCCCGTCCCCGGGCTCGGAGCGTTCGAAGGCTACCCCAACCGGGATTCCGTCCCTTATCGGGATATCTACGGCATTCCCGAGGCCCGTTCCATCTTGCGGGGAACGCTCCGCTACCCTGGCTGGTGCGCCACTCTCAAAAAGATGGTCGAATTGGGGCTCCTCGACGACACGCCGATGGACAGGACCGGCTCGACCTTCCTCGGCCTCATGCGGGAGTTTTCCCAGGGCGCCCCGGGCGAGGATGTCCGGGCCGCCATCGCCCGCCGTCTTGACCTCGAGACCGGTTCCGAGATCATCCCCAGGCTGGAGTGGCTGGGACTGTTCGAAGAAAGGAAGCTCCCTGCCGAAAAGGGCTCGGCCCTCGACAACCTGGCTGCCCTGATGATCGAAAAGCTCGCTTATGCCGGGGGGGAAAGGGACATGATCGTCCTTCAGCACGAGTTCCTGGCCAGGACCGAATCGGGGCGGAGCGAGCGGATCGTCTCGACGCTTATCGATTACGGCGTGCCCGGCGGCGATTCGTCCATGTCCCGCACGGTCGGACTGCCTGCGGCCATCGCCGCCCGCCTCGTCTGCGAAGGGAAGATCCGTATGACGGGAGTCCACGTGCCCGTCCATCCCGACATCTACGGGCCCATCCTCGAGGAGCTGGGGACTCTCGGGGTCCGTTTCGTGGAGAAGCGCCGGGTGCTCTGAGCTTGTCATGAAAAGAAAAGCCTTCGTCGCGGGCCAGTTCTATCCAGGCGACGAAGAGCGGCTTCGCCGGACCATCGAAGAGGTGTCGGGGCATCAGGGAGCCCCGAAAAAGGCCATCGCGGTCATCTCCCCGCACGCCGGCTACGTGTACTCCGGCCCTGTCGCCGGGGCCGTTTTCGCTTCGACAGTTGTCCCCAGGACGGTCGTCATCCTCGGCCCCGGGCACCGGGAGATCGGCTCGATCTTCGCCATCCAGGGCCGGGGAGGCTGGCTGACGCCGCTCGGCGAAAGCCAGATCGAAGCGGACCTGGCCTCACAGATCATGAAGCGATGCGCGCTTGTCGAAGAGGACGAGCAGGCCCATCTCTGGGAGCATTCCGTGGAGGTCCAGCTTCCGTTCATCCAATACCATCGGAAGGACGCGGCCATCGTGCCCATCTGCGTCTCCCACGACGCCGGTTACGGCCAGCTCGAGACTCTCGGCCGGGCCCTGGCCGAGGCCATCCGCGACTTCGGGCGGGAGACGCTCATCGTGGCCAGCACGGATATGAGCCACTACGTCAGTCAGAAGACGGCCGAGAAGAAAGACATGCTGGCCATCCGCAAGGTCCTCGAACTCGACCCGGCCGGTCTCTTCGAAACTGTGACGGTTGAGCGGATCTCGATGTGCGGCTACCAGCCGACCTCAGCTGCTCTCGTCGCGGCCATCGGGCTCGGCGCGTCCGGGGCCGAGCTGGTCCGCTACCAAACTTCGGGTGAGACGACCGGGGACTACGCCCAAGTTGTTGGATATGCTGGAATTAGGGTATTTTAAGCAGGGGCGCCCTGACTTTCAGTCATTTGACAGCCAATCACTTTTAATGCTATAGAAATCCATTAAGGAATCGTATGATCAGGTCTGTATTGCGCGATAAGGATAAGATTGTCCTGACCCTCGTCATCGAGAGCTACGTCCGCCACGGGCGCCCGGTGAGCTCCGGGTCCATCTCCCAGACGAGACGGATCTCCGCCTCTCCGGCCACGCTCCGCAACATCATGGCCAAGCTCGAGGAGATGGGTTTCCTGTCCCAGCCGCACACGTCCGCCGGCCGGGTCCCGACCGACCGGGGCCTGCGTCATTACGTCGGGGGCCTCCTAGCCAAGAAGGGCCTGCCGGAGGAGAGGGCCTCCCTGATCCAGGAGGAATTCCCCAACCGGACAGCCGACTTCGATTCCCTTCTCATACAGGCCTGCCGGATCCTGGCCGATTCCTCGGACAACCTGGGCTTCGTCATCTCCCCGCATATCTTCCGCCTCCCGTTCGAGCACCTGCGCTTCATCAAGATCTCCGACCGCAGGATCCTGGTCATCCTGGTGACCCCCTTCCACATGGTCCTGACGGAAACCCTGGAGTCGCCCCTGCACCTGACCCAGGCCGAGCTCGACCGGGCGTCCCAGCACGTCAACCAGAATTACCGGGGAAAGACGATCCTCTCCGTCCGCGACGCCCTGCTCCAGGAACTCCCTCATCACCGGGTCAAGTACGAGGACATACTGAACAAGCTCCTCGACCTGCTCAAGGCCGCCATCGCCAAGGGGGAGGGGGAAAACCGGATCTTCCTCCAAGGCACCTCCCGGCTCCTGGGCAAGGCCGAGCTCTTCAACATGGACAAGCTGCGGTCCCTGTTCGAGAACTTCGAGGAGAAAGCCGCCCTCGTCAAGCTGCTCTCGGACTTCATCAGTCTCGACCGGGTCAAGGTCCTGATCGGCTCGGAGGTCAACTTCCCGAACGTCCAGGACTGCTCCCTCGTCCTCTCCCACTACGGCTACAGCAACCAGGTCCTGGGTTCCCTGGGTATCATCGGCCCGAAACGGATCCCCTACGAGAAAATCATCCCCCTCGTCGACCGCATGGCCAAGCGCCTGAGCCTGGCCATCACGGTCTTCGGTAGAGAGGTCAGCCTATGACGGACGAAAAAGACAAGCCCGGCGAAGAGATCGAGTTCATCCCCGCGCCGCCGCCGCCCGGGGAGGAGCCGGCCAAAGGGCCGACGGTCGCGCCGGCCGTTGAGAAGGCGGAGAAAAAGGAGCCGGACGACAAGGCCGCCTCTCACGAGGGCTCCCGTCACCTCAAGGAAAAGCTGAAGAAAAAAGAGGCCGAGGCGAAGCATCTCAAGAAGGAGCTGGACGAGCTCAAGGAGCGGCATCTGCGCAAACTCGCCGACGTCGAGAATCTGCGCAAGCGCTTCGAACGGGAAAAGAGCGATTATTTCCAGTACGCAATGAGCGAGCTCCTGCTCGAATTGCTGGCCATCTCGGACAATTTCGAACGGGCCCTCCAGAGCGCCCCCGCGGAAGCGGACGGGAAGACGTTTCGGGACGGCGTCGAGCTCATTAACAGGATGCTCCAGAGCCTCCTCGTCAAGAACGGCGTCCAGCCGATCATCCTCAAGGACCGGGCCTTCGATCCCAACCTCCATCACGCCATGACCATGGAGGAATCCGAGAACGTCCAGGAGCCCGAAGTCGCGGAGGAGCTCCAAAAGGGCTACATGCATCACACCCGTCTCCTGCGTCCGACGATGGTCAAGGTCCGCGTTCCGAAGAAAGGGCAATAACGATATGGGACACGTCATCGGCATCGACCTCGGCACCACGTATTCTTGCATCGCTTGTCTCGAAGCCGGCAGGCCCCTCATCATCCCCAACCTGGAAGGGCTTCCCACGACGCCTTCGGTGGTTTCTTTCACAGGTTCCGGGGAGCGCCTCATTGGGACCCTGGCTATGCGCCAGGCCGTCACCAACCCTGCCAACACCTTCTACGCGGTCAAACGTCTCATCGGCCAGAAATTCCACTCCCCAGGGGTCCAGGAAGCCCAGAAAAGGCTGCCCTACGAGCTGAAGGAAGCCCCCAACGGCGATGTCCTTGTCGTCCTCGGCTCCAAGACCCTAAGCCCGCCTGAGATCTCCTCGATGGTCCTGGGTTACCTAAAGGCCTGCGCCGAATCCTTTTTCAGCGAACCGGTAACGGACGCCGTCATCACGGTGCCGGCCCATTTCAACGACCATCAGAGACAGGCGACCAAGGACGCGGCCACGATATGCGGGCTCGAGGTCCAGCGGGTGATCAACGAGCCGACGGCCGCCGGGCTGGCCTACGGGCTCGGCACCAAGAAGAACGGCCTGGCCGCGGTCTACGACCTGGGCGGAGGGACGTTCGATATCACCATCCTCGAATTCAGTGATGGCGTCTTCAACGTCCTAGCCACCAACGGCGATTCCTACCTCGGCGGCGAGGATTTCGACAACCGCATCCTCGAATGGCTGGCCGAGGACTTCCTGGCCGGGACGAAGATCGACCTCGGCGGGGACAAGCTCGCGCTCCAGCGCGTGAAGGAGGCCGCGGAAAAGGCCAAGAGGGAGCTTTCGTTCATTTTGGAGACAGAGATCAATCTGCCCTTCATTTCCTCCGACAACAAGGCCGACTCGAAGCACATCCGCAGGGTGCTCAGCCGGAAGACCCTCGAAGCCATGACCGGCGACCTCGTCGAGCGGACGGTGCCGCGCATCGAGCAGGCACTCGCGGACGCCCGGCTGAGCCCCGACCGGATCGACCACGTCATCCTCGTCGGCGGCCAGACCCGGATGCCCCTTGTCAAGCAGAAGGTCACGGAATTCTTCGGCAAAGCGCCGGAGGAACATGTCAACCCCGACGAGATCGTGGCCATGGGCGCGGCCATCCAGTCGGGGATCCTCGACGGCCGGGTCCGGGACCTCGTCCTCCTCCTCGACGTCACGCCGTTCGCCCTGGGGATCGAGACCGAAAGCGACGGCTACGAGATGATCATCGAAAGGAACACGACCATCCCGACGCGCAAGGTCAAGGCCTTCACGACCGTGGAACACAACCAGAGGAGGGTCCGCATCCATGTCCTGCAGGGCGAGGGCTTCCTGGCGTCCATGAACAAATCGCTGGCCGTCTTCGAGCTCGTCGGGATCGAGCCCGCCCCGGCCGGGGTACCTCAGATCGACGTCACCTTCGAGATCAACGCCGACGGCCTGGCCCGGGTCTCGGCCAAGGATAAGGAGACCGGCCTCGAACAGAAGGTCGAAGTCAGGCCGTCCTCGGGCCTCCTGCCGACGGAAGTCGAAGAGATGCGGCGGCGGCAGACAGGCCGGGAAGTCGTCAAGCTGGGGCCGAATGTCTAAGAAGGATTATTACCATGTCCTCGGCGTGGCCCGGGACGCCTCTGTCGAGGACATCAAGAAGGCCTACCGCCAGCTCGCCCTCAAGAACCACCCGGACCGCAATCCCGGCAGCAGGGAGGCCGAGGAGAGGTTCAAGGAAGCGGCGGAAGCCTATAGCGTCCTGGCCGACGCCGGGAAAAGGTCCGCCTACGACCACTTCGGGCACGATGGCTTGCGCGGCGAGGGATTCTCCGGGTTCGATTCCTCCGTCTTCGAGGGCTTCGAAGACATCCTGGGGAATTTATTCGGGTTCAGCTTCGGCGATTTCTTCGGCGGACGGAGCGCAGGCCGAGGCGGCCGGCAGGGGGGCCGCGACCTGGCCCTGGAGGTCGAGATCAGCCTCGAAGAGGCCGCAGTTGGCGTGGAGAAGGAGATCAAATTGAACCGGGCGGAGACCTGCCCGGCCTGCCGGGGCTCGAAACGGAAGCCGGGGACACGGGCGACGTCGTGCCCGACGTGCCGGGGCGCGGGACAGGTCCGCTATCAACAGGGCTTCTTCACCCTGGCCAGGACCTGCCCGCGGTGCCGGGGCGGGGGGGAGGTCAACGTTTCTCCGTGCGAATCCTGCCAGGGGAAAGGCCACGTCAGGGAGAAACGCTCCCTTAAGGTCCGCATCCCGGCAGGCGTCGCGGACGGGTCGCGCCTGAGGCTCGTCGGCGAGGGCGAGGCCGGGGAGGAAGGCATGCCGGCCGGGGACCTCTATGTCGTCACCCGGGTCCGCAAGCACCCCTTTTTCGAACGGGAGGGGAACGACCTCGCCTGCGAGATCACGGTTTCCTTCACCCAGGCCGCCCTGGGCGCGCAGGTCGAGATCCCCACGCTCGAAGGGAGCGAGATCCTGAAGGTCCCGGCCGGGGCTCAGCCGGGCGAGATCGTCCGCATCAAAGGTAAGGGCATCCAGGATGTCGCCGGGCGGCGGAAGGGCGACCTTTTCGTCAAGGTCCAGGTCCGGACGCCCAATAATCTTACCAAAGACGAGAAGGCCCTGCTGAAGAAACTGGCCGAAGTCCGGGGCGAGGACATCGAATCGGTCGACAAGAGCGTCATCCACCGGATGAAGAACATATTCCAGTGAGCCGGCGACAAGCGTGACAGCGAACAAATTTTACATCCCTCGCGTGGCGCATGAGGCCTCGCGGATCGTCCATTTCTGGAACGAGTGACATGTTTCTCCAAGGGCAGAAGGTCGGGAAATACGAGGTCATCCGGTCCCTCGGCAGCGGCGGGTTCGGCTCGGTCTACCTGGCCAAGGACACCTGGCTCGACATCAAGGTCGCCATCAAGGTCCCTCACAAGCAATCCGCCGAACTCTATAAGCTCCTCAAGGAGCCGCGCCTTCAGGCCGCCCTCAGCCACCCGAACATCGTCCGGATGCTGGCCGCGGAGAAGGAGAAGAACGTCTTTTTCATGGTCATGGAATACATCAAGGGGCCGACCCTGGAAAAGATCCTGGAAAAGGAGCGGATCCTGGGGACGGAGCAGGCCATCGACTTCATCAAGCAGATCTCCTACGGCGTCGACCACGCCCACAAGGCCAAGATCATCCACCGCGACCTCCGGCCCTCGAACATCATCGTCTCCGAGGAAGGGACGGCCAAGATCACCGATTTCGGGACATCGGCCTGGCTCAACGCGGTGCCTTACGCCTCGACGCGGATCGGCTCCCCGCCCTACATGGCGCCCGAGCAGTTCATGGGCAAGGCCGGATACGGCGCCGACCTCTACTCCTTGGGCTGCATATTCTACGAGATGATCATCGGCCGGCCGCCGATCTTCGACCCGGATCCGTTCAAGATCCTGGAGATGGCCCAGCAGGGGAAGATCACACCGCCGAGAATCAAGAACAGCCGCATCCCCAAGGACATCGACGCCATCATCATGCGGGCCCTGGCGCCGAAGGTCGAGGACAGGTACCAGAGCGCCTCCGAGGTCATCCGCGACCTGTCCCTCTTCAAGGGCAAGACACCCAAGACCTCGGAAATCGACGACATCATGCTCCGGATCAAGGCCCGGGAGCAGAAAACGACCGCCCTCTGCTGGAACTGCCGACGGCCTCTCCCTCCCAAGTCCCGAAGCTGCCCTCACTGCGGGGAGAGCGTCTGATACGTTCAATAGCACCAACGCCGTTTTCTAAAAAAACGGCGTTGGTACTGCTCAGTATTAACCCTAAGCAGACCTGCGAGCCGGGTGGGTTGATTCCCCCCTGGAGGCGATTGACTTCGGCCTCGGGGATGAGATAACATGAGGACTTCGTGACCAGAGGACGACTAAGGAGCGGCCGATGAGCCCATTCACCGAAAACGGGATCGTCTGGATGAACGGCAGGCTGATCGCCTGGAAAGACGCGACGATCCATCTCGCTTCCCATGTCATCCATTACGGGAGCTCGATCTTCGAGGGCCTGCGGGCCTACGACACCCCTCGCGGGACGGCCCTCTTCCGCCTCCAGGACCATACCCGGCGGCTCTACAATTCGTGCAAGATCTACCGGATGGAGATCCCGTTCTCCCAGGACGAGTTCAACCGGGCCGTCATCGAGACCGTCCGGGCCAACGGCCTGAAATCCTGCTACGTTCGGCCCATCGTCTACCGGGGGTACAACAGCCTGGGCGTCAATCCCTTCCCCAATCCCGTTGACTGCGCCGTCCTCGTCTGGGAG
>MEXZ01000085.1:0-150 GCA_001773855.1 Candidatus Aminicenantes bacterium RBG_13_64_14
GGTAGCGGCACCCCACGAATCCTCCCGAGAGCCGCCTCTGGTCCTCCACCAGTAGGAGAATTTGACGAAAAGATAGCCTCCGGTCGGCTCGGTGTAGACGCCGTCGCCCGGGATGCGTAATCGCGGATTCCTCCGGCTCATTCCAGGCCG
>MEXZ01000085.1:324-1956 GCA_001773855.1 Candidatus Aminicenantes bacterium RBG_13_64_14
CGCTTTTCCTCCTCGGCCGCAAGCTTCTGTTCGGACAGCTCCCGGGCCGTCCTGAAGGCGAGGATCCTCTTGTAGTTGGCCTCGACGGACCGGACGGCGTTCTTGATCTCGAGATAGATCTGCTCCTTCTGGTTCTCGAGTTCGAGCATGGCCTGCCGCATGTTGAGCCTGGCCTGGGCCAGGTTCGCCTTGGAGAAGATGTTGGCCAGGGGGAGGCTCAACGTCAGGCCGAGGTTCCAGTTCGGATACTTGAAGCTCGTGGTCTGCTTCAGGGCGCCGCTGATGCCGCCCGGGACGGTATAGTCAATGATCCCATCGAGAGGGCTCCCGATGTAGAAGATCTGGGTGCCGTCGATGCCGGGGGCGTATAACGACGCCGTAAGGTTGAGGTCGGGCAGGTTCTGGTTCTTGGCGTAGCTGAGGTTGAGTTTTTCCGTTTCGAGGCCGATCCGGGAGATCTCGAGATCGTTCCTGTTCTGGATGGCCGTCGCCAGGGCTTCCTCGAGGTCGACCGTCTTCTGGACATACGTGGGCTTGTCCTTGGGCACGACGGCCGTGATCCTCTTGTCCTCGTCGCCGCTGATGTTGAGGAGGAGCTTGAGCTGGTCTTCGTTGCTTTGGATCTGGGTCTCCGCCTGGATGAGGTCGGCCTCGCGGGTGGCCACTTCGGCCCGGGCGCTCAGGACTTCCATGGGGGCCAGAGTGCCGACCTCGACCGACCGCTGGTTCTTCTCGAGGAGATCCTTGGCCAGTTGGAGGGACTGGCGGCGCACGTCGAGGTTCTCGATGCTGTAGACCAGGTTCCAGTAGGCGCTCTCGACATTGTAGACGGTGTCCGTCAGAGTCCTCTTGAGGTTCTCCTCCGAGACCCCGAGGTTGTTCATGGCCACCAGGATCTCCCGCCGCGACATTTTGAAGCCGAAGTTCCGGAGGAGAGGCTGGGTGAAATTGAACCGGAGCGTCGTCGAGTAACGGGGGTTGATCGTCTGGCCGATGCGGTTGGTCGCCGTTTTGTAGCCCGTGAAGTCGAGGCTGAAGGTCCCTCCGGTCGGCAAAGCCTGGCTGGCATTGAGGAACGTGAAGTTCTGGGTTTTGTCGACGAGGCTATCGGTCGCGTCGAGGTAGGAATAGGAGGCGTTCTCCGTGCTTCGGGTGCTGGCGCTCAGGCTCATCGTCGGGATGTATTTTTCCTGGGCCCGGGTGACGCCTTCGCTCGAGATCTCGGGGCCGAGGATCTGGATGGCGACGCCCAGGTTGTCCTTCAGGGCCTTGACGATGCATTCGTCGAGGGACATCAATAGCCTGCCCTTGGCGTCCTGGCCGAAGCCGGGGGCCGCCAGGACGATGGCGAGAACCATCAGGGGGAATAGGGCTTTTTTTCTCATATTCATTCTCCTTGTCTTCAGCCGGCGGCCCTCAGATGAGAGCTCCGGAGTTTATTCATATCTCAGGGCCTCGATCGGGTCGAGGCGGGATGCCTTGCGGGCCGGGTAGAACCCGAAGAAAATGCCGATCGTGGCGGCGAAGAAGAAGGCCATCAGGACCGATTCGAGAGAAACGACGGTGTTGAACGAGGCGAACATCTTGATCTTCTTGATGAGCTTGGACGCGCCGATTCCGAAGCCGATGCCG
>MEXZ01000085.1:2015-3238 GCA_001773855.1 Candidatus Aminicenantes bacterium RBG_13_64_14
CTTCTCGCGGGCGCCGACGGCCATGCGCAAGCCGATCTCGCGGATCCTTTCCGTCACCGAGACCAGCATGATGTTCATGATGCCGATCCCGCCGACGAGGAGCGAGATCGAGGCGATGCTGCCGAGAAGGACGGTCATCATCTGGGTCGTCTCGGCCGCCGCTTCGGCGATTTCGGACATGTTGCGGACGGTGAAATCGTCCTCCGCGCCCGGGGCGATCCTGTGCCGGACCCGGAGGAGTTCCTCGATCTGGGCCTGGGCCTGCAGCATTTGGTCCGCCGAAACCGCCCGGACGTCGACCGACTGGATATAGTCGATGCCCTGCAGGCGGCGCATGGCCGTCGTGTAGGGGATCGCGATCATGTCGTCCCGGCTGCCGAACCCTCCCGACTCGCCCCTCTTCTTCAGGACGCCCAGGACCTTGAACGGGATCTTCTTGATCCGGATGACCTTGCCGACCGGGTCGTCGTCCTCGAACAGGTTGGTCTTGAGGTCGGCCCCGAGCACACAGACCTTGGCCGCGGACCTGACCTGGTTCTCGTCGAAATAGCTCCCGAACTCGACGTCCCAATTGCGGACTTCCGGGTAGCGGTCCCCCGTGCCCGAGATCGAGGTGTTCCAGTTCTTGTTGCCGTAGACCGTCTGGGCCCGGGCGCTGACGGAGGGCGAGATGTACATGACGGCCGGGCATTCCTGCCCGATCGCCGCGGCGTCCTCCTCCTTGAGCGTCTGCATGCTGCCCCACCCGCCGTGGACGCCCCGGGCGGCCTGGCTGCCGGGCGAGACGAAGAGAAGATTCGTCCCCATGGCAGCGAACCGGTTTTCGATACCGCGCTTGGCCCCCTCGCCGATGCTGACCATGGCGATCACGGCGCCGACGCCGATGATGATCCCCAAGGCCGTGAGGAAGGACCTCATCTTGTTGCGGGCCAGGGCCCGGAAGGCCACCCGGCACGTTCTGACGCCGTGCATCAGGGCTCGTTTGATCATTATGAATTCTCCTTGGCGGACCTTCCCTTCCGGGTCAAGTCCGCTCTTCCCGGACGATGAGGCCGTCCAGGAGATAGATCCTTTTCCGGGCCCAGGCGGCGATGTCGGGCTCGTGGGTGACCATGATCATCGTCATGCCCTTCTCTTCGTTGAGGGTCTTGAAGATGTTCATGATGTCCGAGCTCGTCTTGCTGTCGAGATTGCCCGTCGGCTCGTCGGCCAGGATCAGGGCG
>MEXZ01000085.1:3334-6884 GCA_001773855.1 Candidatus Aminicenantes bacterium RBG_13_64_14
TCGCCCGAGGTCGGCTTGTCCAGGCAGCCGATGATGTTCATCAGGGTCGACTTGCCGGACCCCGAAGATCCCATGACGGCCAGGAAGTCCCCTTTCTCGATCGTGTAGGACACCCCCTGCAGGGCGTTGACGTGGGTCTCTCCGATGTAATACGTCTTGGTCAGATTCCTGAGCTCGATGATGTTTCCAGACATTGTCGTTCTCCCGCTCTGGGACGCCGCTTACCGCCGGCCGCCGCCCATGAACATCATCTGGTTCATCTGGGGCTGGTTCGCGGCGGCCCGTGTGGCCGGCGTTTCCATCCCGGCGATGACGACGTCGCCTTCCTTGAGTTCACCCCCGCGGATTTCCGAGTAACTCGTGTCCGAAACACCCGTCCGGATGAAGACCATGCTCAGCTTCCCGATATTGTCCATGATCCAGACGCGCGGCGCCTGCTGGCGCGCCCGGCCGGGCTGCCCTTCGCCGCCGCCCGGCATCCCGCCCTGGCGGTTGAACGCCACCTGACCGCCCTGGCCGGCCGGCTGGGCGCCGGCCCCGGCCGTAGCCGCGCCCGGGGCGGCCGCGCCCGGCTTTCCGCCTGGCGCCTGGCGCTGGGCCATCATCCGATCCCTCATCTCCTGGGCCATCTTGGCGAGCTCCTCGGGGCTCAGGCTGGGGGTGAAGCGAAGGGCCGCGTTCGAAACCCGCAGGACGTCCCTGGCCTCGCCGACGATGATGGACACGGTCGCGGTCATGCCCGGGAGGAGCTTTTTCTCCGGATTCTCGACGTTGACGATAGTCGTGTAGGTGACGACGTTCTGGACGGTCTCGGGCGAGAATCGGACCTGCTGGACGACGCCGTTGAACGTCTCGTTCTGGTAGGCCTCGACCGTGAACCGGACCTTCTGCCCTTCCTTGACCTTGCCGATGTCGGATTCGTCGACGCTGCACTCGACCTTCATCTTGGTCATGTCGGTGGCTACCTGGAATAGGAGGGGGGCAGCGTAGCTCGACTGGAGGGTCTGGCCGACATTGACTTTCCTGACGATGACGATACCGTCGACCGGGGCCCGGATGACGGCGTAGGACAGATCGACCTTGCTCAGGTCGAGCGTGCTCTTGGCCTGGGCCAGGGTGGCTTCGGCCGAAATGAGGTCGCTTTTAGCGCCCAAAAACGCGGCTTCGGATGCCTCCATCTCTTCGATAGAGATGAGCTCCTTGGCGAACAGGGACTTGGCCCGTTCGAAGCCTTTTTCTGCCTGGGACAGGCTCACCTTGGACCGCTCGAGCGAGGCCATCCGGCTCTTGTAGTTGGCCTCGTTCTGATCGATCTTCATCTTCAGGGGTTCCTGGTCGAGCTCGGCCACGACCTGGCCCTTAGTGACGGGCGAGTTGAAGTCGGCGTAGAGCTTTTCGATCTTGCCCGAGACCTGGGCGCCGACGTCGACGATCTCTATCGGGTTCAAGGTTCCCGAGGTGACGACGAGGGCCTCGACGTCGCCGCGGGCAAGCTTTTCGGTCTTGTACTTGAGCTCGCCGTTCTTGCCGTTACGGAACACCGTCAGGCCGAGGATGGCCCCGGCCACGACGACCAGGACGACGATGATCCAGATGATTTTTTTCTTCATGATTTGTCTCCTTTATCTCTCGCGGGCCGGCGGGCCGGCTCCCCGCGGTCGCGTTGGGGATTTCGTTCAGGATCGTTCTTCCGCCTGTCTTCGAACCGGCGAATCATCTCTTCGTTCTTCTTTTTCTGCTCGGGCGTGAGGACGGTGTCGATCTCGTCCCTGAGCAGGCGGCGAATCTCGCCGAGCCTGTCACGGGACTCGGTCCGGTACGCCTTCATCCGATCTTCGTTCTTCTTGAAGATCTCCCGGATCCTCGCCTGCTGATCCTCGGTCAGCCCGAGCTCCTTGGCCCAGCTCTCGAGGGAGGGGGGATGCGGACGTTCCGCGGAGGGGCGGCGGTACTTCTTGTGGACGAAGTATCTCTCACCCAGGACCCCGGCGGCAGCGCCCAGCCCGAAGACGGCGAGGAGCGTCAGGGCGATGAGGATCTTGTATTTGGTCTTCATGGCGTCGGCCTCCTCGCGGACGTTTTCTCCTCCAGGGAGGCGAAGATGAGCATCATGTTCCTCGTCTCGGGCTTTTCCGCGTCGAAGATCGCCTGTGTTTCGGTGAGCGGGCTGCGGTTCTCGAGGAGCAGGGCCTCGGACGCGGTCAGTTCGCTGGCCTGTGGAGTGAAAATGAGGGCCGCCCCGGCCACGGCCACGATGGCCAGGAATGCCGGGATGGCCCGCAGGTTCCATTTTTCCCAGAAAAGAAAGGGCGCGATCTCCCTTCCCTCCCGCAGCCGGGGTTCGAGGCGCTCCCAGAAACGGGGGAGCGGGGCGGCGTCCTTCCCGTCCCGCAGCAGGGCCAGCATCGACCGGTATTCCGTTTCCGCTTTCCGGCAGGACGGACAGGCCTCGAGGTGTTTCAGGAGGAGGCCCGCCGAGCGTCCGTCGAGGCGCCCGTCGAGGGACCTCAGGATCCGTTTTTCGGTCTTCTTACAGTTCATTTGCCCCTCCTTCTCTCAACAGATAAGGAGCCAGCTTTTTGCGGAGCATCCTCCGCGCCCTGTGGAGTCTGGAGTCCACGGTCCCCGGCGAAAGATGGAGGGCCTGGGAGATCTGTTCGTAGGCCAGGCCCTGGATGTCCCGGAGCGTCACGATGACCCTGTATTTTTCGGGCAGCCCCTGGACAAATCTCTGGACGAGAGTCCGTCGGGCTTCCGTCTCCCGTTCCTGCTCGGTCCGTTCCGTCTGCTCCTTGTCGGAGAAGGCGATCTCCTGGACGTCATCCAGGGAGACTTCCTTGGCCCGGCCCTTTTTCCGGAGATAGTCCTTGATATGGTTGATGGAGATCCGGTACAGCCAGGTCCCGAACTCCGATTTCCCGTGGAAGCGGGGAAGGGCCAGGTAGGCCTTCAGGAAAACTTCCTGGGCCAGGTCGTCGGCCGCCTCCCGGTTCCGGGTGAAACTCAAAGCCATGCTGAACACCTTGGACTGGTATTTCGCGACCAGCTCCTCGAAGGCCGTCGGGCTTCCTTCTTGAGCCAGCCGGACAAGTTGTCGATCTTCCATTCGGATATGCTCACTTGTCCTCCGCACCCTGTTAGACGGGGGGAGGGGCAAATTCTTCCCGGAGTCGGCTCCTTTTCTTCAACGCCGGCGCATCCTATTATACAGGAAATCGTCGGCTCCGAAACTTGAGCCTCCGGGCCATCTCGTCCCAGCCACCCCGAAAACCACCAGCGCCCGGGCAGAACCCGGAGCCACCGCGGCCCGGCATCCGGCAATAATGTCGGCCGGGGCGACAAAACTGTCGGATTTCGCGTACGAATATTTTTCCATTTTGTTTGTTTTCTTATACATATGCCTTGGCACGATAACGGCATATATTCTAGACATCATGACACAAGGAGGTCATAAGATGAAAAAAGTATTCGCACTCGCAGTCGGGATTCTTCTCGTCGGCTTCGCCTTCGCGGCGGCCCAGGAGGAGACCCAGGAACAGACCAAGGCCCA
>MEXZ01000086.1:0-2282 GCA_001773855.1 Candidatus Aminicenantes bacterium RBG_13_64_14
TGTCGCTATAGAAATCGACCGTCTCGGTCATCTTCTCCTCGAGCTCGCCGGAAGGGATGGCCTTCTTGGTCTCCTCGTCGAAATCGGCATAATCCCCGAGGCCTTGTTTCTGGGCGGCGGCCAGGACGAGGCTCTCGACCTCGTCGTATTCCTCGATGACGTCGTCCGTCCGCCAGTCGTTGGCCATCCGGTTGCCGAGGTAGACGAGCTTGACCAGGCCGGCCAGCTGTTCCTTTGTCAATTGGATGTTCATGGTGACCTCTTCCGAGAGGAAAATATACCATGTTCGGAGGAATTCGCCAAACCAGCCCTTTCGGCCGTGGCCCTTCTTATGGTTCATTGCTTGCGCCATATGTTCATCCTGCCCGGAAAGCTCGTCCGGGGGGAAGAAGGAGTGATATAATATCGGCAAGGAAGTGAAGCCCATGAACATAAGCTCGAATAAGACGCTCATCTTGGCCGCGGTCGCTCTCGGCCTGGCCCTCTACGCCTGCGCCGATTCGGGCCGGCAGAAAGCGAACGGTCCCGGGATCGGAACCCCGGTCTCGGAAGCGCGTCCGATCCTCCTCGACTCGAAGTCCCCCGACGCGCCGTCCCCGGGGACGGAAACGGCGTCCGGGCCGATGGCCGGCACGCCTCAAACAGCCGCCGCGGCGGCCAACGGCCAGCTGACCGAGGACGAAAGGAACACGATCGACATCGTCCGCAAGACCAAGAACTCCGTCGTCTTTATCACCAACCTCCAGTACGTCCGGGACTTTTTCTATTCGTCCGACCAGCCCGTGCCGCGGGGTAGCGGATCGGGGTTCGTCTGGGACGACCAGGGGCACATCGTCACCAACTTCCATGTCATCGAGGAGGGCGACAAGTTCATGGTCAGCCTGCCGAACCAGAAGCAGGTCGAGGCCAAGCTCGTCGGCCGCGATTCGAACAAGGACATCGCCGTCCTCAAACTCGGAGAAATGGTTCCGGACCTGACGCCCGTCAGGATCGGGGCCTCCGTCGACCTCCAGGTCGGGCAGAAGGTCATCGCCATCGGCAATCCCTTCGGTTTCGACCACACCGTGACAAAGGGGATCGTCAGCGCCCTTGGGCGGAGCATGCCCGGCGCCGGCGGCGTCACGATCCGCGAGATGATCCAGACCGACGCCTCGATCAATCTCGGGAATTCGGGCGGGCCGCTCCTCGACTCGGCCGGCGAGCTCATCGGCATGAACACGATGATCGCCAGCCCGTCGGGGACATCGAGCGGGGTTGGGTTCGCCGTGCCCGTGGACACGATCAGGAAGATCGTGCCCCAGATCATCCAGTTCGGAAAGGTCACCGAGCCGGACCTCGGCGTCATGTTCGTCAGCGACGAATACGCGCGCTGGGCCGGGATCCGGGGGGTCATCATTCGCGAGGTCCCCCGCGACAGCCAGGCCTACGACGCGGGCTTGCGCGGGCTCAGCCGCGACAACCGGGGCCGGCTTTTCATCCGGGACATCATTGTCGCGTTCGACGAGACGAAGATCGCGTCCTACGACGACCTCTACAACGCGCTCGACGGCCGCAAGATCGGGGACACGGTGACGCTGACGGTCGACCAGGACGGTAAGATCCGGAAGGTGCGGATCGTCCTCGTCAAGAGCAGCTGAGTCCGCTACTCCCGCTTCAGGGGCACAAGTCCCGCCATCTCGCCGATGACATTGACCAGGTCCTTGTCCGACGGGACGATGATCTTGGCGTTGGACTTCAGGGCCGTCTCGAGGGCCTGGAGCCGGCGCAGGATCTGGGCGTTGCCGACGAAGTATTTCTCGGCGGCCTCGTTGACTAGACGGATGGCCTCGGCCTCGCCCTGGGCCTCGAGGATCTTAGCCTGGCGGACGCCGTCGGCCTTCTTGATCTCGGCCCGGCGCTCGCCGTCGGCGACCGTCTCCCGGGCCGTGGCGAAGTCGACAGCAGCGACTTTTTCGTTCTCGGCCTTGACGACCTTGTTCATCGTCTCCTGGACGTCCTTGGGCGGGTCGATCTCCTTGAGCTCGGTCCGGACGATGTCGATGCCCCAGCGCGCCGTTTCGGTGGACAGGGTCTTGAGGAGCTCCTCGTTGATCTTGCCCCGCTCGCTGTTGGCCGACTTCAGGGTCAGCGTGCCGATGATGTTGCGCAGGGTCGTCCGGGCCAGGTTGACGATCTGCCACTGGTAGTTATTGACGTTGTACTGGGAGGCCTTGACGCTCGTCTCGTCGTCCTTGACCTTGAAGTAGACCTGGGCGTCGACGCGGGCGTTGAGGTTGTCGAAG
>MEXZ01000086.1:2325-2511 GCA_001773855.1 Candidatus Aminicenantes bacterium RBG_13_64_14
TGTTGACGCTGTGGAGCGTTTCGACGATAGGCATGACCCACTGGAAGCCCGCCTTGACGAACCGGTTATACCTCCCGAGGCGCTCGACGAGCCCTCGGTGCGTCGGCCGGATGACACGGATCCCGGACAGAAAGATAATGATGGCGACAACGGCGATCCAAATATAAACGACCATGGTTGTCCTCC
>MEXZ01000086.1:2584-13843 GCA_001773855.1 Candidatus Aminicenantes bacterium RBG_13_64_14
CCGGGCCATTTCCCGGAAAGGCTCGAAGACGTCCTCCGTCCGCTCCTCCATAACGATGCCGGGGGCCGCTTCCGCCTGGGAAGTCAGGAAGAGGAAGTGGATGGCCGTGGACGAATCGGAGAAGGCCCTTTTGACGGCCTCGACGTCGAACGTCGTGTCCCGCTTGGAAAAATCGAAGAGGCTCATGACGCTGAGGATGACGTCGACCCGGCCGTTATAGAGGCCCAGGAACTGGTTCATGATCTTGGGGTCGAGGTTGGGGACGAACTCCCTCTGGTAGAAGAGGAAGACGTCCTTCTGCCCCTCGATGGTATTGAGATACCGGGCGAACTCGAGGAACTGCTTCTCGTCGACCTGGCGCAGGGCCTCGAACCGGCTCAGGTTGGCCGCGTAGTTTTGGAGCTGCTCTTCGAAGGACCCTCCGGAGAACTGGCCTTCGATGGAGGAGGCGCCCCCGCTGATGGACCCGGCCAGGTTCCGGGCGATACCCTTCAGGTCCTCGAGGAGGGACCGGTACTCGGAATTGCCGATGAGGATATCGCGGCGGACGAGGCCGACGAGCCTCTTCAGGATCTGCGAGCGCTCCTGGCCGAACGAGGCCTCCGCCCTCATCCGATAGGTCTTCATGGGCGTCACCACGACGAGGCTGTCGCCCGGGATGAGCACGTTGTTCATGAAAAACTCGAGGCCCTCGTCGAGCCGGGGGTCGAACTCGCTCATCTCGAAGACGAGGGTGAAATGGCGGGCCATCCTAGGGGCGAACGCCCTGGCTTCCTCGCGGCGCTCGATGTTCGTTTTCTTGACGAGGTAGACGGCTTCGAGCTTCTGCGGCTTGTCGTTATCCCAGACTTCGAAATCGTCGAGCATCAGCGTGTCGACGAACGCGGCGCCCTTGAAGACGCGGACGGGGATCTCGATGTTGACCGTCTTGGTCTCGTGCTGGATGGTCTGGGCGGCGGCGAAGGCGAGCGGCGCCGCCGCTATCAGCCAGATCCATTTCCTCATGGGCGCTCCCCGTTCACATCTTCCAGGTGCCGGCGACGATCAGGTTGGCCCCGGTGACGGAGGCCGCCTTGTCCGAAGCGAAAAAGGCCACGGCCTCGGCGACATCCTCGAACGTCCCCAGCTGGGACTCGGAGAGGTCTCGCGCCTGGGGCAGGGCCCCGCCCCGGATGAGGCCCGGCGAAACCATGTTGACGGTGATGCCGTTCGCGACCTCCGAGGCCGCCGCCGTCCGGGTCAGCAGCAGCAAGCCCGTCTTGGCCACGGCATAGGGCGCGATCGTCGGGAACGCCCCGAGGTGCTCGGCCCGGCCATAGCCGATGTTGACGATCCGCCCCCACTTCCGTTTGCGCATCCCGGCGAGGGCGGCCTTGGCGCAGAAATAGGACCCGAAGAGGTTGCCGCGGAGGACGCGCTCCCAGTCGGCGACTTCGAGCTGGTCCCAGGGCTTGACGAGGAACGGCCCGACGTTATTGACGAGGATGTCGATGCGGGCGAAGCGCTCCTCGACTTTCTTGATGAGACCGGCGGCCTGGGCTTTCTTGGTCAGGTCGGCCCTGAAGGCGGCGCTGAGCTTGCCCTTCTCGCGGATGGCGGCGGCCAACTCCTGGGCCTCGTCGCGGCGGGTGAGATAATGAACGGCGACGCCGGAAACGTCCTCGGCCAGCCGGAGGGCGATGGCCCGGCCCATGCCCCGGCTGGCTCCGGTGACCAGGGCGATCCGCAGGCTCATGGCGTCACTTCAGGGTCCCGACGGCGCTTTCGACGGCGTCGAGGATCTCCCCGGATTCGACGACCTCTTTGAGCTTGTTGATGTCGTTGTAAAGAGGCCGATCCTCCTCGAGGTGGGCGACGTACTTACGGATGACGTCATGGGCGGCCTGGATCCCCTTGCTGGGTTTATGGGGAGCGCGGAAATCGACGGCCTGGGCCCCGGCCATGAGCTCGATGGCCAGCACGGCCTGGGCGTTGTCGATGATCTGGCGCGTCTTGAGGGCCGTGGTCATGCCCATGCTGACGAAATCCTCCTGGTCGGCCGCGGCCGGGATGGACCCGGTGGCCGCGGGGTGGGACAGGATGCGGTTCTCGCAAACCAGGGCCCCCGCCGTGTACTGGGTCAGCATCAGGCCCGAGAACATGCCCGCGCCCTTGGTCAGGAAGGCCGGCAGGCCGGCGTTGAGATGCGGGTTCATGAGGCGGTTGTGGCGCCGCTCCGAGAGGACGGCGATCGTGGTCACGGCCGTGCCCAGGAGTTCGAGGGCGAAGGCCATGGGCACGCCCTGGAAATTGGCGCCGGTCAGGACGAGCTGTTCGTCGGGGAAGAAGACGGGATTGTCGGCCGCGCCGTTGAGCTCGATCTCGATCATGTAGCGGGCCCACTTGAGGGCGTCGCGGCCGGCGCCGACGACCTGCGGCGTGCTCCGGAGGCTGTAGGCGTCCTGGATCTTTTTTCCCGGCCGCGTCAAAAGCTCGCTCCCCTCGGTGATCTGCCGGACGTTTGCGGCGGATTCCAGGGCGCCGGGGTAGCCGCGGGTCTTTTGAAGCCGCTCGTCGTAGGCCTTCATGTTGGCGTTGAGAACCTCGAGGGTCATGGCCGCGGCGATCTCGGACATTTTGAGCCAGCGGTGGACATCGTAGACGGTCAGGGCGGACATCCCGGCGATGACGTTCGAACCGTTGATCATGGCCAGGCCGTCGCGGGCGTGGAGGACGATGGGAGCGATGCCGGCCCGCTTGAGGGCCTCCGCGCCGGGTAGACGCTCGCCCTTGTAGAAGGCCTCGCCTTCGCCCATCGGGACGAGGGCCATCTGGGCCATAGGGGAAAGGTCACCGCAGGCGCCGACCGAGCCTTTCTCGCACATGACGGGCGTGACGCCCTTGTTGAGGAGCTCGATGAGGGTTTCCGTGACTACCGGGCGGAGTCCCGAGTGGCCGTGGCAGTGGCAGTTGATCCGGCTGAGGATGGCTGCCCGGACGATCTCGGCGGGCATGGGCTTGCCGTACCCGGCGGCATGGCTGTATATAAGATAGCGCTGGTATTCCTCAACCTGATCCTGGGTCAGGACGACGTTGGCCAGCTCGCCGATCCCGGTATTGACGCCGTACATGATCTCGTTTTTCTTGATCTTGTCCTCGAGGAGGGCCCGGCATTTTTCGATGCGTTTCCTGGCCTCGGGCGCGAGGATGACGGGCTCGCCGCCGCGAGCTACCTGGACGACCTTTTCGACGGTCAGGCCGCTTCCGCTCATGGTGATGGACATAGTCAAGCCTCCTCAGGGTGAAATGTAGGGTCGTGATGCATTTGAGCCCTACAACTTTAGCGGAACTCGCCTAACATGGCAAGAACAAGAAGGGGTCAAACCAGCTTTTTACGCAAAAATGCCCAAAAAGCTGGTTTAATCCCATCCGGTTGCTTGCCCCCTCCGCCTGTGCTATAAGTATCACTCAGTTTTTCGAATATCTCCCGAGCGGAGTCATTCCTCATGGCTAAAGAGACGAAAAGAATCATGATGACGGGCGCGGCCGGACAGATCGGCTCCGAGCTAGCCCAGGCTCTGCGGAAAAAGCACGGCGCCGACAACGTCCTCGTCACCGACCTCGTCCGCCCCCCGGCCGCACTTGCCGAAGCCGGACCTTTCGAGTTGCTCGACGTCACCGACCGCCGGGCCCTGGATGGTCTCATCGGGAAATACGCCGTCGACACGGTCTATCACCTGGCCACCCTGCTCTCCGCGACGGGCGAAAAGAACCCTCAGAAAGCCTGGGACGTCAACATGAACGGGCTCTACAATGTCCTCGAAACGGCCCGCGCGCGCGGCCTCGCCCGGGTTTTTTCACCCAGCTCCATCGCGGTCTTCGGCCCGGCGACACCTCGGGAAAACACGCCCCAGGACACCGTTCTCGACCCGACGACGATGTACGGCGTGACCAAGGTCGCTGGGGAGATGTTGTGCGATTACTACGTCCGAAAATACGGCCTCGACGTCCGGGGCTGCCGGTATCCCGGCATCATCAGCCACCAGACCCTGCCCGGCGGCGGCACGACGGATTACGCCGTGGCCATTTACTACGAGGCCGTCAAGGACGGCCGTTACACCTGTTTCCTCCGCAAGGACACGCGGCTCCCGATGATGTACATGCCCGACTGCCTCAAGTGCACGCTCGACCTCATGGAGGCGGACTACAGGAAGCTCAAGCACCATTCGAATTTCAACGTGACAGCCATGAGCTTCTCGGCCGGAGAGCTGGCCGCCGAGATCCGCAAGCACATTCCGTCCTTCGAGTGCCGCTACGAACCGGATTTCCGCCAAGCCATCGCCAATTCCTGGCCGGCATCGATCGACGATTCAGCGGCCCGCGAGGAATGGGGATGGAAGCCCGACTATGACCTGGCTGCGATGACCGTGGACATGCTCGCTGCCCTCGCTAAAAGGCAGGCCGCGGGCACCCTGAATTACTGAAGCCGCTTATTTCGCCTTGGCCAGCTTATCCGCCAGGAAATTCGGCAGGGCGAAGGCCGCCCGGAAGACAGCGGGGTTGAAATAGCGCAGTCCGTCGGGGATGTAAAGCGTCCTGATTTCCGCCGGATTCACCTCGTCCGACAGGAAGTTGTAGCACCACGTCCCGACCGGATAGGTGGGCACGGGGCCGAGGTAGAGGGGGGAATGGCGAAAGATCTTCTTGAGGAACACGCTCTTCCTCGCGTGCGAATCCAGGTGCAGCATGAGTGAGCCCGCCTGCGCGGCGATGATGCCGCCAGGATTGAGCTTGAATTTGAGTTTCTTATAGAACGCCTGCTGGTGGAGGACCGTCGAAGGGCCGACGGGGTCCGAGGAATCGACCATGATGACATCGAACGTCTCCCGGACCTTGTCGATGAAAACGTTGCCGTCGGCAACGACAAGCTCGGCGCGCCCGTCCCTGAACGTCTTCCTCAGCCAGGGGAAGTGGTCGCGGCAGGCCTCGATGACCTGGCCATCGATCTCGACGAGCCACGCTTTTTTGACCGGGTGCTTGAGGACCTCGCGGAGCGCCCCTCCGTCTCCTCCGCCGATGATCAGGACTTTCGCGGGCCTCGGATGCGAGGCCATGGCCGGGTGGACGAGCATCTCGTGGTAATAGAACTCGTCCCGCTCGGTCGTTTGGACGAGCCCGTCGAGCAGGAGCACGCGGCCGTAGTCCTTGTTGCGGATGATCTCGATCCGTTGGAACTTCGACTTCTCTTCGTAAAGAACGTCCTTCACGGTAAAGAAGATCCCGGAGGCGCCGGTCTGGTATTCCCGGGCCTCGGTTTTTTTTGCGTTAAGCGCTTTGGTTGTTTTCATGTTTGGCCTTCCTCTCGAGCCCTTATCATAGCATACGCCGTAAGTCCTTAATTGGCGATTTCGGGGCCCGAAAATAGCGATTTAAGCCCGAAAAACCACTCCCCCAGAGCATCATATTACTATAAACAAACGAGTTGCTGTGGTCCGACCCCTAATAGATTTTGTCGAGCTTGATGCCGCGGTAGTATTTCTTGAGGATGTCCTGGTATTTGCCGCCGGCCACGGCCATGCCGTAGGCGCCGACCTGACAGAGGCCGACACCGTGTCCCCAGCCGCGGCCCGAGAACGTGAGCGTATCGACGCGCCCGGCCTCGTCGTAGGACCGGTCCACGACGAACAACGTGTCGCGGAGACCCAGCGCGGCCCGGATCTGGAACCCGCGGACCGTCGCGCTGTTGTCCTTCCCGGTGACAACGAGCTCGGTGACCCGGCCCGACGCGCCCCGCGACTTGACGCCGATGTCGACGAGGACGCCGATGGGATACGACTGGTTGATCAGGGCCTCGAGCTCCTGGCGCGTTTTCCGGACCTGCCAGCGGTTGAACCGCGAGAACCGGTCGAGGACGTTCGAGTTCGGAGGGTAGAAGACCTCCAGATAGGCGACCTGGCCCTCCCGCTCGAGCCAGCGGACATTCTCGCCGCCGAGAAGTGTCAGTTTCGTGGCGAACGTCGTCTCCCCTTCGACCGTCCGGAGCAGCCGGACGTGGTTGGAAAGGGCGAGCGTCTTCCGTTCGAAATCCTGGCCGACTTCGATCGTACCCTTCCCCGCCACCCGGAACGTCCCGGATTGGAAGAAGTCCTTCTGGTCCTTGACGATGCGGGCCAGGGCCACGGCCAGTTCGGCCCGGCTGACAGCCCGGAGGGGGTCTCCGGAGCGCACGGCGGCCGGGACAAGCCCCGATTGCATACAGTAGGCCATGGGCCCGCGGTCCCTGCCCTGGACCTGGGGGACGTCCTTGAGGATGAAATCCACCTCGCCCGGCAGAAGCAGCTGTTCGATCCGTTCCTGCCAACCGAAGGCCTCGACGAGGAGACGGGCCAGACCGATGAAATCCAGGGCCGCGGAATTGGGAACGAATCCCTGGTCCTTGACGCCAAGGAGCCGGCGCGTGTCCTTGATCCATTCGACCGCCTCGTCGAAGGACACCTCCTGCCGGAAGTCCAGGGGTTTGGCGCCCATGGGCACGATACCCAGGCCGAGAAGGAGGGCGACGTCGAGGCTGGCGTTCCGGCCGTCGATGGTGATGGGCACGACCGGGGTCCTGGCCTCGATCAGCCATTCCGGTTGCTTCTCGAGGGTGCATTCGACGCTCTTAAGGTAGGGAGCGGGACGGCCGGCGAAGACGCTCTCGACATTCTCGGTCTTGCCGCCGCAGGTGCTCGTATAGAGGGCATTGATCAGCTCGCCCCGATAGCGCATGACTTCGCCCTTCGTCTCGTCCACCGCCCGGGTGCTCAGGGGGTGTTCGGACGACATGCCCAGGTAGAGCTGGGACCGCGGCGTATTGACCAGGTCGTAGCCGAATTGCTTGAACTGGCCCTTGTTCTTGAGAGCGTATGTCCGGGCGGCCACGGCCTGGGCCTTGAGCGCCTCGAGGGCGTTGAACTGGCCGGGCGAGAGCTCGCCGGGGACGACGCTCTTCAGGTAGTCCTCGAGGTTGACGACGTTGGTGAGGATGATCCCCTTCCGGCTCCCTTTCATGATCAGGAAGCCTCTGTAGCTCCGCCCGTTGAGGCTGAGAAAACTCTGGGGGTTACCGGGGATGAAGTAGATGGTCGATTCCCGGCCGAGGGGCTTAAGCTCGTCGGCGATGAGCATCCAGATCGACTGGGCCCCCGCCTCCGTGATGTCCTCGCGGTCGATCCAGACGTCCTTTACGCCGGCCGCGTTGAGCTGCGCGATCTTGGCCAAAGCGTCGCCTCGGGTCAGGAAATCGCCGAGCTTGATCTCGAAGACGCCGGCGGCGTCCGCTTGGGAATCTTCGGCGACATAGACATTACCGCCGATCCTGCTCTTGAAGCCGGCGGCCAAGAGGTCCGCCTCTTCCCGTTCCTTGGCGTGGGCCAGGAGGATGACGTACTTCTCCGTGATCTTCTCCGCTCCCCCCTTGATCTGGACCTCGTCGGCATCGTCGGCGATCAGCTTGTAGCCCGTGTCGACCTCGTAGATCTTCATGCCCGAGGAGGAGCGGATGCGGATGTCCGGGAGGTTCGTGCCCAGGCCGATGGTGATGACCGGCTTGGGGATCATGAAGCCGTGGAAGAAAGCCCCTTCCGTCCCAAATTCGACAGGGATCCCCCCGAAGAAAAGGAAGGCGGCGATCGGGATAAACAGGTACTTATTCTTGCGAAACTTCATAGGGAACCAGCTGACTATATGGACGGATCTATGCTAGCGGATGCGGACAAGCTTGTCAAGCGAAAAATCTAGATGTGCTACCCGGGCGCGCAATTGCCACAATATCTTGTATTTAGTAGTGTTTTTTTACCGGGTTCGCCGCTCTGCTACCGTCGGGGACAGCCCTGAAATCCGCCGACCAATCGACCGTCCCGCTCTCGCCGGGAAGCAGCTTGACCCTGACCGTGAGGCCCTCGTTTTTCTTCTCGAGGACCGTGGCGCCCGGGCAGTCAAACTTGTCCAAACGATACCCCTCGGGCTCGGTCAGGAAGAGCTCGTAAGGGTCGCCGGCGATGACGAAGCTCCTCCCGGAAAGCCTTCCGTCCGCCCATCGGACATCCGCCAGGTCCACCCCGCCGCAGGTGACATGCCGGCTCGTGGCGATGACCTGGGGGCGGGGCTGCCTTTCCCGGATGACCAGAGCCTGCGAGCGGAAGATGGGATCGAGCGGGCCCGAAGCGAACGAACCGGTGAAGCTCCCCAGAAGCTGCCGCGTCCAGAACTCGAAGACGTAGTATTCCTTCCCGGGGTCTAGACCGAGGTCGGCGAACCGGATCTCCCGGACGGACTCGCCCGTCCGGCCGAGGACCATCCAGTCCTCGAAAGGCCGGGCGATCTCGAGAAGGAAGAGGTCGCAGGTCGGCTGAAGGCCGGCATCGAAGACCCGGGAGCCGGAGCCGCTGACCTCGGCCCCGACGCGGCCGAGCTCGTCGGACCTCGACGGGTCGACGTCGAAGATCTGCCCCGGTCGGGTCCAGAGGACGGGCGCCGCCCGGCGGGCGGGCTCGACGGCCTCCGTCCGGTAGAGCTCCGGCTTGTCGGTCAGCAGCAGGATCGACCCGGTGAGCGATGTCACGAGGGTCGATTTGTAGCGGTCCTCGTTGAGTTCGATGTGGTCCGGGTCGTTCCGCCACACGACGTTGTTCCAGGAGTTGAACTGGGCCAGACCGGCGTAGGAGAAGCCGTCCGTTCCGATCCGGCAGCCGTCGAGGAGGCCGATGAGCTCGGGCCGGATGCCCCAGCAACCGAGGAGG
The DNA here is from genome assembly GCA_001773855.1 of Candidatus Aminicenantes bacterium RBG_13_64_14. Classification (GTDB taxonomy): domain Bacteria; phylum Acidobacteriota; class Aminicenantia; order Aminicenantales; family Saccharicenantaceae; genus RBG-16-66-30. Next base: position 11,344 of record MEXZ01000086.1, read on the forward strand.
AAAAAATCCCGGCCGATCTCCTGGCGGATCGCCTCGAGGTAGCTTCTGTAGGCGGCGACGAGGTTGCTCTTGGTCCTCTCGAAATGGCCGGCATGGGCGTTGTATCCTTCGTAACGAAGGTGGCGCAGGGCGTCGACCTTGTAGTATTCCCAGCCCATTTCCCGCAGACCACGGTACACCGGCCTGACCACGGCGTCGACCGCCTCCGCCTTCGAGGCGTCGAGGCTGAACTCGATCCAGCTGCCGCGGGCGGGGCGCCCCGTCTCGTCGCTCACGAACCAGTCCGGTCGCGAGGCGGCGAAATCGGCCTGCTTGAAGGCGACGTTGGTCCAGATGCCCGGCTTCAGGCCTTTGCTCTTGATGTAGCGCGGCAGGAATCCCAGCCCGCGGGGAAACTTGGCGTTCGCTTCGAGCCAGAGCTCGGGCAATCCCTCGCCGCGCTGATAGCCGTCATCGATCTGGAGGTATTCGTAGCCGAACGGCAGGAGGACGGTCGAGAGCGTATCGGCCGTCTCCACGATGTCCCTTTCCGTCACCTTGTCAAGGAAAGCGAACCAGGAGATCCAGCCGGCGACGGGATGCGGCCAGATCTTGTAGGTCCACGGTTCGAAGAACTCGAGGCCCCGGTGAACCTGGTAGAACCGAGGCCGGAAACGGACAACGATCTCGCCGCCCTCGGCCTCGAAGCCGTATTGCCGGATTCCCGGCTCTTCCTCGAGGCACCTGACCGAGGCCCGCGGCCCGGCGTCGACTGAAAACGCCCAGTCCCGGCCCCGGTCGTAGACGGCCCGGTTGAGCAGGCTGCGGCTCGCACCGGAAACGTGCCGGACCATGACCGGACCGCGGTCGCGGCGGTCGGCTTCGCAAGGGAACGACTCGGGGCCGCCGAAGAGAGTGCCTATGAGCCGGATCTTGCCGCCCCGATCGCGGGGGGTCAGGAGGATGACCTGGCTGACGGCATCTCCCGACCGAAAGACGTTGATCTTGGCCTCTACTCCGGACTCGACCCCGGAGATCTCACCCGTGAATATCTCCCGGCCATCATAACGGATGCGGAGCTTGTTCCCTTTGATGGAAACGTGGGCAGCCTCATTCGGCGGCGGCGCCGAAGCCGGTCCCTTCCTGCCGCAAGATGCCAGAACCGCGGCCAACCCCAAGACCACCATGGCAACGATCACGGACACCCCTTTAGATGTCAGGCGTTTCTTCATCGGTCTCTCCTCGTTTATTGATGGGCGTCATGGGACTCGCCGCCGCGCACTCGATCCCGTCCATTTTATCCGGGCTCTGCGCTAATGACAACGCTAAACGCATCGTGAGGGGCTTTTCGCTTCAAACTAAGATAAAGTGACACACATCTAATGGGCATGGAGGCGGCCGCCGGAAATCGGGGCGAGGGGAATATCGGAGAGAGCATAAGCGGTGATTTAGTCGGTCGGCGTGACGGACGAGGGCAGTTTCAGGGGAAACCGCCAAAACGTGTTTGAGCTCGGCGTAGCGCACGCCGAGCGAGTTGTTTTGGTGCCGAGTCCGGTGCGATGACCGGCGTGAAAAATCACCGCAGCGAACGAAGATATTCCCCGAAGCCCCTCCGCGGCCGTCGTCCAACATAGCGGAGGGGGCTGGGAGGCCGGGGGATATGCATGATCCCCATCATTGCCAGAACGGGCAGCGTCCCGCGGCCAAGCGGTGATAGAGGAATTCGCGGCGGCGAATGTGATAGAATTCCGGGGAATTCATTAGGGAGACCGGACCATGAAAAAAGCGCTCCTCGCGGCCCTCGCGGGCTTGTGCCTCCTCCAGGCGGGGCTTCCCAGTCCTAACCGGACCGGGGCAGGGCTTGCCAGTCCCGGTCCGGTTAGGGCCGGGGCGGGGTTGGCCGCCGTCGACAGCCTGTCCCAGCTCTTCGGCCCGGGCAAGGCCGTCCTCGACCTCGACGGAGACGGTTTCCCGGAGAAGCCGGCCGTCACCATCATCATCCCCGACAAGCCAACGGCCCGCGAGGTCGCCCTGGCCGCCGACATCGCCGCCCGGGTCAATTTCGAGAGCCTGGCCGTCGACTTCGGGCTCGTCCGACGGGAATCGGAGGTCGCCGGCCGGCAGCCCATCCCCTTCCCGATCCTCATCGGCAGCAACCTGGCCTGGGTCCGTGAAGCTTTGAAGGAGCGCCGGCTCGACCCCGTCTCGCTCGGCCCGAACCGGGGGCTGGTGTTCCTGTTCGCCCGGAAAAATCAGCGCGGCATCGCCTGCGTCGCAGGGTCGGACGAGGCCCTCCTCCGGACCGGACGGGCCTTTTTCCTGCGCTGGCCGTATTTTTGGGAAGTCTGGGGCAGCGAGATCGGGGCCACCTACATGAGCCTCGAGAACGATCTGGCCGCGTTCCTGGCCGCGGCGGGAGTCAAGTTCCAGAAGACGGTCATCCGGGATGCGCTTTACGAATTCCCCGTCGACCCCGGCCCATCGGACGGCCTCCGGGCCTTAACCTTCGACCAGGGCCAGA
>MEXZ01000087.1:0-117 GCA_001773855.1 Candidatus Aminicenantes bacterium RBG_13_64_14
TATGAACCTGGCCTCTTTTATCCAGTCGGACTTCGAGGATATTCGCGCTGACGAAGTCGGAGGGATCGGTCAGGGAAAAGGCCCAGCGGTCGCCGAGGAGCGGGTGGGGCTTGCGGC
>MEXZ01000087.1:163-343 GCA_001773855.1 Candidatus Aminicenantes bacterium RBG_13_64_14
GACATCCGCCGCCGAAGATCGGCCAGGCAGGATTTCGGCGAAAGCGCCCGCCCGTCCTTTCGGCCGATCATCCTCCGGGCCTGATCGCTTTTAGCCAGGACCTGGGCCTTGGTCGCGCGGATGAAAGCGGCGACGGCGATCGGCCGTTCGGCGCGCCGGCGGGCGATGAAGAGGGCCGCC
>MEXZ01000087.1:541-4012 GCA_001773855.1 Candidatus Aminicenantes bacterium RBG_13_64_14
CGACCTGTTGGTAGGTGCCGGAGACGTTCCAACGGAATTTCACGGAAGCCAACCCGTACTGGGACTCGGTCAGGTTCTGGGCCGCGGCGCCGGCCGCGAAGAGAAGCCCGTGCGAGCCCATCTGGCTTTCCGGATAGACGGAATGCTCGTACATCCCTCCGGGTCCGCCCGTCGCCATGACGACGTTCGTGGCGTTGAAGAGGACGAAACCGAAGTTCGTCGAGGACAGTTTCTTCTTGTCCAGGGCCACGGCCCCGATGACCCGTTTCGCCGCGCCCGTGCCCTCCGTCAGCAGGGCGATCACCTCGTGGCGGTCGAAGACGCGGACCTTCCGCCGCCGGACCTCGGCCGCCAGGGCCCGGAACATGAGGCGGGAGGTCAGCGGTCCGGCCGAGGTCGCCCGCTGGCGAGGGTCATGGTCGGTCTTATACCCGACATAGGCCCCGAAGCGGTCGTGAGGAAAGGGGACGCCGAGATTGACGAGGTGGAAGAAAGCTCCGAGCGAGCCCTGGGCCTCGGCCAGGGCGATGTCGCCGTGCATGGAGCCGCCGGCGAAAAGGTCGCGGGCCATGTCGAACGCAGAGTCGGGACGGTCTCCGGCGAGGGACAGTTTGTAATAGGTCTGCTTGTCCGAGCCGGAGTTGGCCGACGTCCCGGCCCCGAAGCGGTCGGTGACGACGGCGACGTCGGTCTGCCCGAACTGGCGGAGGCGGACCGCGGCGTTGAGCCCCGCCGCCCCGCTGCCGACGACGAGCGTGTTCAGGGAATACACCGGATAAGCCGTGCGGCCGACCCGGATGATCGATCTCTTCATGCCCGGCGACCTCTCGTTCCTGGGATTAAAGTATCCCAACTCGCCTTCCGCCGTCAAACCGTCCGCCGTCAGCGCGAGGCCGGGTGGCAAAGGCCCTGCCGGGGTTATGGTGCGAGGAGTGATTCGACGCGGCCGACGTCGAGCCCTTCGAAATCGCGGATGACGAGGTGGGCCCGGCCGAGCTCGCGGTGCGTGTGCGTGGTCGTGACGCCGACAACCTTCATGCCGGCGGCCAGGGCCGATTCGAGGCCGGGGTAGGAGTCCTCGAAGGCGACGCAACGGGTGGCGGGGACGCCGATCATTTCGGCCGCCTTGAGATAGAGGTCCGGGGCCGGCTTTCCCCGCATGACCTGGCCGACGTCGACGAGGGCCCGGAAGTAGGGCCGTAAGCCCGCCTCGTCCAGGGCGAAATCGAGGTTCACACGCGGCGCGGCTGTGGCCACGGCCGCCGGAACCCCGCGGTCGGCGAGCCGGCGCAGGAAGGCGACGAGGCCGCGGGCCGGTTCGACATGGCCTTTATAGATGGACCTGTAGAAGGCTTCCTTTTCCTCGGCCCAGGCGATGACCTCGGCCTCGGGCAGGGCGTGGCCGTAGAGGCCCATGAAGATCTCCCGGTTGACCCGGCCGAAAAGGTGGTCCTTGAAATGGCGGGTGTCGAACGGTACGCCGTGCTTCCGGGCGAACGCCTTCCAGGCCAGGACGTGGTATTTCCTGTTGTCGACGATGACGCCGTCCATGTCGAAGGCGGCCCCGAACGGCGCGCTCATGAGACCCCGTAGACCTCGGCGTCGCGGACGGCGCAGCCCGTTCGCCTGCCTTGACGGAGAAGGTGCGAACAGAGCGAGCAGGTCGTGCAGACTTTGCGCGGGTCGAGACGCCCCCGCGCGGCCAGGTCCTTGGCGAAATCCGGGTAGGCCAGGGCGCCGCGGCCCAGGCCGACGACGGCCGTCCGGCCGGATGCGACCATGGCCGCTCCGACTCCCGGGCCGAAAGTGCGGAGCCAGGAGTAGCCGGCGCCGACGAGGGCCGTCCCCGGCGAGGAGCGCTGGAGCTCGGAGGCGATCCGGAGATGGCGGGCGACCCCTTCGAGCGGGTGCTCCTTGGGGGGCTTCCCGCCCGGGACGGGCTCGTCGAACGGACGGCCGAAGTGCGGCTTCCAGTAGGGAATACCCAGCGAAACCGAGAGGAAGCCGACGCCGGCCCGGGCGAGGAGCGAAACAAGCGCCTTCGTCTCAGTCAGGTCGATCGTTTCCGGCGCTTCGGGGTCCATCCCGAACCCGAAAGGGAAGGGAACGGTGTCGGCGGCGGATATGCGGCAGGTGACGAGGAGCCCCGGCGCCTCCTGCCGGATAAGACGGACGGTTTCGAGGAGGAGCCGCGTCCTGTTCTCGAAAGGACCGCCGTAGCGGCTTTCCGTCCGGTTGAAGGCGGCCAGGGTCTCCGCAACGAGGTAGCCGTGGCAGGCCTTGACGTCGACGCCGTCGAAGCCCGCGGCGGCGGCGAGCTCGGCCGCCGCGACGAGTTCGTCCCGGACCTCCTCGAGCTCTCCGTCGGAGACGAGAGGATAGTCGGCAGGCAGGCCGTGGAGCGGGTCGAGATACGGGTTGTGCTGGACGATCATCGGGTTGGGCGTCCCTTCGGGCTTGGAGAAACGGCCGGAGTGGGTGAGCTGGAGGACGAGGAGGGGCCGATGGGCGGGCCCCCACTCCTTCTTCGCGGCGCCCCGGACCTCGTCGGCCAGCTTGCCGAAGCCGTCGAGCGTTTTTTCGGTGAGCATGAGCTGGCCGGGGTTGGAGCGGCCGTCACGCCGGACGGCCGTCGCCTCGCACCAGATGAGGCCGCTGCCGCCGGCGGCATACCTTCGATATCTCCGGAAGGTCCATTCGGACGGCGCCCCGTCGGCCTCCGCGTCGGCCCCTTCCATGGGCAGGACGGCCAGCCGGTTGGGGACGCTCCGCCCGGCGACCGAGGCCTTTTCGAGCAGGACGGAGGTTTTCTCCTCGTAAGGGATCTCGAGGCCGAGGCGGCTGGCTTCGTCGCGGAGCTCTTCGGCCGTCCGGAGCCGGAATTTCGCGTGCGCGGCCATCGGGCCTTACCGCGGCCGCCCTTCGACGATGCGGCGGACGGCGAGGAGGTCGCGCTTGACCCGGCGCTCGCAGGCCCCGGGCCAGCGCTCCCGAGGGAGCACGGCCAGCTTGCCCTCGTCCATGAGCTCGCGCGTCCGGACGGAGAGCCCGAGCAGGCGGACGAGTTCGGGCACGGCGAGGTCGGGAAAACGAGCCAGGAAATCAAGGTCGTTGACCGGGATGAGAAAGTCCCCGCCGTGGTCTTCGACGGTCAGGTTGATCTTCGGGTGGGCGGCGGCCAGCGTTTCGAAGATAGCGGCGAAATCCAGAACGCCCTTGCCCGCCTCGGCCGTGAAGGACACGAACCCGTCCCCGGTGAGCGCCAGGCCGCCATCCTTGATGTGAGTCGTCACGACCCAGGGGAGAAGGCGGCGCGCGGCGAGAAGTGGGTCTTCGAGCATGGTCAGGAGGTTCATCGTGTCGAGGCAGACGCCCAGATATTCGCCCGGCGCGGCGCCGCACATGTCGAACAGCCGGACGAGCTCGAACGAAGTGAACTCGAAGTGCGTCTCGATGGCCAGGACGACGCCA
>MEXZ01000087.1:4047-5202 GCA_001773855.1 Candidatus Aminicenantes bacterium RBG_13_64_14
TCCCCGCCGCCCCACTCGACGTAGAGGTGGTTCTCCTCCGCGTAGCTGCGGAGCTCCCCCAGAAAGATCTTGTCGAGGGCCTGTCCCGGCGGGACGTTGACCTCGGAGAACTGGACGCCGTCGGCCTCGTTCATGACCGCCCATTCGAGGAGTTCGAAGGGGGAGAGGTCGAGGGGCTTCAGGCTGTAGCTGTCGACTCCGACTTTGAGATCTGTCATGGTCCCGTCCGGCAGCCTCATTTTAGCAGTTTTTAAGGCCGCATGAACAGATTTTCTTGTCTTGAAAAAGGGGAAACCTTGGGATATCCTACCGTCATTATGAAACGAGCCGCCATCCTCATTTCGATGGTCCTTCTTTCGTTCGGCCTGGCCCGGGCCCAATCGTCCCTCGTCAGCCAGATCGCCGGTGGCAAGGCCGCCACGGAGAAGCTTTACTTCAGCCTGAAGTTCGGTATGAGCTGCGGCATCCTGAGGGGAGTCGAAGAGGAGCGGGAGCGTCTGGGCGGGGCCAACATCGGACTTTTCGCCACCATCCGGCTTTCGGACAAGTTCTCGCTCGTCCCCGAGGTCGATCCGGTCTCTCGAAAGGGCATCACGAACATTCCGCTCTTAACGACCGGCGACCCGGAGCTCGACCCGTATTTCGACCCTCCGGACAAAAGCGCCCTTGCCCTGAACTACGTCGACATTCCGGTCCTTCTGAAATACCGCTTGGGCGGCCGTGTCAATCTGGCCGTGGGCCCCTTCGTCGGCTTCCTGACGTCCGCGACGGAGAGTTTCCGGGCGGAGCTCGAGACCGGCGAAGAGCTGTCCTTCAAACAGGACGTCACCGCGGAGTACCGGAGCTTGGATTACGGGCTGGTCTTCGAGGCCTCCGTCGTCGTGACCAAACCCCGCAGGGGAGAGGGGCTCGTGTTCCACGTCCGCTACCAGGCGGGCCTGGCCGACGTTCTAAAAGACCCCGCCGCTTCCGTGCCGATCCGGACTTCGGTCATCCAGATTTTCGTGAGTTTTCCGTTCATCCATTAAGATAGACGAGGAGAGGCGAGATGCTCAAAGAGATGCAGGAAGCTCTGGTCGCAGGGAAAAAGGCAGATGTTGAAACCTTGGTCGACCAAGCGCTGACCGCCGGGCTTCCGGCCGCCCGAATCCTGAA
>MEXZ01000087.1:5234-6287 GCA_001773855.1 Candidatus Aminicenantes bacterium RBG_13_64_14
GCGTCCTGTTCAAGAACAACGAGGTCTTCATTCCCGAGGTCCTCGTCGCCGCCCGGGCCATGAACGCGGGGCTGGGCAAGCTCGAGCCCCACCTGGCCAAGGCCGGTGTGAAGCCCCGGGGGATCGTCGTCATCGGGACGGTCAAGGGCGACCTCCACGACATCGGCAAGAACCTGGTGGCCATGATGCTTCGCGGCAACGGCTACAAGATCGTCGACCTCGGCGTCGACGTCGCTCCCGAGAAATACCTCGAAGCGGCCAAGGCCAACGGGGCCGGGGCCATCGCCATTTCCGCGCTGCTGACGACGACCATGGTCCAGATGAAGAACGTCGTCGACGCCGTCGAGGCGGCGGGCCTCGGGATCCCCGTCGTCATCGGCGGGGCGCCCGTCACCCGCGACTACGCCAACCAGATCCGGGCCCGCGGCTTCGCCCCCGACGCCGCTTCGGCCGTCGAGGAGATCGGCCGGCTCATCGGCGCCTGACGGCGCCCCGGCAGCAGCGCACCGAACAAAGGCCTCCGGGGCCGCCGACATGACTTCGCGCGAACTCGTCATCGACGCTCTCGAATTCCGGTCGCCGGAAAGGATCCCCCGTCAGCTCTGGGTCCTGCCCTGGGCCGAAAGGACCTGGCCGGCCGAGCTCGCGGCCATCCGCGAAAAATATCCCGACGACATCGTCCAATCCCCGCCGTTCCTGACGAAGCCGCTGAAGACGACCGGTAACGAGTACGAACCCGGCGTCTACGTCGACGAGTGGGGGTGCCGGTTCGAGAACGTGCAGGGCGGCATCATCGGCGAGGTCAAGGAGCCGCTCGTCGAGACCTGGGCCGACCTCGACAAGGTGCGCCTGCCGGAGGAGCGGCTGAGCGTCGACATCGGGAAGGTCGACGGCTTCTGCGCCGCATCCGGCGCTTTCGTCCACGCCCGGACGGTCGTCCGGCCGTTCGAGCTCGTCCAGTTCCTCCGCGGGCCGGAGAACCTCTACATGGACCTGGCCGAGCGGCCCGACGGGCTCTTCCGGCTCATCGAGAAGGTCCATCGCTTCTTTCGG
>MEXZ01000087.1:6300-7061 GCA_001773855.1 Candidatus Aminicenantes bacterium RBG_13_64_14
TCTGGGCCTCGACCGACGTCGACGCTCTCTTCTTCGCCGACGACTGGGGCAGCCAGAATTCCCTGCTCATCTCGCCCGCCCTCTGGCGCGAGGTGTTCAAGCCGCTCTACCGGGACTACGCCGAGATCGCCCACAGGCACGGAAAATATATCTTCATGCATTCCGACGGACACATCGCCGCGATATTCCCGGACATCGTCGAGATCGGCGTCGACGCCGTCAATTCCCAGGTCTTCTGCATGGACGTCGAGGAGCTCGGCCGCCGCTTTGCCGGAAAGGTCACGTTCTGGGGGGAAGTCGACCGGCAGCATCTCCTTCCGTACGGGGCGCCCGGCGACATCCGGGCGGCCGTCGGCCGCCTGGGCCGGGCCTTCGACCGCCGCGGCGGCGTCATCGCCCAGTGCGAGTTCGGGATCGGCGCCCGGCCGGAAAACGTGGCCGCCGTCTTCGAAAGCTGGAACCAGTGGCCCGGTTTGTAATATAATAGATGAGTAAAGGTTATGGAGTTCATATATATGGAGTTCATATAATAGAGGTGATAAGGAGGTCCGTATGAAGACACATCGAACGCTTATTTGCCTGGCGCTCGTCGGGATCGCGGCGCTTGCCCCGTCGTTGTTTTCCGCCGAGAAAGTCATCCCAAGCCAGTGGGCGGCCGTCCCGGTCCGTGTCGACGGAGCGAACCAGGAATGGCAGGACGCCGCGATCATCGTCGACAAAGAATCCCGGGCTGAGTACGCCTTGAGGAACGACGATAAATA
>MEXZ01000088.1:0-1084 GCA_001773855.1 Candidatus Aminicenantes bacterium RBG_13_64_14
ATCACCGGCGACCTGGACCCCAACGTCGAGGCGCTCCAATCCCAGGAGATCTATTACGCCCTCCGGCGCCTGGGCAAGACCTGCGTCTGGCTCCGCTATCACGACGGCGCCCACGGCGGCCCGAACACGCCCGAAGAACGGGCGGACATGTACAAGCGCATGATCGGATGGTACGACAAGTACCTCAAAACCGAAATGAAGTGAAGGACGGCGGCCCATGATCGAAGGCCTTTCCATCGAACGGTTCCGGGGCGATTACGAGGGACTCGAGCGGATGGCCCACGCCTCGTGGCGCGACGAGTACGGCCAAGCATCTTTTCCCAATTTCTACCGGCCGGCGTTCCTTCGCTATCTCTTCGACATGGTCCCGGAAGCCAAGAAGGACCACCTGGTGGCCGCCTACAAGGGCGACGAGATCGTCGCCTTCCTGGCCAACCTGCCCCAGAGATTCGACCTTCGGGGCAACATCTACCACGCCATCTACAGCTGTCTCCTGGTCGTTCGCAAGGAGCATCTCCGCCGGGGCATCGCAATCGACCTCATCCGGACCGCCGTCGAGGCCAATAAAAAGTACGGTTACGATTTTTCGCTCCTGACGCTCGAGACCGGCTACCGCTCGACGCTGATGATGGACAAGCTCCGCGCCGAGGGGAACAGGATCGAGCGCATCCGCAAGTCCGGGGTCATGGCCCGCATCCTCGACCTCGGCCGTGTCGACGCTTCCGAGGATTTGAAGGGCATCGAGAAGGCGGCCATCCGGCTCATCGGAGCCCACCGGCCGCCGAAGGCCGCGCCGGGCGTCGCCCTGCGCGAATACCGGGCATCGGACCTCGAGGCCTGCCATGCCCTTCTCGACCGCTATCGGAAAACCGTGGCTCTGGCCCGCGTTTGCGACAAGGAAGAGCTCGCCCCCGAGCTCGACTGTCCGGACGTCGCCCGGACCCTCGTCTGGGAGAAGGACGGCCGCGTCCGGGCCATGATCAACTTCATCCTCCACGATCACTTGGGCAAGAAGGTCGAACGCTGGGCCTGGATCAACCACGTCGCCTTTCCCGACCTCGCCCCCGCCGAGCAGGCATCGTTC
>MEXZ01000088.1:1327-4177 GCA_001773855.1 Candidatus Aminicenantes bacterium RBG_13_64_14
AACATCGATGAGTCCGATATCGGTCCTGTTGTTCAACAGATCGCTCAAATAGAGAATATTGTCCGAAGCCGAGATGGAATCTACCCTGAATAACGACGTGTAAGAAGAAATTAGGGCGCTTAGGATCTCCTTCTCGATGTCTTTTAGTCCCCCGGTCTTATCCCGATACATTTGCACAACAGTTTTATCGTCCGTTTTTAAGTCATTCAGCGCGAAATCCATTAAGACGCTGGTCTCATCCTCATTCCTAAAGACAAGAATGCCTTCCCGGAGGATACCCAGCCGTCTGCCGGCTTCCAGAAAGTGTTCCTTTCTCAAGGTTGTTCGAATGATCTTATGGTTTAAATCCATATGGGCTTTTCGGCAGGCTCGATATTCCTTAGCTAAGCTCATGGAAACCTTTTCAACGCACAAGGGAAAGGGCCGGCTACTCCTCGGCGAAAGCGTCCTTGAGGAGCTGGCTCTGGCGACTGAAGGCCACGCGCGGGCTCCGCGTCTCCTTCATCAGCGAGATTTCCTGTGTGACCAGCCTGGCGATATACATCGTCTGAACGGCGGTTTTGTGGGACTCCCTCTGAAAAAGCGGATGGTCCCTGTTGATATAAACGACGTTTCCCTCGGAGAAACACTCGGGCCCCAGGGGGCCGAAAAAGTCGAGACAGACGGAAACGCTCTCCGTGCCCATACGCATGCGGCGAACGATGGCGTTGGGCGTGACTCTCTTGACCAGAGGATGGCGGCGTTTCTTCTTCTTCGGCGCAACGGGTGCCTCCGGCTCCTTGACGGCCAGAGCCTCCCGCGGCGGGACCTCGGCCCCTTGTCGCTCCTTCCTCTTAGCCCCGATGACGGCGCTGCCGCCGGCCTCGCCGGGTTCGCCATAGTCGACCGGGCCAAAGGGCGATAGGTCGGGATTGCGGGCCAGGGCCTTATGGATGCGTTGGAGGGCATCGTTGACGGCGCGGCTTGATTTCCGCTGCTCGCTGCGGTCGGCTTCCTTGCCTAGGGCTCTCCCGATGACGACAACGACTTTCTCCATGACCTTGAGGAATTCCTGGTATTCGTCGGAATCAACGATAAAGCTCGAACGGTCCGAGGTGATGGGAAGAAAATCAGCATGGATTTCGCCCTTGACCCGAGCCACGGCTTTTCCCCACGTTTCCATGCCGAAGAGGTCTTTTTTAACCGTCACGGCCTTGACCTTGACTTCGATGCCCAAGTCCTTGAAGTCGGCGGCCGACTTCGGTGTGATGACGATCTCTCCGGTTACGAGGCCGTATTTGGTGCCTTCAAGGATCGGGATTCTCCGGCCGACAAGGCTTCGCGGATAGAGGCGGCGGCCGTTGAGGTAAACGGCAAAATCCGGGGCTTTGAGGGGCACGCTCTCCAGGAGTTTCCTCTCCACGTCTTCAACGTGGAAGGACTTGGAAAGCTCGGAGAGGATGACCGTCGTGCCGTCGCCCTCTTGAGGATCTTGATGGTCGGAGGCAAAGATTTCGCAAGGGAGATGCCACTCGTCCTTGGCTTCCTCCCAGGCCTTCTTGTCAAAGACAACCCGGGCCCCAAAATCCTTGTGCCGGGTGATGAGTTCGAAACGTGAAGCGGCGGCCAGGGAGGCAAATTTTCCGATGCCGAATTGCCCGATCCGGACGCGGCCGAAGCGGGACGAGCGGGAATGAACGACCTTTTCGTTCGACCCTATGATGAAATATTGCTCGAGGCCGGCCAGGTCCATGCCCGTGCCGTTGTCGCTGACCACGATTTTCTCGGGCCCAACCTCGACCCGCACTTCGGTGGCGTCGGCGTCGTAGGCGTTGTTGACGAGCTCCCGGAGAAGCTCGACGCTCTCCGCATAGAGCCGTTCCCCGATCGAGACGATGTGCCGCTTGTCAACGGTCACCGCGAGTCGCTTTTTCTCTTTGATTTCCATTGAATATAGCCTTGGGCTGCACCCTCTATCCGGCTTGAGGAAATTCGTTTTCGGCTCGGCCTGCCCGGCAGCACATCGATTTACCGGGCTCACCTCCGCGAGGGAGCATAAATCAGGGTTCAGACCATGTCAAGGCCAGGAGATCGACCCCAGATTGCCAACGGGATGCGTTTTTGCGGCGTAAACCCTCCTGGCATGCGGTTTGACATCCCGGTTTTGACCTGATAAAAAAGAGGCGGACTGACGACCATGGTTTCCGCCGCCGAACACTGGATCGAGGACCAGGAACGCCTGGCCAAGCCTGCCCGCGTCTATTGGTGCGACGGCTCCGAGGGCGAGGCCTGGCGCCTCCTAGAGATCGGGATGAACGAAGAGCGGCTCAACGGCCCCGTCTTCCAAAAGCTCAATCACCAGACCTGGCCGACGGCCTATCTCCACCGCTCCTCCCCGACCGACGTCGCCCGGGTCGAGCACCTAACCTTCGTCTGCCACCCCACCAAGGAGGCCTCCGGCCCGAACAACAACTGGATGGAGCCGGCCAAGGCCAAGAAGGTCATGGCTAAGCTCTCCGACGGCTGCATGGCCGATCGGACGATGTACGTCATCCCCTACATGATGGGCCACCCGGACTCGCCCTACGCCAAGGCCTGTCTGATGATCACGGACTCGAGCTACGTCGCGGTCAGCATGCGCATCATGACCCGCATCGGGGCGCCCATCCTGGAGAAACTCCGCAACCGCGAGGACTTCATCAAGGGCTTCCACTCCATCGGCACCCTCGACCCCGGCCGCCGCTACATCATGCACTTCCCCGAGGAAGGGCTCGTCTGGAGCGTCGGTTCGGGCTACGGCGGCAACGCCCTCCTCGGCAAGAAGTGCGTCGCGCTCCGCATCGGCTCCTTCCTCGGCTACAAGCAGGGGTG
>MEXZ01000088.1:4265-4453 GCA_001773855.1 Candidatus Aminicenantes bacterium RBG_13_64_14
AAGACGAACCTGGCCATGATGGAGTCGGCCCTGCCCGGCTACAGGGTCTGGACGCTCGGCGACGATATCGCCTGGCTCAACATCGGCCCGGACGGCCGCCTCTGGGCTATCAACCCCGAAGCCGGCTATTTCGGCGTCGCGCCGGGAACGTCGATGAAGACCAACCCGAACATGATGAAAACGATCAA
>MEXZ01000088.1:4619-6212 GCA_001773855.1 Candidatus Aminicenantes bacterium RBG_13_64_14
CGGTTCACGGCCCAGATCATCAATTCGCCCATGCTCGACAAGGAGGCCGAGAACCCGCAAGGCGTGCCGATCTCGGCCATCATCTTCGGCGGCCGCCGCACCCGGCTCATCCCTCTTGTCACCGAGAGCTTCAACTGGTCCCACGGCGTCTTCATGGGGGCACGGATGGGTTCGGAAACGACGGCCGCGGCCACCGGACAGGTCGGCGTCGTCCGCCGTGACCCCATGGCCATGCTCCCCTTCTGCGGCTACAACATGGCCGACTACTGGCGCCACTACCTGAACGTCGGCAACCGCCTCTCCCGGCCGCCCAAGATCTTCTCCGTCAATTGGTTCCGGACGGACGACAACGGGAAATTCATGTGGCCGGGGTACGGCGATAACATGCGCGTCCTTAAATGGGTCATCGACCGGGTGACGGGCGCGGTCCCCGCGAAAGAGACCCCGGCCGGCCTCGTCCCGCGCATCCAGGACCTCGACATGACCGGCCTCTCCATCGCCAAAGAAAAGCTCGAACGGCTCTTCGAGGTCAACATCAAGGAATGGAAAACCGAGGTCGACGAGGTCCGGGCCTTCCTCAAACCTTACAAGGGCCGGCTCCCCGCCGAGATCCGCGAGCAGTACGAAAAGCTCGAGCGCCAAGTCCGCTGATTCTCGTTCGTTGCCGCCCTGCCCGCCGGGCCGTTCAGCGCGGGAGAAGGATCGTTTCGTTCCAGGCGAAGTTCGCGGCCAGGGTCGTCGCCAGAGCCGTGACATCGATCAGGGTCTTGCTGATCATCCCCAAGGGAACGGACAGATGGAGCGCCCTGGACCGGGTCTCCATTTTGCCGACCAGCGCCGTGGCCGTCGCCACGGTCACCCGGGCGCTTCTGACAAGCGCTTCGATGAGGGACTTGCGGTGGGCGCCGATCACGTCGGCCAGGAAAACCATGCCCGCATCCTCGGGGCGTTTCCGGTAGCGGCCGAGCCTCTTGAGCATCGGGTCGATGTAGCCCGAGGCTTTGGCGCGATACTTGGTCAGGGAGGCGCCGAGGACATCGGCGACCGTCTCCCGGATCGCCTCCACCGGGGCGTCGAGCTCGCGCGCGTCGGGCGGAACCTGCAACGGCCGGTCTCCGTGCCTGGTGACGAGCTTCGTGACGAACTCCAGTTTGCCCAGGGCTCCCTTCCTGTTCCTGTAGGTTTTCCGCCAGTTGGCCGGGAGGCTCAGCCAGACGCCGAACGTTTCCGCGAAATCCTCGTCGGGATGTTTTTGGGCATAGTGATCCCGGTTGGGGTTGACGAAATCCCGGCTCCACGGATGCGGCTTGAAGCGGTCCGTGGGCGGATAGGTATCGAAGAACTTGCCCTTGATCCCGAACATCTTCCGGAACTCCGGGTTCTTGTAGAGCCGGTGGGCGTAGCAGAAGGCGTGTCCGGTCTCGTGGCGGAGAAGGTAATCGATGATCCGTGGCTCGTTGGACCAGCCCCTGATCTCCCGGTTCAGCTCCTTGAGCAGCGTGTCGGCGTCGTAGAATCCGACCTCGATGTTGGCCGTGCCCGCGACGCAGCCCCAGTCCTCGCCGAAGTAGAAGTACGGCTTGAGCTTGATGC
>MEXZ01000088.1:6229-12015 GCA_001773855.1 Candidatus Aminicenantes bacterium RBG_13_64_14
GCCTGGAGCCTCTCGATCGGGGCCTGGAGAAGCGATGATTTCAGGCTCAGGTCGAGCCTCTTCACCTGGGTCGTCAGGACCTCGAGTTTTCGCGTGTCCTTGTTGAACAGCAGGCCCCTGATATCGCTCATCCGGATTCGCTTTTGCCGCCGGTCGCCGCCGCGCTCGCGGCTGCGGCCTCCCCTCTCTTGAGTGCCTCGCCCACGATCAGCGCCAGCGTGTCGGCGAACGAAATCCCCGCGGCCTGGGCCGAGGCCATGAAGGCTACGCCGGCCGTGAGGTCCGGGTTGGGGTTGACCTCCAGGACGAAGGGCTTGTCGCTCCGGTCGAGTCGCATGTCGATTCGGGCGTAATCGCGGCAGCCCAAGGCCTGGTACGTCCGCAGAGCGATCTCCCGGACCTTGCGCATGACGGGCCGCGACAGCTTGGCCGGACAAATCAGCTCGCCCATGTGGAACACTTCGTGGAGGGGGTCCCACTTGGATTCGAAACTGATGATGCCCCGGTACTGTGGGGGGAGGGAGGAAAAATCCATCTCCTCGACCGGCAGGACCTTGGGATTAGAGTTGCCGAGAACGGAGACGCCGAGCTCCCGGCCGTCGATGAACTGCTCGACGAGGGCCGGCTGCCGGTAGTCCTTGAGGATCATGTGGACGCGCTCCTCGAGCCGCGTCCGGTCCTCGACGACGGCCGCCTCGTCCACTCCCGCGCTGGCGTCCTCCCAGGCGGGCTTGACGATGAGGGGGTAGGTCAGCCCGGAGGGTTTGGGAGGCACGGGTTTCCGTTTGACAAGGACATAGCGGGGGATGGGAATGCGGAGTCCTCGCAGGATCTGCTTCGTCAGGCCTTTGCGCTGGCAGATGGCCAGAGTCATGGGCGGCGAGCCCGTGTAGGGGATCCGGAGGAGGTCATAAAGGGCGGCAACCCGGTCCTCCAGGCGGGCATCGTCGTTGAAGTATTCCACCAGGTTGAATACGACGTCGGGCCGGGGCGACGTCAGGGCGCCGAGAAGACGCTCGAAATCGTCCTTGATGTTGAAGGACCGGGCGTTGAAGCCCTTCTCGCGGAGCGCGACGACGATGGCCTCGATGTCTTCGCGGAGGGTGGTGATCCTCTCCAGGTCCTTGAGGTCGCCCGTCGGAGAAGCGACGTTTCCGGCTCGGACCCGGCGGCGCAGGACCTGATACTCGTCGACACCGGTGAAGTTATAGATGACGGCTACGGATACTTGTTTCGAACCGGGCATGAGGGTTTTCCTTCTTTAGGATAGGGTAGAAACCCGGACATGTCAAAGTGTCAGGGCCGGCCACGTCCTCATACCTAGCGTCCCGCAGCTCCTTGAGTGCGGGCGTGATCGTCCTCTAATAAACATATGCGTCCCGCCGCGAGTATTCTATAATGAGGCCGACGCTGGAGAGGATCTCTTGAATTTGAAAATGCACAGACCCCGGCCCGGGCGCTGCGCCAAGTTCGTCATCGCGCTCTTCGGCAGTCTATTCCTGCCGGCTTTGCTCTTCGTCCCCTGCACGACGACGACCGCCTCCTTGCGAACCGATCCCTACTCCAAGGTCGTCATCCGGACGACGCATCCCCGGAATTCCCACATCTTCCTTCCCCAATATCTGTCCATGAGATCTCATCCCGAGGAAGGGCGGACCGTCCGCGCCCGTTCCTTCCATTGGGCCGTCTTCATGATCCTCGTCGCCGTCCTGGGCCTCTTCGACTACGCGGTTTTCTGCCGTCTGCTCCGGCGGATGCGCCGGCCCGGCGACTCCTCTTCCCTTTCCCTGTTCCGCTGAGCTAGAATATGTTTCGAGGGAGGATGAAGTGAAGGTCGTTTCCGCGTTTCTCATTCTGTTGACGTTTCTTCCCGTATTGGGCGGGGCCGAGGACGAGGTGCGCGAGGTCCGCGTCAGGGTCCTGGCCGACGAGGAGGTCAGGGCGGCGCCGGGCTGGCAAAGCCGTATCTCGTCCCTCATGAATGCCGTCTCCGGAGATTACGAACGGCTGTTCGGCATCCGGTTCACCGTCTGCGGATTCGACGGCTGGTCGTCCGATGATTCTCTCGGAACTCTGGAGCTCCTACTCGACGCCCTGGACGCGACGGTTTCTAAAGACGGTTGCGACGCCCTCCTGGCCCTGACAGCCCAGAAGGGCCTGGCGTCGAGAACGCTCGGTTACTCCCTGTTCAAGGAAGGCGTCGTCCTGGTGGTGTTCGCCGAGAATACCCCCAGCCTCGAAAGGACGCTCGAGCACGAGTGGGGTCATATCTTCGGCGGCGCCCACGTCGCCGACACGGGATCGATCATGAACCGTCTTCTCATGGGCGGGGAATTCGACGCCCTCACCGTCCGGGTCATCCGGCTCTGCAAGGCCCGCACTTTCAACGGCGTCGATTTCCCGATCCCCCGGGAGGCCCGGCGGCAGGCGATCGACATCTACCGGGAGATCTGCGACGCCAACCTCAGAACGCCGGCCGCGGGGAGGCCGTCCGTCACGGCGCCGACATCGGCGGACGTCGGGGTCAGCCAGCAACTCCGGGCCATCCTCGACGAGACTGGGCGAAACGAAATGTTCTTCCTCGATGACGCCCACTTCCTCCTCGCGGGCATCCATCTGGACGAGAAGGAATATGACGAGGCCATGGACGAGTGCCGCGCCGCCCTCAAGCTCAACCCGGAGAACGTCGAGACCATGAACCTCCTGGGGATCATCGCCAGAAGACAGGGCCGGATCGAGGAGGCCATCGAAATTTACGAGAAAATCCTCGGAGAAAAGCCCCGATCTCCCCGCTTCCTGTATAACATGGGCATCGCCTATGCGAAGAAGGGCGACCCCGCGAAGGCCATGGACCTCTACCGCCGGGCGCTCGAGCTCAAGCCCAATTTCGCCGAGGCCTGGAACAACATCGGCGAACTCGGCCTGCGCTCCGGGCGACTCGAGGAGGCCGAGGCCGCCTTTCGGAAGGCCCTGGCCATCAACGGCGCCTTCGCCCTCGCCCACTCCAACCTGGCCGAGGTCTACATCGCCGAAAAAGCGTATGACAAATCCATCGCGGAGATCACCCTCGCCCTCCGTCTCGATACCGGAAGTCCCTTCCCCTACAACGTCCGCGGAAACCTCCTCTTCGCGCAGGGCAAAACCTCGGAAGCCGTCACGGAGTACGCCAAGGCCATCGCCCTCGACCCCGGCTACGAGAAAGCCTACTACAACCTCGGAATCTGCCGCTTCGAGGAAGGCCGCGTTACCGAGGCCATGGCAAATTTTTCGAAAGCCGTCGAACTCGCGCCCCGGTTCGCCGAGGCCCACGCCAGCCTGGGTTACTGTCTCCTCCAGGCGCGAAAAATCGACGAAGGGATCGCCGAGATCCATCGAGCCCGGGAGCTCGGGCTCGTCTCGGCCAAAATTCATCTCAACCTGAGCTACGCCTTTCTCCTGAAAAACCAACCCGGCGAAGCCATCGAAGAAGCGCGCCAGGCGCTTCGACTCGATCCGTCACTGGCCCAGGGTCACAACAACTTAGGCATCGCCTACACGAAGAGCGGAAAGGTCCAGGAGGCCGCTCAAGCCTTCGGGAAGGCCGTCGAGCTCGACCCGAGCTACAAAGACGCCTTCGCCAACCTGGGCAACCTCATGATGGTTCTCGGAAAACGGCAGGAGGCCCTCGGCCATTACCTCAAGGCCCTGGCCATCGACCCGAAAGACGGCGTCCTCCATAACAACATCGCGGTCCTTTATTTTAAGGAAGGCTCCTACGAAAAGGCATGGGACCATGTCCAGAAGGCTCTGGCGCTGGGGGCCAAGGTCGACCCGGATTTCCGGGAAGAGCTCAAGAAGACGCTGAAACGCAAGTCCTCGACTTACGGGGAAAGGAAGAACCCATGCGCGGATTAACAAGCAAGAGAGTATTGGTCACGGGCGGCGCCCAGGGCATCGGCGCCGCGACGGCGGCCCGGTTCCTTGATGAAGGGGCCCGGGTCGCGATCCTCGACAGGAACCCCGAAGCCCTGGCCGGGACCGCGGAAAGGCTGCCGTCTCTCGCGACGACCATCCGGGCGGACGTCTCGGCCGCCGGCGAGGTCGCGGCCGCCTTCGCCGAGATCGACCGGCTCTGGGGTGGGCTCGACGTCCTGGTCAACAATGCCGGGATCAGCATCCGCCACCGTTTCCTGGACATCACGCAGGAGGAATGGCGCCGGGTCATCCAGACGAATCTCGACGGCGTTTTTTACGTCGCCCGAGAGGCCGCCCGCAGGATGATGAATGGAAACGGCGGGGTCATTCTCAACATGGGCTCCACCAACGGGATCATGGGCTACCATCACTACGCCGACTACAACGCCTCCAAGGCCGGGGTTATCGAGCTCAGCCGGTCCATGGCCCTCGAGTTGGCCCCCCGGGTCAGGGTCAACTGCGTCTGCCCGGGCTACATCCTCACGCCCATGCAGGAGGCCGAGTACACGCCGGCCATGCTTGCCGCCTTCCAAGCCAAGATCCCGCTCGACCGGCTCGGGCGCCCGGAAGACGTCGCGGCGCTCTTCGCCTTCCTGGCCTCGGACGAAGCGGCCTTCATCACCGGGCAAACGTTCGTCGTCGACGGCGGGGAGATCGCCGGCGGCCTGGCCAGTCAGCGGGAATAGGACTCCACGATCGACTGGTAGACCAGGGCCTTGAACTTCGCCTGGGCGTCGCTGCCCGTCGCGGGCAGGAGCTGGGTCATGAACACGGCCACGAGCTTTTCGGCCGGGTCGACCCAATACGTCGTGTGATAGGCGCCGCCCCAGCCGAAAGCCCCGACCGACCCCGGGTCGCCGTTCCTGCCGAGCTCCTTCGTCACCCAGAAGCCAAGACCGAAGCCCTGGCCCTGGCCGCCGTAGAGCGCGCCGGCGTGGTCCGCGGTCATGAGCTCAACGGACTTCGGGCTGAGGATATGGACGCCGCCCCATTCGCCGCCGCTCTGGAGCATGAGCAGGAAGCGGGCGTAATCCTCGGCCGTCGAAAGCAGCCCCGCCCCTCCGGCGAAGCACATCCTCGGTCCTTTGACATAGGCATTCTCACGGGCGTCCTCGACGAGTTCGGCCTTGCCATCCTTCCCCGTGCCATAGACCGCGGCTAGACGCCCGGCCTTCTCCTCGGGGAGGAAAAACGAGGTATCGGCCATCCCCAACGGCTCAGAGATTCTCTTCTTGATGAAATCGGCCAGGCTCATCCCCGAAACGACTTCAACCAGGTAGCCGAGGATGTCGGTGTTGTAACCGTAGACCCATTTCTCGCCTGGCTGGGCGTCGAAGGGCAGCTTGGCCAGCTTTTTAATGAGGTCGCCGACAGGGACATTTCTATCCGCCAGGAACCAGCCCTGGAGGCCGGCTGCCTTGTATAGGTCCTTGGCCGGTCCGTCGCCATAGGAAATGCCGGCCGTATGGGTCAGGAGGTCACGGATGGTGACCGGCCGCTTCGCCGGCACGACCTTGTAGCCGAGCCTTTTCTTGCTGGTCTCCGGGACGGCGACAGTCGTGTCCTTGAACTCCGGGATGTACTTCGAGACGGGGTCGCCGAGCAGGAGCCGCCCCTCCTCGAAAAGGATCATGACGGCGACGCTCGTGACCGCTTTGGTCTGCGAAGCGATCCGGAAGACGGCGTCCATGGGCATCGCCGCGCCGCTTTTTGGGTCCAGCTTGCCGAAGGACTGGAGGTAGGCCACCTTGCCGTTCCGGGCGACGAGGGTGACCGCCCCGCTGAGCCGTTCCTGGTCGACGTACCGCTGCATGACCTCGCCGATCCTCGCC
>MEXZ01000088.1:12255-12952 GCA_001773855.1 Candidatus Aminicenantes bacterium RBG_13_64_14
GTCCTTCTCGGTGATGTCCTTCATCTTCTGGAAGAGCGGTTCGGCAAAGGCCTTGAAGTCGTTGAGCTGGTCGACGGCCGTCTGTGTCGGCGCGCCCATGCTCCCGAAACCGCGTCTTCCGCCCGTGACGAGTTCGGCCGCCGTGCCGCCGCGGAAGGCGACCATGAGCGGCTTGCGGTAGAAACCCTGGTCGGGCGGGCTGACGTAAAATACGGCCTTGATGGCGTCGACCTTGTCCTTGACGGCCTTGACCTTGGCGGTGAGAGCCGCGTCGGGATTCTTCATCCCGGCGACACGGCCGGCGACGTCGTCGAGCTGTTTCCCCGTCGCGTCAAGGGCCTGAAGCAGGGCCCGTCCCTTTTGGGCCAGGTCTTGGGACTCGCGCGCGAATTTCTGCCCGGTCTGCCGTTCCTCCATGGAAATGCCCTGGTCCGGGTTTTCCTTGACCACGAACGGGGCTTCCATTTTCTTGCCGTTGACCTCGAGGACGGCCTTGTACTCGCCGGGCAGGGCGTACGGCCCGAAGCCGCCCCTGGCCCGGCCGCCTCCTCCCCCGCCGCGCATCTCGCCCGGCGCCGGCGCCGGCGGCGCGGCGCCCTCGCGCAGGGTCCAAAAGACGCGGTTGAGCCCGGGCTCCCGGCCCGCGAACGGCGCCGAGACCTCCCGGCCGTCCTTGTCCTGGATGGACAGCCGGAGA
>MEXZ01000089.1:0-3072 GCA_001773855.1 Candidatus Aminicenantes bacterium RBG_13_64_14
CAGTTTCGAGTCGAAGATTCCGGCCGAGTTTTTCTCGTCTCGTCTCGTCGAGTACTGTTTTAAGCGCTTCGAGCCTCTCGTGCCGCTCCATCGCTGGCTGATGAAACTTTTTGGATGAAAAACTGACCTAGTTCTTCACAACCGCGTAACGGACGACCTTCGGGAACCCCTCTTCCTCCGCGAAATAGATGCGTCCCTGGGGATCGGTGATGTGAGGCCTTCCGGGAATGTCCATCGATCCGATCTGCTTTCCCGATTGGAAGACGTCCGCCGTTTTCTTGGCTCTCGGGTCGGGATTTTGGAAGCAGACGAAGACGAGATCACCACTCTTGACGATGTGGGCCGCAGTTGAGAAGAATCCCCGGCCCCTTTGCTGGATGGGTTTGAAAAGCTCGCTCCTGCCCTCGAGGACGCGCTCGAGCTTCCGGTCCTTGAAAACCGAGATCTCGTACTTGTGAGGATTAAGGACGAATATCCTTCCGTCCTTCGAACAATTGAAGAGGATCGGCGCGCCGAACATCGGCATCTCTTTCATCTGTTCCAGTTCCGCGGGGGGAGTGAAGGTGTCGCCGAAGGAAGCGAGGAACTTCCCCGTCTGGTCAAAGACATGCAGGATCTTTCCACCGTTCGGCCCGATGGCGACCAGGTCCTCCGTCCCGGCACAGCCGATCGAGGAGATCATGAAGTCGACAAGGAACGACCGGAGGAATTGACCGTCCGGGCCGTAGACGATGACTTTGCGCGTGTCATTGACGAAGAGCGTGCCGGCGGGCGTGACGGCGATACCGCTGAGGTTCGTCGCTTCTCGGGGACCCTGTCCGGCGGGCACGGCGATGGTTCTTAAAATCTTGCCGTCCTTGTCGAAAACGACGACCTTGCGGAACTTGTAGTCGAGGATGTAGATATTCCTTTTCCCGTCGAGGTCGATCCGGGAGATCGACCCGAACATCAAATTCTCATCCCCGTCTTCGACGCCGATGGTCAGGTCGGGTTTCAGCGTGACCGCCGGAACCTGCGCGGCCGACGGCGAAGGCCGCACGGTTAAGGCCGCGCTTCCCAAGAGCGCGACGAGACAGGACAAGGCCGTCAGGGTCCCCAAGGAATGCTTTTTCATGGTCCCTCCCTTCATGCCGATAACATTATAGGCAATTTTGCCGGCCGTCCGCAATGTGCTTCTGCTGTCGCCACAAGGACAGCCGGCTAATGCGCTTTCACGTTTGGCCCAACGGCCGGTTGGCGAGCCGGCAGAGGTTATCCGATATAGGCCTCTTTGAGGACAGCAAAGAGCTCGACCCGATCAGGAACACCGACAGGTTCCGCGAGATCATGGAAAAGGCCCGAAAAACTCAAACGGTTGTGAAACGCTCGAGTCATTGACCCCGACGGGCCGCTCGGATATCTCCATGGGCGGAACCGGGCGGGAATAAGTCGGCGTCGACGATCCGGTATTTTCCGATGCTGACCAACCCGTCCTCCTCCTGCTCGGGGACGAAGAGATAGCCATCGTCGGTTATCAGACCCTTGGAATAGAAGTGATGGCGTTTATCATCGGGAAACTCGAGATAGAAGCTATCGATGAACTGGCCTTCGGCGTCGAAAACGTCGACGAGCCACTCGTCTCCATTCGCTTTCCTTGTCGACGTGAACGCCCAGAGGCGGTCTCTGACGACATGGATCTCGAGGATGTCGAAACTGGGGATGTCCGAAGGCAAGACGATTCCCTTGGCTTCCGGGTCGAGATCTTCATCCTTCGACGGCTCACTCCGCGGCTGGCGGTAGGTTCTTCGAATAACGCGCTCGATCCGGCCCGTCCGAAGGTCGAACTGCTCGATTCCGTACCCCGCGGTGTGGACGACATACACGAAGGGCCCACCAGCCGCCGCGTCGATCATGTCCAGGCGGACCCAGCTATGGTTCTTGATGGAGTGGCGCACCGGGAAATCCTGGAGCTTCCTCCAGGTCTTGAAGTCGGGCGAAATTTCGTATAGCGAATAGGGTGTTTCGATGAGACCCGTTTTGAAAATGGCTTGGGAATGGGGGATCTCGTCCCGCAGGCCGTAGATCTTCCCGCCCGCCTTGAATAAAGAATGGAGACCGTGGGTGCTCTCGGTGGGGATCTCGCTCAAGTATCGGCCGTCGAGGCCGAAGTCCATGATTTTCGGCGGAGTCCAGGCCTGGACGCGGATGCGGTCCCCTTCGAGGAAAAAATTTGACACGTGCTGACTTTCTCCGGGCCCCTGGCCGGTCTTCAGGATCTTGTAGCGGAGCTTCCCCTCGGGACTGTATCGATAAAGGCGGTCTCCCTCGGCGAAATCATGAAAGAAGAGGGAGCCGTCCGCTCCGAGAGCGAGCTTCCTGGGAAGCCGGAAAACCGCGTTCGTTCCGTCGTCCCTGATCCGCAGGACCTCTTCGAGCTTGACGACGCGGCCGGCGTTCTTGGCCAGGGCCCGGCCCGGATTGTCGACACGCGTTTGGCCGGGGCCGAGGACTACGATGCTGAAGACAAGCATAAGGAAGATGACGGCAGCTCGGAACTCGATAGGATCGCGCATCTCTCTCACCCCGATTCCATCTTAGGCCTCTGGAGGGGCGAACGCAAGCGCCTCCCCGATTTAGCGCAGGATCAACAACCAGCCTTTTCCGGTCTCGACGCGGATCGTGTCTCCCGGCTTGAACTCCGCCGCCTCTTGGAATTTTTCGATGACCGGGGCGCTGAGCATGGCCTTCTTCGGGTCGAGGCCGAGCTTTTTCCAATCGATCGCCAGCCGGATGTCGACGGGCTCCTGGGCCCAGCTGGCCAGCGCCACGAGCACAGAATTCCCGGCCGCCTCGCCCCGCTTGACGTAGGCCGTCGCCAGGACCTCGGCGTTTCCCGTCCTAATCGGATTCCCGTCCACCCACCAGCCAATCATCTCGCTCGCCGTTATCCCGAACTCGTCCCAGACTTTCCACAGCGGCCGCGGGTCGCCGGCCCAGGGTAGGCGGCTGGTCATGCCGAAGACCATGCCGCGCCAGGGATTGCCGCCGTCCTGGAGCATCTCGCCCATGAGGCCGAAGGGGACGCCCGACATC
>MEXZ01000089.1:3083-3608 GCA_001773855.1 Candidatus Aminicenantes bacterium RBG_13_64_14
CGGTCGAAGGCGACGTCGTCGAGGTAGAGCCCGTCGATGCCGACGTTACGGGCGACCCAGTCGAGGCCCTCGATGTAGTAGTTGTGCCAGCGCGACATGCCGCTGTTGATGATCGCGGCGTCCTTGAGCTCGGGGACGAACCAGGCGGCGATATAATCGCTACCCAGGTGCTCCTGGAGCCAGGAATAGCCGCCGCCCGGGCCCGGCGAGAAGATCTCGTGGCCCAGGCTGCGCAGAGCGAAGAGCTCGGGAGCGCGGTTGGAGAGCTCGCGGACGGTGTCGTAGATCTTGACCTTGAAACCACGGCCGTGGGCGTCGTCGATATAGCCCTTCATCTCGCGGGGGCGCAGAAAGGGATAGTTGATGTAGGGGTTGATGTCGTTGGCGTGGTGGACATTGAGGACGTTGGCCCCCGTCGCGGCGATCTCGTCGAGCGGCTTGAAGGCGTGGAAGTAGCGCTCGCGGAAGTGAGCGGCCGGGTCGAGGGGCTTGAAGGGTGTGATGAGAAGGGTGAAATCGAAGTTG
>MEXZ01000089.1:3642-4993 GCA_001773855.1 Candidatus Aminicenantes bacterium RBG_13_64_14
AACGGGCCGACATGATCACCGGCCGGGACCCGGAGGCTTTTTTGCCCGCCTCGGTTCCCCCTGCGCCTGCCGTCCGGACCTCCACTTTTCCCTTGCCCTCCTTCCACCAAGACGGCGGCAGGTTGAGGGGCTTGGACAGGTAGAAATTCGTGTTGAGCGGCCGGGAGTAGTTCTCGGCGCGGAGCGCGACCTGCATCCCGGCGTTGACGGCGCCCAGCCAGAGGGCGTCCTGGTTTTTTTTCTGGTCCCAAGCCCAGTCGAATGTCTCCGGCCGGAGTCCGCCCTTGAAGCCGAGGCCCATCATGTAGCGGACGCAGTCTTCGCTGAAAGGGACTTCGAGCCGGACGTCGGAGACGGACGTATCGCGCCGGGCCGTGACCGCGACCTTGTAATCGACGAAGCCGTCGAACTCCATGCGGGCGGCGATCTTCATGACCAGGTCGCCGGCGTCGCTTTCGGCCTCCCAGGAGACAGCGCCGGGGCCTTTCTGGATGGGGCGAGGGCCGGGGGCGCCTGCGTTGGGGACCCAGGCGAGCTCGCGGCCGCCACTGTCGGTGACACGGAGCTTGAAAGGCGACGAGATCAACGGGATGGGTTTGGTCTGTAGACGCGTCATTCCAGGCGCGAAAAAGCTTTGGATCCGGGCGGGAAGGCCATCCGGTCCGATCGTCAGCGAGCGGCCGAGGCAGGCGACGGTGAGGCCGTCGATGACGAGCGGCGTATAGGGAGGAACGATGCTGTCGTCCTGGGACAGAGTCGAGTCGAGCCAGCGGAGGCGGGACATGCGGGATGGGTCGCCGTCGCCGGCGTCCTCGAAGACGTCGGCTGTCACGCGGAGCTCGACGCCCAGGATCGTTTCCGGCAGTCCTTTGGGGGCGACCGTCACCGTACCGCTAAAAACGCCGGGCCGGGCGTCGCGAGGCACCTGGATGCCGCACCAGAGGGCCTGGACTTTGCCCAGATCGACGGGGAGGCCTTTCCTGAATGAGGTCCCGTCCCAGTTGACGCCCCCCTTGTTAAAGCAGGTCATGGCCGAAGCGGCGATGAGCGTCCGCGGGGCGGGAGAGCCGTCCTCGATCCGCGGCACGGACTGGACGAGGTCCGAGAATCTGAGTTCGACGTCGGCGATGGACTCCCGGGCCGCCCAGAGCCCGATCTGGAACGTGAAGTATTCGCCGCGCGCCGCCTCGCCCCGGATCGCTCCGCTCGGTCCGTCGGCGGCCCAACGGAAGGGAAGGTCGTCCGCCATGCGGATCGATAGCGCGCGGTCTTCGGGAAAGAGGAGATACGCGGAACGGGGATGGGCCTCGAGAAGCGCCTTCGTTTCCGCGGCCGTGGCGATCATCTCCAT
>MEXZ01000089.1:5007-6407 GCA_001773855.1 Candidatus Aminicenantes bacterium RBG_13_64_14
TGAACTCGTCGGCCGATTGGATCTCGACGACCTCCGCGCGGGGTAGGGCGCCGGGGCGGAGAGCCGGAAGTTTGTCAGGCGTGAGCCCGTTCGCGGCCAGCCAGGCCGGGTCGGGCGTCGCTGAGGGCGGATCGTATTTCACGCTCGGATAATTCTTGCGGCCTTCGGACTTGTAAGGCATGTAATAGACGAAATAATCTCCGGGGACTGTCCGCGGCTCGAAGAGGATGTCGCCGTATTCCCGGTTAACCGCGAGCGCGAGCACGTTGATAATCCGTTCGCCCGTCGTGGCGTCGACGACGAGGGTGTTTTTCTTTCCCGGTTCGAGGTCGCGGCGGCGCCAGGGGATGTTGACGCGCACGACCGCGGGCTTCATCAGCGTCGGGGCCGCGGTGGCCTTTTTCGAGCCCTTCTTTGGCGAAAGAGCTTTGGGCGCGGGCAGCGCTTCGACCCTGACGACGGCCCGATGGTTGCCCAATCCGGATTCCGGATCCCATGACCCGACTCCATATTTCACGTCCTGGGCGGAACCGCCGGTCGTCATGACGCCGGCCGAGGCCAGCAGAAAAAGGCCGAGCATGATCGCGCAGACCGGGCGTTTCCATGCTGATGAGGGATTATTTCGATTCATGAGCCTCTCCTCTGTCCTTGCCCGAAGCGGGGGTGCGAAATGGGGGGACACATACCGGAGGCACTAGTCCCCGGACCCTCACGAGGGGACCTTACGGGACGAGGGAGGGATTGTCAAGTCGCCCCAGCCGGGAAAAAAGGCAAAAGAAGGGGGGACACGTACCTGAGGTACATGTCCCCGGGCTAGTCCCGACCTTGCCCGCCCGCTATGGTAAAAGATAATCGGAAATTGGTATTGTGTCCCCGATTTTGACTCGGCGCGGGACGTGGGTTACAATCCAGCCTGATGAACGGGTTCCTCGGCCTTTTTCTCGACGACGCCGTCGGCCATGCTCTTTTCGTTCTCTGCCTGGTCACCGTCCTGGGAATGATTTTCGGCAGGATCCGGATCTTGTCGGTCCGGCTCGGCGTCGCCGGGATCCTTTTCGCCGGCCTGGTTTTCGGGCATTTCGGAGTTTCCATCGATCCCAAGATGTGGGAGTTCGCCCGCGACCTGGGATTGATCCTTTTCGTCTACAGCTTCGGACAGGAGGTCGGTCCGGGGCTTCTCGCCTCCCTGCGCAAGCAGGGCCTCCGGCTGAATCTTTTGGCCGCGGGCGTTGTTCTGGGCGGGGGTGTCATCGCCCTTGCCGTTCATCGGTTCGGCGGCGTCCCCCTGGCCGCGGCGGCGGGGCTTTTTTCGGGAGCGACGACGAATACGCCCAGTCTGGCCGCCGTCCAACAATCCTTGAAGTTCATCCCGGGTTACACCGACGCCGTCGGGCTCCCGT
>MEXZ01000090.1:0-499 GCA_001773855.1 Candidatus Aminicenantes bacterium RBG_13_64_14
CCGCCGCGATCATGAAGGCCATTGTTTTTCGAATCATTTCCGCACGCTCCGCTCATAATGATCCATCAGGAATATTATACTCTAAGGACAAGGAGTCCCCCGCGGCGGGCGGGGGCTTCCCTGCGTTGTTCTCTTTCTCAGTTCGAGGGCCGGGCCCCGACGACGGTGATGCTGAGGACGGCGGCGCCGGAGGCGCGGTAGGCGTCGAGCTCCCCGGCGCCGATGTACTTCAGGATGTATTCGTCGGGAAGGTCGAGCCGCTTCGCGGATTTGATGTCGATCGCGGCGAAGCCCGTTTCGTGGATGATCCCGACGTATTCTTCGGTGGTCAGTGCGCCGGCGACGCAGCCGACGTAGAGCTCGGCGACTTCCCGCAGCTTGGTCGGAAGCTCGCCCTTGAGGACGATATCCGAGACGCAAAACCGGCCGCCCGGCTTGAGGACGCGGAAGATCTCGGCGAAGGCCAGGCGCTTGTCGGGGACGAGGTTGAGGACGCAGT
>MEXZ01000090.1:551-1957 GCA_001773855.1 Candidatus Aminicenantes bacterium RBG_13_64_14
GCAGGCCGCAGCCGAGGCCGAGGTCGGCCTCTTCCATGTGCCCGCCGAGCTTCTCGTAGGCCTCCTTGATGCCGGCGACGTCCTCGCTGTAGTACGTCGAGACGGACGGCTCCGCCGCCGGCGCGCAACAGCAAGGGCTCGCGGCCGGGCTGCAGCACGGGGAAACCGCCCGGGCGGCGGGGGATTCTCCGGGCTTGGGAGCCTCCCGGGCGATCTGGGCGTATTTCTCGCGGACGAGCTCCTTGAGGCGTTGGCTTTCTTTTTCCTTGTCGCTGGTCATGGTATCTCCTTATTTATGGCTTTCGTATTTTGCCGGGTGTTCGTTCATGGGCGGAGAACGGCCTTCCGGATCGTGCAGCCTGCCGCGTCGGGAGGGAGCAGGCTCCGGAGCCTGGGCCCTTCGGGACTTCCCCGGCCGACCCGCAGATCCGATGGAATATGTCCTTGAAGGCCGCTAAAGAATCGGCGATCACCTTGGCGTTGAGGCAATAGCAGATCCGGGGCCCGTCGACGTCCCCACGGATGAGGCCGGCGTCCATGAGCTCCCGGAGGTGCTGGGATACCGTCGACTGGGCGAGAGGCAATAGCTCGACGAGACCGCCGCAGATGCAGCCCTTGCGGGAGGCCAGGATTTCGAGGATGCGGATGCGGACCGGATGGCTCAGGGCTTTGGCCAGGCCAGCCGTCCGAACAAGGACCGGGTCGAATGCTTCGGTCTTCGCTTGGGCCATGATTGTTCCTCTCCAGTTATCGTATATCGTAAATATACGATATATCGATGGCTACGTCAAGTTTATCTTAATTTTTCTCGGACTATTGGGGAAGTCCTCCGTGAGGCGGCGATGGATGTCACTCCGAAGACCCCCGTAGAGGAGGGGGGCCCGTTCCGCTTCGAGAGAAGCGGGACGGGGGGACCGTCGGGACAGGTCCCCGGGGGGCCGGGGGGTTAGGGGTGATATCCTGAGCCGAACCGAAAGGAGGATTCCCCGAATTCTGACGGAGAGCCGCTCAGCCGCCCTTTTTGTAGAGCACCTTGCCGCCGATGATGGTGTAGAGGACCCCGGTCTCCGGGATGTCGTCCTCGGGACAGGTCAGGATGTCGCGGTCGAGGACGGTGATGTCGGCGAGCTTGCCCACGGTGAGAGAGCCCTTAATCCCCTCTTCGAAGCCGGCGTAGGCGCCGTTGATGGTGTAGGAGCGGAGGGCTTCCTCGCGGGTCATTCTCTGGTCGGCGAAGAATGTCGTCCCGTCCTTGAGCTTGCGGGTCACCGCGGCGTAGAAACAGGACATGGGGTCGATGGGTTCGACCGGGACGTCGGTCCCGTTGGAGATGACGACTCCCGTGTCCATGAGCTTCCGCCAGACGTAAGCGCCTTCCCCGGCCCGCTTCTCGCCGAGGCGCTTAT
>MEXZ01000090.1:2440-3035 GCA_001773855.1 Candidatus Aminicenantes bacterium RBG_13_64_14
CGGCCATCTTCTTGTAGAGGTCGATGGTCGCGAACGAATTGCCGGCGTCGTGGAAGGTCGTGACGCCATGGACGAGACACTCCTGGGAGGCGAGCTCGATCTGCTTGCGCGTTCGCGCCTGGGCTTCTTCGGCCGTGTAATGGCCGGCCTGGTAGCGGACGAGGCTCTGCGCGGTTTCGAGGAAGGCGCCTATGGCGCTCCCCTTGGCGTCGCGGATGATCTCGCCCCCGGCGGGGTTGGTCGTCGTCCTCGTGATCTTGGAGAGCTCCATGGCCTTGGCGTTGGCGAGCGACGAGTGGCCGCTGGCGTGGGTCAGGAGGACCGGATTGTTCGGGGTCGCCTGGCTCAGGGCGTTATGGATGGGCAGGCCGTCTACGTTGGGCTCGGGCACGCGGTCCCACTTGTCCTGGTGCCAGCCGCGGCCGAGGATCCAGTCGCCGGGCTTGGCCGCGGCGGCGGCCGCGGCGACCAGGGCTACGATGTCGTCCCAGGAGCGCGCAACGGTCAGGTCGAGGATCATCTTGGAAGAGCCGAGGCCCGTGAAGTGGCCGTGGCTCTCGATGAGGCCGGGGATGGTCAGGGCGCCGCCGAGGTC
>MEXZ01000090.1:3113-5234 GCA_001773855.1 Candidatus Aminicenantes bacterium RBG_13_64_14
GACCGCGATCCAGGAGGCCGCGGGGACGGCCGCGTCCACGGTCACGATCTTGCCGTTGATGAGGACGAGTTCGGCCGGCTCGACGGCCTCCCGGTGGCGGCGGTTGACGATTAAGAAAATCATGAAAAGCGAGAAGAGGATCGCTACGAATCCCATACGGCGGTTCTTTACGGCCATGGCTCTTTCTCCTCCCTGGCGGGCGATGTCGGCGAAACCTAAAAATATACCGGTCCTGCCTCTCCTGTCAATCGGGACTCGCGCCGTAGGGCGCTGTGGGGGGCGGCACATGAAAAAAGGTTTTTCTTTCGATATCGGGAGAAGAGCCAAATAAAAAGGGCGCCCCGGAACCGTTCCCGGGAGCGCCCTGAGGTTTCTCGGCGATCGGCCCGTCGCTATTTCTTTTTGCGGATGTAGATGTCGCCGCTGAAGGTGTTGAACCCGATCTCCTGGCCGCCGCCGTTGACGATGCCGTAGAGCGACTTGTCGAAGGCGATGCGGAACCTGCCCTGCTCGTTCTTCTCGGCCGCTTCGGACCGGGCCGGCTGCCGGGTCATATTGATGTCGAAGTCGCTGTAGATCTCTCCCTGCTCGGACTTCATCTTGAGGTTGGCCTTGACGTCGGCCGGAAGTGTGACGTCGATGTCGCCGTTCATGGTGCTGAACGACAGCGGCTTGTCGGCCGCGACCCGGGCCAGCGTGACCTCGATGTTGCCGTTGACGGTGTGGACGAGCGTGTTCCCCGAGACGTTCTTCAGGGTCACCGGCCCGTTGATGTTGTTGATGTCGATCTCGCCGCTGACGCCCTCGACGATGACCGCCCCGTCCATGGTCGACCGGACCTCGAGCGAGGTCGCGACCGGCACCTGGATAACGAGGTCGGTGGCCGCCTTCCAGGACTGCGTATTGATCTGGACGACGTTGTTCTCCTCTTCGACTTCGAGCCCCGATGTGGACCCGGAGAGCTGTTTCATCCCGGCGATCTTCTTTTCCTTCTCTTCGCGCTGCTTCTGAGTGTCCTGGAAATAGAAGCTGAGGGCCATGTCGCTCTTGGTGAGCCGTTTGGCCAGGAGCTCTTGTTCGGCCAGGCTTTGGGCGAGGGCCGCATTATTCTTGGCCGTTACCGCATCAATCTCCTTCTGGAGTTGTTCGATGCGCTGCCCCGCCTTGGGCGCGGGAGCCGGAGCGGTGGGGGGCGCCGGCTGTCCCGGCTTGGCCGGAGGCGCGAGGACGGCGAAGGGAGCCGTGCTGCCCGTAAACCAATTGGCGTAGTCCGAGAGCGCCTTTTCCCTCACCCGGGCCTCGACGATGATCTCCTTCCCCTGGTAGGCCTTGACCGTGATGCTGCCCCGGATGACCGAGACCTCGATCTTGGCCGGCTTGTCCGGGCTGCTGAGCGGAACGACGGCCCGGTCCGGCGGCTCTTCCTTGGTCTGGGCCAGGGCCCAGCCGCAAGTCCCGGCGACGAGAACCGCCAGGATGACGATGTTCGCGATTCTTTTTCTCATATTCTCCTCCATGATGATTTAGACGATCTGCTTCAGGCCCTGCTCGGCCCGTTTTTTGACTTCCGGCGTAAGCTCGTTTTTCTCGATGAGGCTCTTGAGGGCTTCGGCCGCCCGGGCCTCCCGCACCTCGACCAGGAAATCGATGAGGGCGACCTGGACGAGGGGATAGTTCTGGATGGCGAGCGACTGGACGAGGCTTTCCCGGACGCCCGGCTTGTTTCGGAAAAGGTAGAGAGCGTCGACGGCGGCCAGCCGGACGTTGGGGTTGGGGTCGTTGTCGAGCGCGTCGAACAGGGCAGTCAGGGTCTTGTCGTTCGGATTCTCGACGGTGGCGCTGTAACCGATGCCTTGGATCCTGTCCGAGGCCGAGGGCCGGCCCAGGAGCGATAGCGCGACCTGCTGGCGCATACCCTGGACCTCGCGCGACAGCGTGGCGAGGCGTTCGCCTCCCGCTCGGCCGCCGTTCAGGAGCCAGCCGGCGCCGAGTCCGACAAAAAGAAGGAAGGCCGAGAACGAGGCGGCGAAGGCCGGGTGCCGGAACGTGAACCATTCCCTCCAACCGGCCAAGCCCAGGGCCGTCTTCTTCCGGACATCGAGTCCGTCCTTGTACTCTTCG
>MEXZ01000091.1:0-85 GCA_001773855.1 Candidatus Aminicenantes bacterium RBG_13_64_14
CGATGCTCCAGCCGTAAGCGCCGGCGTTGCCGTAAACGGCCCCCCCGACGGTGCCAGGGATCCCGGCCAGGAACTCGAGGCCGGA
>MEXZ01000091.1:91-161 GCA_001773855.1 Candidatus Aminicenantes bacterium RBG_13_64_14
GGCCGCGAGAGCCTCCCGGAGGACGCAGGGAAGGCCCGTTCCGGAAAGAACGCGCAGGCGGTGGCCTTCA
>MEXZ01000091.1:347-708 GCA_001773855.1 Candidatus Aminicenantes bacterium RBG_13_64_14
AAACTGGACATGGCCGAAAGGGGGACGTTCTCCGAGGGGGCCGACCCGATCCTCTCGAGGAAAGCCGCCCGGACGAGGGTTTTCCGGTCCATGGCCGGTATTATACCTCAATCATGGCATATTTTTTGCTCTTAATTCCTTGCGGAACGCGCCGATGTTGACAAAAAGCGGGATGCGGAATATGATTCATGAAATTTTGGAGAGAGGTTAGGCATGAAAAGGATACTCATCGCGGTCATGACCTTGGGTCTCCTCTGCGCCGGGCTGGCCGTCGCCCAGAGCCCCGACGAGGAATACCTCAAGGCCATGCAGATCTCGGATAAGTGCCAGAAGGTCCAGGCCCTCGAGGCCTACCTGGCGA
>MEXZ01000091.1:775-1751 GCA_001773855.1 Candidatus Aminicenantes bacterium RBG_13_64_14
CTCCAAGAATGCCGCGAAGGCGGCCGAGTACGGCGAGAAGGCCCTCGGCATGGCCGGCATCGACAGC
The DNA here is from genome assembly GCA_001773855.1 of Candidatus Aminicenantes bacterium RBG_13_64_14. Taxonomy (GTDB): domain Bacteria; phylum Acidobacteriota; class Aminicenantia; order Aminicenantales; family Saccharicenantaceae; genus RBG-16-66-30. The sequence continues at coordinate 843 of MEXZ01000091.1, forward strand.
GCGACGAAGCTCCAGCTCATCATCGCCATTCCCCAGCTCTACTATAGCGCCGGGCAGGCCGCCAAGGGCGACGCCGGGGCCCGGAAGCTCATCGATTTCGGCAAGTCCTATAGCGATGCTAAGACGGCCGCCCAGCTCCAGGCCGGCGGTTATGTGATGATCGGCCAGTTCGCCGAGAAGTCCGGGGACTTCGGCGCGGCCGCCGAGAACTACATCACCGCCTACGGCATCCTCAAGGACCCGAGCATCTCCAAGCAGCTCAACGGCCTCGCCAACACCCTCTACAAGGGGGGTAAATACGCCGAGGCGGAGCAGGTCTTCCGTCAATTCTACGCCGCGGACAAAGGCCCCGAGAGCGCGGCCTTGCTTGGCCAGACGCTTCACAAGCAGGGCAAGGTCGACGAGGCCCTGGCCATCTACAGAGAAGGCTACGCCAAGAAAAGGACCGCGTCCCTCGCCCAGAACATCGCCATCATCCTGAACAGCCAGGTCAAGACCGATCCCTCCAAGACGGCCGAAGCCATCGACGCGAACATCGAGGCCGCCCTCCTCAACGCGGCCCAGCAGAAGAACTTCCTCGGCCAGGCCCAGAACCTCTTCGTCGGACAGGACAAGGAGCTCGCCTCGAGCTACGGGAAGATCGAGGAGCACAGCAAGGCCATCGAGGAGTTCACCAAGACCTACAACTCCAAGATCGAGGGCAAGAGCGAGGATGACCTGTCCGATGCCGACAAGCGCATCCTCAAGCAGCTCGAAGCGAACATCGAGGCCGAGAAGCAGGCTATCGAAAAGATCCAGGCCGGGCAGAAGGGCGTCCTCGACAAGTTCAACGCCCGCGTCGCCCAGGTCCGGCAGCGGCTCGGCAAGTAATCCGGCCGCCGGAGCGGCTCGCTACGCCCGCCGCCCCCG
>MEXZ01000091.1:1875-2295 GCA_001773855.1 Candidatus Aminicenantes bacterium RBG_13_64_14
TCGACAACGGCTACGCCGAGGAGGAGATCCGCGCGTTCGAGGACCGCGTCCGCAAGCTCCTCCCGGACCGGCCCATCTCCTACGCGGCCGAGCTCAAGATCGACGGCCTCGGCATCTCCATCCTCTACCGGGGCGGCAAGTTCGCCCGGGCCGTCACCCGGGGCGACGGCGTCCGCGGCGACGACGTCAGCGGCAACGTCAAGACCATCCGGGCCCTGCCCCTCGCGATCGAGGCCGGCGGCGAGGTCGAGGTCCGCGGCGAGGTCTACCTGCCCTTCGCCTCGTTCCGGGAGATCAACCGCGAGCGCGAGGAGGCCGGCGAGGCGCTCTTCGCCAACCCCCGCAACGCGGCCGCAGGCTCCGTCCGGCTCCTCGATCCCCGGATCGTGGCGTCCCGCGGCCTCAGCGTCTTCCTGTACT
>MEXZ01000091.1:2373-2851 GCA_001773855.1 Candidatus Aminicenantes bacterium RBG_13_64_14
AGCCGCACTCGCGCTTCTGCCGGACGCTCGACGACGTCCTGGCCTACTACCGCGAATGGAACGCCAAGCGGGACGCCCTCGGGTTCGACGCCGACGGCATCGTCGTCAAGGTCGACGGAGCGGACGAGCGCCGCGAGCTGGGGACGACGGCCAAGTCGCCGCGCTGGGCCATCTCCTACAAGTTCCCGGCCCGGCAGGCGACGACCCGCGTCAACGACATCGTCATCCAGGTCGGCCGGACCGGCGCCCTGACGCCCGTCGCCGTCCTCGAGCCGGTCAAGCTCTCGGGGACGACGATCAGCCGCTCGACCCTCCACAACGAGGAGGAGCTCCGGCGCAAGGACGTCCGGGTCGGGGATCACATCCTCCTCGAGCGGAGCGGGGACGTCATCCCCCAGGTCGTCTCGGTCATGAAAGAGCGACGGCCGCGCGGCGCCAAGGCCTTTGCCTGGCCGAAGCGCTGCCCCGTGTGCCGCTC
>MEXZ01000091.1:2924-4659 GCA_001773855.1 Candidatus Aminicenantes bacterium RBG_13_64_14
TCCGTCCTCCATTTCGCCTCGCGCCGGGCCATGGACATCGACGGCCTGGGCGAGGCCATCGTCGACCAGCTTCTTGCCCGGGGGCTCGTCCGCTCCCTCCCCGATCTCTATGGCCTCCGCTTCGAGGACCTCGTCGAGCTCGAGCGGTTCGGCCCGAAGAGCGCGAGGAACCTCCTCGACGAGATCGCCGCGTCGAAGTCGCGCGGGCTCGCCCGCCTTCTCTACGCCCTCGGCATCCGCCACGTCGGAGAGAGGCTGGCCCAGACCCTGGCCGCCCGCTACCGGTCCCTAGGAGCCCTCGAAGCCGCCGGACGGGACGACCTCGTCGAGACAGAGGACGTCGGACCCAAGGTCGCGGAGAGCATTCTCTTCTTCTTCGCCCAGCCGGAGAACCGCGAGCTCATCCGGCGGCTCCGGGAGGCGGGCATCGACGACCGGGCCGCCGAGGCGGCGGCCGGGCCGAAGCCTCTAGCCGGCCAGGTCTTCGTCATCACCGGGACGCTCACCGCCATGACCCGGGACGAGGCCCGGGAGCTCCTCGAGGGACTCGGGGCCGAGATCGGCTCTTCGGTGACCCGCAAGACGACGGGCCTCGTCGTCGGCGACACGCCGGGCTCGAAGCTCGACCGGGCCCGCAAGCTCGGGGTCCGGATCATCGAAGAGGGGGATTTCCTGAAGCTCGTCGGCAAGAAGCCGTAGCTATTTCGTTTTCTTCGAGCCGAAGAGGCCGGTCCCGAAAAGACCTTTCGCCGGTCTCTTCTTGCCGCCCGTCAACTCCTCGAGGGCCTCGCGGGCCGAGGCGTGGTCGGGCTCGGCCTCGAGGGCCTTCTCCAGCTGCTTGATGGCCTTGGTCTGCAGTCCCTCGGCCTTGTAGAGCAGGCCGAGTCCGACGTAGCCTTCGGGGTTCCACGGCTCGAGCTGGATGGCCTTGAGGAAATCCTGCTCCGCCTTTTGGACGTAGGGCTTGATCTTCGACTCGCACATGGCCAGGAGGAGGTAGTAGTCGCCCTTGTCCCGGCGGATGCGGACGGCCTCCTCGAGGTAGGCGATGGCCTCGTTGTAGCGCCCCTGGCCGTGCAGGGTCTTGCCTTGGCGGAATTTGGTGTCGGCCTTGCGGAAGGTGTCCTGGACGTCTTCCTGGGTCGCCGCCTGGCCGGACTTGGCGTCGTAGATCCGCCGGGATTCCTTGTTGCTCAGGACCCGGTAGGCGTTGGTGATGCCGTCGAAGACCTCGTCGATCTGGGCTTTGAACTCGGCCGCGAGCTTGCGCTCGAACCGGTCGGGGTGGAACTTCCTGGCCATCTGAAAGTAGGCCTTCTTGATATCCTCGTCCTTGGACGTCTTCGGGATATCGAGGATCTGGTAGAGGGTCATCGCCGGCAGGGTGTCGCGGAAAGCGAGGACGTCGGCGATCTCCCGGGGCACGTCGGTGCGGGACGCGGACGGCGGCTGGAGGCGGGACTTCACGTCCGGATGGAGAGCTTCCTTGTTCAGGCCCGGAAGATCGATGACGCCGAGGCAGTAGAAGAGGTACAGGCTCTTCCAGAACTGTTCGGCGGGCATGGTCAGCGTCCGCAGGATGACCTCGGCGGCGTCCGTCCCGTTGACCTTCTCGAGGATGTCCTTCTCGTCGGCGGTCAGGAGGTAGGCGTAGGTCTTCACGCCCAGGACCGGCGTCTGGTTGGCCAGGAAGGCCTGGAGGAGAGGGCTGTGCTGCATGCGGCGGATGCCGTAT
>MEXZ01000091.1:4716-4800 GCA_001773855.1 Candidatus Aminicenantes bacterium RBG_13_64_14
TGCGGCTGGAAGTCGAAGTCGGCGTCGAAGTGGGGGAAGACGTTGAGGACCGATTCGCGGATCTGGTGGGACAGGGCCTCGGCC
>MEXZ01000091.1:4856-4955 GCA_001773855.1 Candidatus Aminicenantes bacterium RBG_13_64_14
GGGCTCGATGTACTCGTCGAGCCGGGCGTGGGCGTCCTTGGGAATGCGCTCGAGCTTGTAGAGGATCTCGCCCAGCCTTTCATCGGGCTGGTTCGTCTT
>MEXZ01000091.1:5140-5228 GCA_001773855.1 Candidatus Aminicenantes bacterium RBG_13_64_14
GCCGCGGCGCCCTTCGGAGGCCTGCCTCCCCGCCGCCTTTCCGGCCGGCTCTGGGAATGCCCTTCGCCACCGTCCTTACCGATTGAGC
>MEXZ01000091.1:5442-5670 GCA_001773855.1 Candidatus Aminicenantes bacterium RBG_13_64_14
GGATGTTCGAAGAGGCCAAGTTCTTCGCCCAGGGCCGCGAGTTCCGGACCTTCACGGCGCCCTGGGGCCGCGTCGGCCTGCTCATCTGCCGCGATTTCCTCCATTACGGGGCGAGCTACGTCCACTACGCCTCCGGGGCCGACATGATCGTCTGCATCTCGGCCGCGCCCGGCCGCGGCGTCGAAGGCGGGGACGCCTTCGCGACGAGCCGGATGTGGGAGCTCATGG
>MEXZ01000091.1:5786-6168 GCA_001773855.1 Candidatus Aminicenantes bacterium RBG_13_64_14
GTCGCCCGGGCGGCCTATCTCGATCCCGAGCTGGTCGTCTGCCCGGTCGATCTCTCCGACGTCCGCGAGGCCCGCCGGAAGCTCCTGCTCAAGCGCGACGAGAAGCCGGAGGCCATCTGGAGGTCGCTCGAAAGGATCGTCCGTGCTGCCGAAGATTAACGCCGCCTTCGTCGAGAAGGTCCTCGTCCGGTTCATCCGGGACGAGCTCGGCCGGTGCGGCTGCGACAAGGCTGTCCTGGGGCTCTCCGGCGGACTCGACTCGGCCGTCTGCGCCGCCCTGGCCGTCCGGGCTCTCGGGCCGCGGAACGTCCTCGGCCTGATCATGCCCTACGGCAAGGCCTTCCCGCAGGACGTCCGCGACGCCGGGGAAATGGCCCGCCGC
>MEXZ01000091.1:6232-6492 GCA_001773855.1 Candidatus Aminicenantes bacterium RBG_13_64_14
CTACGACGGACCGCGTCCGGCGGGGGAACAAGATGGCCCGCGAGCGCATGTCCGTCCTCTACGACCGCTCGGCCGGCGAGGGCGGCCTCGTCCTCGGGACGAGCAACAAGACCGAGCTTCTCATCGGCTACGGCACGGTCTACGGCGACATGGCCTGCGCCGTCAATCCCATGGGCGACCTCTACAAGACCCAGGTCCGCCAGCTCGCCGCGCACCTGCGCGTCCCGGCGGCGATCCGGGCGAAGGCTCCGACGGCCGGC
>MEXZ01000092.1:0-3452 GCA_001773855.1 Candidatus Aminicenantes bacterium RBG_13_64_14
GCCGAGGTCCTGATGATCCCGGAGAACCTTTCCTCCGAGGTCGTCGGGCCACGGTTTTACGAGCTCTACATGCGCGATTATCATGAGACGTGGAGCGGGCGGATCGGGGCGGCGGGGAAGTTTTCCTGCGTCCACCTGGACGGGACGCTCAAAGGGCTTCTTCGTCAGGTCTGCGGGGCCGGTTTCACCTTCATCGAGGCCATGACGCCCGCGCCCGTCGGCGACCTCGAAGTCGAACGCTGGGCGGAGTGGTGCGGCGGAGGGCTGCAGACACGGGCGCAATCTAAAGAACGGGAGGGATGGCGGGAGCAGAAAGGCGAGACGATCTTCTGGGGCGGCCTTCCCGGAGTCTACTTCACGGACAAGGTCCCGGACGCCGAGTTTGAGCGGCACGTGCGAGCGGTCCTGCGCGTGATGACGTCGAGCCCCCGCTACGTCCTCGGGGTCGCCGACCAGGTGCCGCCCGACGGCCTGGAGCGGCGCGTCCGGCGGGTGGCCGAACTGGTGGACGAATTCGGGCGCTATTGGTCTTAGGAAATAATCGTCCCCCCGTAAACTCTCGGGATGAAGGGGTTGATGCCGATGAGGAGCTTATAGTCCGAAACCCCGCACTGCTCCGACAGAATATCCGCGGTGGCGCCCGAGGACCGCTCGTTATCGAATAGGACGGCCTCGTCGCCGACGGCGATTCCGCGGTCGTTCCCCAGGTCGACCATGATGTGGTTGGAGGTCACCGCCGGGAGAACGGGGAAGCTTTTTCCGCGGATTTGCACGATCCCCTTCCCGCCGAGTGCCGGCGGATAGCCGTCTGAATAGCCGATACCGACGGCGGCGACGCGCGTGGGCCTCTCAACCTTGATGGCCCGGACATAAGAGAGCGATTCGCCGGCCGCGACGTCGTTGATGAAGGTCACACGGGCCAGGAGACGGAGGGCCGGTTTAAGGCCGAGGGCGTCTTCCTTCCTGGTCCGCGCGTTGGGATAGTATCCATAGAGCGTGATCCCGGGTCGGACCATGTCCAGGCGGAACTCCGGGCCGGAGAACAGGCCGGCGCTGCTGGCCGCGTGGCGGAGGCCGTGGTCGATTCCCTTCTTCCTGGCCAGCGCACAGATCTCGAGAAAGCGGCGGAGCTGGACGGCGTCGAACCCGGGGGGCAAAGCTGCCGCCGCCCGCGGCGACCGGCGGAGAGGCTTCGTTCCTCTCGGCTCCCCAAGCCAGCTTCCCTCCCCACGCCAGGGCCGCGGCGCCGGCCGCCGTTTCAACCCGGTTCAGGAATTCTCTGCGTTTCATAAGGCCTCCTCTTCGGCTTGACCCTCGATTTCACGGCTTGACGCCGGCCAGCTTTTGCAACGAATCCAGGATCGCAGTCACATCGCCATTATGGTTGTTGATGTGAAACGAGACGCGGATCGAGTTGAGTCCGCCCTCGGTCACCGGCCGGACGCGGATCTTGTCCTTGGCCATGTGCTCGCCGATCTGAGTGTGGGCATGGCTCTTCATCCGGAAGCCGATCATGGCCGTCCGGTAGGCCTCCTCCTCGGGCGAGAGGCGCTCGACGCCGGGAATCTGGCCCAGCTCCTGGTAGAAGCGTTCGGCCAGGGAACGATTGTGCCGCCAGATACGGTCGGCGCCGATCGTCTCGACGAAATCGCAAGCCGCGCCGAGGGCGTAGAAGAGGGCGTCGTTCTGGGTGCCGGATTCGTAGCGCTGGGCCGTCGGGTGGAAGACGAACTCGCCCTTCGCGGCGTCGTAGCGCTCGGACGAGCCGCCGCCGACGGTCTGCGGCCGCAGGGTGTCGAGCATTCCCGGACGGACGTAGATGAAGCCCGTGCGCTTCGGGCCCATCATCCACTTGTGAGTACTGCAGGTGTAGAAATCGACGCCCGTCTCGGCGATGTCGAATGGGACGCAGATGGGCGCCTGGGCGCCGTCGAGGGCGAACCAGACGTTCTTGGAGCGGGCCAGCGCCGCGATCTCCTTAACCGGGAAGAGTTGGCCCGTCGTGCAGGTGACGTGGCTGATGAAGATGAGCCGGGTCCTGGGGGTGATGAGCTTGGCGATGCGGTCGACGTTGCCCAGGCCGCTCACGATGTCGGGCTCGAAGAGCCGGATGGCGATGCCGTTGCGCTGCATGCGGTTGAGGAGGGCCGAGTGGACGGCGACGTGCTCGTGGGTCGTCGTGATGACCTCGTCGCCCTCCTTGAGGGCCAGGCCGTTGACGATGACGCTGACGCCCTCGGTCGCGCCGCCGATGAATCCGAGGTCCTCCTTGCGACAGGTCTGGCCGAGGGCGCGGGCGAGTTTTTCCTTGACGTCCTGCCACGGCTTCTCGTCGTGGCCGGCGCTCGGGGCCCGCTCTTCGGCCTGTGTACACTCGATTAAGCGGTTGAGGACGGGAAGCGGGCAGGAGCCGAGGCCGCCGAAGTTGAGGTAGATCCAGCCCGGGTCGAGCAGGAACTGGCCCCGGACAAGCTTCCAGAAATGATCGTCGTCGCCAGCGGCGGCGGCTTGAGCGAGGAGAGTCTCGAGGGGCGCGGAGGTTGTTCTCGCGGCGGCTGCCGCCGATATCGCTCCCACCGTTCCCGGCAGCCCAGGTTCCGCCGTGGCCGCTCCAGCTAGCTTGCGCATCAACGGCAGTCCGGCGACGCCGCCGGCGAGTCCCGCCGTCATCTTGAGGAATTCTTTTCTGTTCATTTATCTTCCTCCGGTGTCTTTTCGATGTCTAGAGGGAGATTATTCCGCCTGGCGTTGAGATAGTCAATCGGATATATGTGCGTTTTTGCCGCTAAAAACGCTGTTTTTTCGCCAAAATCAAGCTGTAGCCAGGGATGAGAAAATGGCTAAAATGCTGTTTTTATTCCAGTTGCTGTGGTCCGACCCCATTTAACGGCGGGGGCGGACAAACACTGGCGCCAAGGGCTTTCTCCCCGGGTAGGCGAAAACGGGAAAGCCGGGGAGATATGGGAAAAAGAAACCGGCCACGGAGATGAGGCCGGCGGAGGACCGGCTCCGTTTCGTCATCGCCGCGCCCAGCTGATTGATCGCCGACGCTCCGGGCCTTACGGCGAGCCGGAGCGTCTTTATCCTCGAAGCGTCGTGCGTTGCGTTGGCCATCTTTCTGTCTCCATCAGTATAGACGAGCGCCGGCGCCGAAAGGTTTCATTTTTCTCGCGACACGCGGCTTAACCCGGCTGATCGCCCCTGACGCGCCTGACCACCAAGCGGTAATATAGGGCGCCCGACGCCAGGACAGCCGCGCCGACGATCCAGGCGAGACGCGGCAGGCTGACCATCAGGACGAGGCACGAGAGGAGGCCGAAAGCGGTTACGATCCGGATCCGCCCCTTTAAAACCCTCAGCCCGCTTAGGTTCATCGCCGCGTAATAAAGGAGAAGAGAGAAACTGCTGATGTAGGCGATGTGCGGCAGGTCGGCCGCAAAAGCCAGAAGGAG
>MEXZ01000092.1:3582-4219 GCA_001773855.1 Candidatus Aminicenantes bacterium RBG_13_64_14
TGAACAGGACTAGGACGTTGTTGAACCGGCTCGATTCCTTGGCGCCGAGAAGGTTGATCAGGACGACGGCCACGACCACGAGCGCCGCCCCCGCGGCCGAAGGCAGGGCCGGAAAGAAGAACGTCAGGTAATGTCCGAAGCCGACGGCAACCGTGGCCCCGGCGACGATGTTGGAGAAGAGCCAGACCCAGCCGACGAGGAAACCCGAGAAACCGGAGATGGCCTCCCGCGCGAAAACATAGACTCCCCCGCTCCGCGGGTACATCCGGCTGAGTTCGGCGGCGGACAGGCCCGTTAGAAGGGAAACGGCGGCGGCGATGAGAACCGAAACGACGAGGGCCGGGCCCGCGACCGCGGCGGCCGCGCCGAGAATAACGAAGATCCCGGCTCCAATGATCGAGCCGAGCGAGATGTTGACGGCGTCGAACAGCGACAGGCCAGGCTTCTTCATGGGCTTTTTCCAATATACAACGCGTGCGATGCCCGTTCAACGAAGAGATGATATTTCCGAACTAACTAATTTATAATCTTTAACATACAACAGCCAAGGCAAGCTCACGACATGAAGTATTTTTTCATGTCTAGAACCTCCAGAGGTAGCTGACCTTGAAAAAGAAGCCGCGCTTCATCTCGTGGA
>MEXZ01000092.1:4243-4461 GCA_001773855.1 Candidatus Aminicenantes bacterium RBG_13_64_14
GCAGGCCTTCGTCCCATTCCTGCTTCTCCAGGGCGGAACCGTAGCCCAGGTGGACGACCGTGCCCGGGATATACGTGAACGACACCAGACCGTCGAGGGTCATCCGCTTATAGAAGTCGTTGTACTCGACGATCCCCCGGACGAAAAGGTACTTGTTGAGCTGGAAGGTGTTGCGGCTGCGCAGGATGAGGTAATCGTAGATCTTGGCCTTGTCGGCC
>MEXZ01000092.1:4481-5087 GCA_001773855.1 Candidatus Aminicenantes bacterium RBG_13_64_14
CTCTCCCCCGCATATATTTCGTTCGCCAGCAACCCGTCGAAGCGGACCATCGTGTTACGCGGAAGTCGGAAGCGCAAGACGAAAACGTTGACCGTTTCCCACATGTCGTAGATCGTGTCGTAGAGATGGTAGCTCCAATAGAAGGGCTCGATCTTCTGGAAGAATTTCGACTTCGGATAGATGTTGTACATGGCGAAAGCCGCCAGCCGCCGCAGCCCCGTCCGGAAAACGAAGCCTGTGTCGGCCCGGAAGCCGTCAGAGATGTCCTGGTAGCCGAGCTCGACGGCGACCTTGCGGTTGCTGAAGCTGTAGTTGAGCGAAAGCGCGTGGTCGGAGTTCGTCGTCTCGGCGCCCGGGTCACGGGTCAGCGAGCCGAAGAGATGGAACGAGGCCGTCGCGACCGGACTTAGCCGGAAGCGGCCGTCGAGGCCTCCGACGCGGTTGAAGCCCGAGCCGTACTCGCGGCCCGTGTAGAAGGCGCCCAGGAACGCGTCGTCCTTGAGCGTGTGCTTGTAGCGGACGATCATGAAATCCGGGTGTTCGTCGACCGCGTCGTCGCGGAGATTGTCCCGGGCGTAGATCGCGGCTATGGTATCGCGCGGGGCG
>MEXZ01000092.1:5407-5531 GCA_001773855.1 Candidatus Aminicenantes bacterium RBG_13_64_14
GGTTCGGGAAGCGGATGCTCTGGAGGGGAATGCGGGCCTCGACGGTCCAGCCCTGGTCGTCGATCCGGCCCTTGCTGTACCAGACCGTATCGAAGCTCGCCTCGATATTCCCGTTGACGGTCAG
>MEXZ01000093.1:0-519 GCA_001773855.1 Candidatus Aminicenantes bacterium RBG_13_64_14
CCAGGGCCAGAAGCTGGCCACCCAGGAGCTGACGCCCCAGTCGCCCAAGTGGCAGACGAAGTTCGACAAACCGGGCGAATACTCTTTCAAAGGCACAGCCGTCAACATGGAAGGGATCGCGGCGACCAACCCCTGCGCCGGGAAGGTGTCCATCAACTTCCCGCCGATCTGCAAGCTCTGGATGTCGTGCATGCCGTGCGAGAATTACGTCGGCCGGCCTATCACCTTCGACGCTTCCGGGTCGAGCGACCCCGACGGCCAGATCGTCAAGGTCGTCTTCGAGCTCCTCGACGACCAGGGCAACGTCATCGACACCTGCATCACGACGCGGAAGCCCTGGATCTGGGAAAAGATTTTCACCAAGGCCGGGACCTATACGATCAACGTCACGGTTTTTGACAACGACGGCGCCCAGTCGCCGGCCTCGGACCCCTGCCGCTTGACCTTCGAGGTAACCCAGAAGAAGCTCTTCGTGGCGGTCACCGGCGGCGTCGGGCCCTACGGCGGGAGCACGGCCCT
>MEXZ01000093.1:554-870 GCA_001773855.1 Candidatus Aminicenantes bacterium RBG_13_64_14
TCGGCCAGGCCGGATTCGAGGTCTTCGATAAGTGGACGAGCAAGGGCCAGGTCTTCGCGGAGTTCCGCGCGCCCCTCTTCCGGCCCTTCGACTACAACTATAAGGCCGGCCTCGGCTTCAGGTTCCTGTTCTAAGCCGAACCTGTAGCGTACGCCTCCCAAGGGCCAGAGAGTTAGCTCTCCGGCCCTTTTTTTTCTTCTGATTATTTGGGGTATACAGACGGGGCATGAAGGCGGCCCTAAAGCTCCCCGTAGAGGCTGCCCTTGGCAGTGAATAGCTGAAGCGACTGAAGCGAATTTGCTTGGGAGCCGGATCA
>MEXZ01000093.1:1010-1842 GCA_001773855.1 Candidatus Aminicenantes bacterium RBG_13_64_14
CGTCGTTGTAGTACTTCCGGTAGAGGATCTCGTACTCCCGGCTGCCTTCCTCGATGGCCTTTTTCTGGGACTGGATCTTGTCGATGGCCTTCTTGTCGAGGGACTCGTAGAGCTTCATTTCCTCTTCGATGGACTTGACGATGACCAGGCGGATCTCGTTCGGGTCGTCCAGGAAATCGACCTGGTCGTCCTTCTCGAGGACGTTGAGGACCTGGCGGGACAGGTAGTTGATCTTTTCCCGCGACAGTCTGTTGCTCACAGGATGATCCCCTTTTCCCGGGCCAGCTTGGTCTTGATCAACTTGAACATCTGCTGGTATTCGATGTTCTCCTTGCGGATCTTCTCCATGTGCTTGCTGAGGAGTTCGCGGACCTCCTGGTCGAGGTGATCCTCTTTCTGGAACTCTTCGAAGAGCAGGTTGGTCAGTTCTTCGAGCAGACGGGCCTTGTCCTCGAAGATGATCTTGCCTTCCTTGGACAGGTTGCGCAGCATCACCGACGCGAGATGCTCGATCTGGTTCTTATTCAGGCGCATAACCACAATACAATACATGAGTGACGTCCAAAATTCAAGGATTTGTGGAAATGGCTCTGCCCCAGGAATGCCGGGGGGAAAAGAAGGCCTCAGGTGATGACGAGGAAGGGGTGGAGACTCTCACCGTCAGGGGAAGGCCGGGCCAGGGCAAGGAGCTTGCCCGACTCCCCGAACAGCCTCAGCACGTGCGCCTCTCGAGGGAAAGGAGGAGCGCTCGGAGGAGGAGGGCCGAGATGCGCCGGCCCGAGGGCCGCGCCGTTGCGGATACGCATTTCCGCCTCCGGGAGGACGGTCACGG
>MEXZ01000093.1:1851-2153 GCA_001773855.1 Candidatus Aminicenantes bacterium RBG_13_64_14
CGGGGAGGAGCCGCTCGAGAGGCAGAATGAGCGCCTCTTCCAGCGCCTCGAGGGGCACCGCGTCGCCCAGGGCGTAGGGGCCGACGGACGTCCGCCGGAGGGCGTCGAGATGGGCGCCGCATCCCAGGCGCTGACCGAGGTCGTGAGCGAGCGACCTGACGTAAGTCCCGGCCGAACATTTCGTCTCAAAGTCGGCGAGCGGCGGCCGGTAATCAATAAGCCTGAACCACTCGACCGTCACGACGGACGGTTTCAGGGTGAATTCCTTGTGGGCCCGGGCCAGTTTGTAGACCGGCTTTCCA
>MEXZ01000093.1:2211-2414 GCA_001773855.1 Candidatus Aminicenantes bacterium RBG_13_64_14
TCATGGCTCCGGCCAGGTCTTCGCGGCCGGGGAAGTCGCGCGACTCCTCCGTGGACGGACGCCCGGAGGCGTCATAAGTGTCCGTCGCGAAGCCGAGCCGGATCGCGCCTTCGTAGACCTTGTCTTCCCTGGAAAGGTAGGGGAAAAACCGCGTCGCCTGGCCGACGGCGACGAGGAGGACGCCCGTGGCGTCCGGGTCGAGC
>MEXZ01000093.1:2440-2611 GCA_001773855.1 Candidatus Aminicenantes bacterium RBG_13_64_14
CCCCAGGAGCCGGCGGACCCTGGCCACGACGTCGTGCGAGGTGAGTCCGGCGGGCTTGTCGATGACGAGAAGACCGTCGAAGGGCATTCCGGGTCGTCCGGGCCTATTATTCCGACGCCCCGTTGAGGAGGGTCTCGACGATCGCCGGGACCTCCCGGATGAGACGCTCAT
>MEXZ01000093.1:2644-2759 GCA_001773855.1 Candidatus Aminicenantes bacterium RBG_13_64_14
TGTGCCCGCCGCCGCCGAAATGTTCGGCCACACGGGCCGCGTTGGCGCTGCCCTTCGACCTCAGGCTGACCCGGAAGGTCTCATGGCCCATCTCCTTGAAGAACATGACCATTTC
>MEXZ01000093.1:2986-3092 GCA_001773855.1 Candidatus Aminicenantes bacterium RBG_13_64_14
ATAGTGGTGGTCGATGTTGATCTTGTAGGCCCCGGCCAGGCCTTCCTGCCCAGAGCGGGAGACGTCGGCGCACTCGAGGAGGATGACCGTGTCGAAGTCCGCCGCC
>MEXZ01000093.1:3128-5476 GCA_001773855.1 Candidatus Aminicenantes bacterium RBG_13_64_14
TGCTTCTTTGTCTCTTCGATCAGCCTGTCGATCCTTTCCTGATGCTCGGGACCCGGATCCAAGGCGAAAAATAGTTCGGGATTATACTTCAACCTGACCCGGGAGGCAAGCGTCCGCCGGATGTGCCCTTTGCTCTTCTCGATCCGGGCGAGAAGGTCCCGGGGGTCGGCCGTCCCGAAAACGCTGAAGGTGACCCTGGCCGAATGGAGGTCCGGGGTCATCTCCACCCGGGTGACGGTCAGGAGCCCCGAAGAGGGATCCTGGAATTCGGTGATGAGGAGGCGGCTGAGCTCCGCTTGGACGAGCTCGGCCACGCGGCGCGGCCGGATACCTTTTTCAGACATAGCGGATCTCCTGGCCGGCGACCTCCGCCTCCTGGAGGTTCAGGGCGTCGGCCAGGACGTGGCCGAGGACCTCTTCGACGATCGTCTGCTGGCTGTTGAGGCTGACGATCCCGAGCAAGGCCCGCTGCCACTTGTCCTGGAAGTCGACCTCGGCCAGGGCGACGTTGTAGCGCCTTCGGACCCTGTCCTTGAAGCCGTGGAGGATGCGCCGCTTGTCCTTGAGGGAATGGGCATAAGGAAAGAAAAGGTCGAGCTTCAGGACGCCGATGACCATCGGAACCCTCCCGGGCCGTTAGACGGCTTTGACTTTTTCCCGGATGAACGCCTCGATCGTATCGCCCGGCTGGAAATCGCCGAAGCCGCCGATACCGATGCCGCACTCGTAGTCCTTCTTGACCTCGGTGACGTTCTCTTTGAGGTGCTTGAGAGAGGAGATCCTTCCCTGGTGGACGACCTCGCGGCCGCGGAGGACGCGGGCCTCGGCGTTGCGCGTGATCCGTCCGTCCTGGACGTAGCAGCCGGCGATCGTCCCGGTCTTGGGGATCTGGAAGACCTTCCGGACATCGGCGCGGCCCTGGAAAGTCTCTTTGATGATCGGGTCGAGCAAGCCGATGACGGCCTTCTTGATATCATCCGTGAGCTGGTAGATGATCTTGTACGTCCGGATCTCGACGCCTTCCTTCTTGGCCAGGCCGATGATCTTGGGGTTCGGTTTGACGTTATAGCCGATGACGATGGCCTTGGACGCCGAGGCCAGGAGGACGTCGGCCTCGGAGACGCCGCCCGTGGCGGCGTGGATGATCTTGATCTTGACCTTGTCCGTGCTGAGGGGCAAGACGACGTCCGACAAGACCTCGATCGAGCCCTGGACGTCGGCCTTGAGAACGAGGGCCAGTTCCTTGGCTTGACCGCCTTCGATCTTCTTGAACATCTCGTCGAGGGTGGCGCCGCTGTCACGGGGGGATTCCTTCCCCTTGACCCGGGATCTGCGGAACGCGACGACATGTTTGGCCGCCGTGGGATCGTCCATGACCTGGAAGAAATCGCCGGCGACGGGGACTTCAGAAAAGCCCATGATCTCGACGGGCATGGAAGGCCCGGCACTTTTGATGACCTTGCCGTGCTCGTCGAACATGGCCCGGACCTTGCCCATGGACAGTCCAGAGACGAAGGCCTGACCTTGCATGAGGGTGCCCTGCTGGATGATGACGGTGGCGACGGGCCCTTTCTGGCTGTCGAGGCGGGCCTCGAGGACGACGCCCTGGGCGGGGACCTTGGGGTTGGCTTTGATCTCGAGGATGTCGCTGAGGAGGAGGATCATCTCGAGAAGGTCGCCGACGTTCTTCTTCTCCTTGGCCGAGACCTCGACGCTGATCGTCTTGCCGCCCCAGTCCTCGACGAGGATGTTCTCTTTCGATAGCTGCTGCTTGACGCGGTCGACGTTGGCATCGGGCTTGTCGATCTTGTTGATGGCCACGATGATCGGCACGTTGGCCGCCTTGGCGTGGTCGATGGCCTCTTTTGTCTGGGGCATGACCCCGTCGTCGGCGGCGACGACCAGGATGACGATGTCCGTGGCCTTTGCGCCGCGGGCCCTGAGCTGGGTGAAGGCCTCATGACCCGGCGTATCGATGAAGGTGATGGTGTGGTTCTTGGCGGCGACGCGGTAGGCGCCGATGTGCTGGGTGATGCCGCCGGACTCCTTGTCGACGAGGTTCGAGGAGCGGATGGCGTCGAGGAGGGTCGTCTTGCCGTGGTCGACGTGGCCCATGATGGTGACGACGGGCGATCGCGGCGCGAGCTCGGCCGTCCGGCCCTCGGCCTTCCGGCGCATGGCCAGGTCGAGGGTGATGAATTCGGCGTCGAAGTTCGTGACCTTGGTGATGACCGCGGCGAGCTCGGCGTCGATGAATTCTTCGAGGTCGGCCTTGAAGCCCTTGGCGGCGAGCTTGTCTAAAAGGTCCTTGGGTCTGACCTTCATCGCCTCGGCGGCCTCCTTGAGCA
>MEXZ01000093.1:5544-5828 GCA_001773855.1 Candidatus Aminicenantes bacterium RBG_13_64_14
GGTGGCGCCGGCGGGGGAGGAGTCGGTTTGACGGGGACCGCGGGCGTGGTCGCCGCGGCCGGAGGGGCCGTCGGCCTGAGGGGCGCCGGCTGAGGCGGTGCCGCCGGCTTTGGAACGGAAGGCGCGGGAGCTACCGGCTTCGGAGGCGCGGGCTTGGGGGGCGCCGGCTTGGGGGGCGCCGGCTTATGGACAGCGGGCTTAGAGGGAACCGGAGGGGGGGCCGCGGGCTTGTGCGCCACCGGCTTATGGACAGCGGGCTTAGAGGGAACCGGAGGGGGGGCCGC
>MEXZ01000093.1:5877-6607 GCA_001773855.1 Candidatus Aminicenantes bacterium RBG_13_64_14
TCCGGCTCACGATTTGGAGCCGGTCGACCTTGGCCGGGCTCAGTGCGGACTTGGCGTAGCTGACGAGGTCGGACGACCACTCGATGATATCGACTTTTTCGCCTTGGAGCTCTTTGGATATGGCCAGGATCCTGTTCCCTTTGACGCCGATGCAGGCGCCGATGGGGTCGACGTCGCGTTCGTGGCTGGCCACGGCGACCTTGGCCCTTTCGCCGGGCTGGCGGACGATGTCCTTGATCTCGATCGCCCCGTTGGCGATCTCCGGGATCTCCGTCTCGAGGAGCCGGGCCAGGAAGCGCGGGTTCGCCCGGGAGACGATGATTTGGGGTCCCTGGTAGCCCTTGAGGACCTGGATGATGACGGCCTTGACCAGGTCTCCCCGCTGGTGCTCCTCGTTGGGCAGCGTCTCGCGCAGGGGGAATGAAACTTCGATCCTGTTGACCTCGAGGATGATGACGTTGTCTTCGACCCTGCGGACGACTCCGGTGACGATCTCACCGATCCTGGGAGCGAAATCGCCGTAGATCTTATCCTGTTCGGCGTCCCGAACCTTCTGAAAGATGACCTTTTTCGCGGCCTGGGCGGCGATGCGGCCCAGGGTGTCGGAGGGAAGGTCGATCTCGACCGTCTCGCTTTCCTGGGCTTCGGGCCGGATAGCCCGGGCCTCCTCGAGGGAGATCTCAAGGGCGGTGTTCTTGGGGCTCGCCGTCACCCGCTTGATAACGAAAAC
>MEXZ01000093.1:6623-7899 GCA_001773855.1 Candidatus Aminicenantes bacterium RBG_13_64_14
AGTGATTATATCGGAAATCGTCCCAAAGTGCAACGCGCTCTACAGCGACTTTCCGTGGAGGCTGTAGGGGCCGGAGCCGGTGACACGGACGGTGACGAAACGTCCTGTCGGGTCCGAGGCGGAGTCGAAGTTGACGACCTGGCTGCCTTCCGTCCGGCCGGCGAAACGGCCGCCGCCCTTGACGCTCGGCCCGGTGCAGAGCACGCGGACGTCCCGACCGACAAACGACGTGTTGAGCTCGACCTGGATCGTCCTCTGGAGCTGCTGGAGGGCGACGAGACGCCGCCTCTTGACCTCGAGGGGAACGTCGTCGGGGATGCGGGCCGCGTCGGTCAGGGGGCGGGGCGAGAAGCGGAAGGAGAAGATGTTGGCGAAACGGATTTCGCGGAGAAGGCCGCAGGTCGCCTCGAAATCCTCCTCCGTCTCGCCCGGGAAACCGACGATGACGTCGGTGCTGAGGAGGATGCCCGGCAGGCCCGCTTTTATGCGGCCGGCCAGGGCGAGATAGTCCTCCCGGGTGTATCCCCGGTTCATCTGCTCGAGGACGCGGGAAGAACCGGATTGAAGGGGAAGGTGCAAGCCCCGGCAGACCTTTGTGTTCCGGGCCATGGCCTCGATGATATCGTCGCCGAAGTTTTTCGGGTGGGAGGTGATAAAACGGACCCATTCGGCCCCAGGCTCGGCACAGACCCGGTCGAGGAGCCCGGCCAACCCGAGCCCCGACTCCGGGTCCTGGTAGGAATTGACGTTCTGTCCCAGCAGCTGGACTTCCCGCGCGCCCGCTCCGGCCGCAGAACGGACCTCTTCGACGATGTTCGGGAGGGGCCTGAACTTCTCCCGGCCGCGGCTGAAGGGGACGATGCAGTAGGCGCAGAAATTGTCGCAGCCTTCCATCACCGGGACGAAGGCGCTCCACCTGTTCTTCCGGGCTGTCGCCTCCGCCCCGACCTCCATCCAGTCCCGGCCCCAATCCGTCATGACGGCCGGGGCTTCGGCCGCGTTCCTGACCATCGCGGGGAGTTCGAGGTAGTTGTCCGGCCCGACGACGAAGTCCACGAACGGCCTCTTCTTGAGAAGGTCGGCCTTCCGGACCTGGGCGACACAGCCGGCGACGCCGAGAAGAAAATGCCTCTTCCTTTTCAGGCTGGACAGCCGCCCGAGATAGGAGTAGAGCTTTTCCTCCGATTTTTCCCGGACGGCGCAGGTATTGACGACGACGATATCGGCGTTTTCCGGCCCGTCCGCCCTCCCGGCCCCCGCCCGGGCGAGGACGCCG
>MEXZ01000093.1:7912-11387 GCA_001773855.1 Candidatus Aminicenantes bacterium RBG_13_64_14
AGTCGTTCTCGTTCATCTGACAGCCGAACGTCCGGACGAAAAACTTCAGACCGCTCAGGCTTTCGTTCATGGGGGGTGTTATAAGATCTCTTCGAGGATCGCGACGGCGTCCCGGACGTAATCCTCGCAACGCGTTTTGTGGAGGTTCAGCTCCTCCGCTTTCTTCTGTCCTTCGGGCGTCCCGATGTCGCAGCCGAGGAGGTCCTTGCATCGGACATGTCCGTGCCGGGCCGTGAACCGGCGGATGAATTCCTGGACGAGGGCGTAGGTCCGGTCCCGCGCGGCGGCGTCCTCGGCCCGGGTCCGGCCGTGCTTGAGGCCGATCGCCAGAAAAGCGCCGGTGATGGCGCCGCACCAGTCCGCCCTCCGGGCGATGCCGCCGCCGAATGGCTGGGAGATGCGGAGCGCCGTGTCCCTGTCGAGGCCGAAATCCGCCGCGAAAGCGGCAGCGACGGCCTGGGAACAGCTGAAGCCCTGGCGGAAAAGTGAGAGGGCGTCGTCGGCTCGGGTCATGGCGTCATCCTCCTTCGCGATTGGCGTCGAGCATCTCCCGGGCGGCCTCCCGGGAGGCCGCCGTCAGCCGGCTGCCCGCGACGAGACGGGCGATCTCCTCGACCCGCTCCTCGAGGCCGAGCTTGCGGGCACTCGTGAAGGTCCGGTCCTTTTCGACCTTCTTTTCGACGTGGAAATGGTGGGCGGCGGAAGAGGCGATCTGGGGCAGGTGGGTGATGCAGATCACCTGGTGACGGGCGGACAGGTGGCGGAGCTTCTGGGCGATGAACTCGGCCGTCTTTCCCCCGATCCCCGCATCGATCTCGTCGAAGACGAGCGTCTTGAGGACCTCCTTGTCCTTGCCCACGGACTTGAGCGCCAGCATCATCCTCGACAGCTCCCCGCCCGAGGCGATCCTCTTCAGGGGCCGGAGCTCCTCGCCCGGGTTGGGCGAGAGCAGGAACTCGGCCTCCTGGGCCCCTTGGTCGCGGATGGTCGCGCCGTCGTCGAGCGAAGGGGGGACATCGGTCAGCTGGACCTCGAACCGGGCCTTCTTCATGCCCAGGACGGCGATCTCCTTTTCGATGAGGCGGCCTAGCTTTTCCGCCGCCTTGGCCCGTTCGGCGCCGAGGCGGGAAGCGAAGGCGGAGTACTCGCCGAATTTCGACCGGATGGAGGATTCGAGCTCCTGGAGCCGCTCGCGGCCGGCCTCGAGCGAGGACCGCTCGCTCCGGAGGGCCTCGCCGTGCCCGACGACCGCTTCGATGGTCCCCCCGTACTTGCGCTTGAGCTTCTCGATGACGCTCAGCCGTTCTTCGATCGTCTCCGGATTCTCCGGGATCTCGGCCCGGCGGTCCTTGAAACGGACGAGCTCGTCGGCGGCGTCCCGGAGCAGGATGGAAGCCTCCTCGAGGCCGTGATGGAACTCTCCGAAAGCGGCGTCGTAGACGGAAAGCTCCCCGAGGACGGACCGGAGCCGGGCGAGCCGGGGGATGAGGGAGTCCTCGCTGAGATAGGCCAGGTCGAGGGCCTTGTCCACGAGGCCGGCGATCTTTCCGGCGTTCTTCAGGATCTCACGTTCCCGGAGAAGCTCCTCGTCCTCGCCGGGCCGGAGCCGGGCGGCCTCGATCTCCTTCACTTGGTAGTCGATGAAATCGAGCCTCTGCACGCGCTCCTTCTCCTTCGCCTCGAGGTCGCGTTTCTCTTGGACGAGACGCCTGAGGTCCCGGGCCGACCTGGCCGTGTCCCGGAGGAGGCCGGGGTCGTCGACGACGTCGTCGAGGTAGCCGAGGTGGTTCTCGAGATGAAGGAGGAAGACGTGGTCGTTCTGGCCGTAAATGTCGATGAGCCGGCCGCTGAGCTCCCGCAGCCGGCGGACGGGCACGAGGACGCCGTTGACGAAGGCCTTGCCCGTCCCCTGGCCGGTGATCGAGCGTTGGATGAGGAGTTCGCCGTCCTCGGGCTCCGGGAGGCCGTCCAGGTCGATAGGCTGCCGGGAAACGTCGAAGACGGCCTCGATGAACGCTTCTTTCCGGCCCGTGCGGACGAGGTCAGGCGAGCCCTTATCGCCCAGGATGAGCCGGATGGCGTCGATGATGATGGATTTTCCGGCGCCCGTCTCCCCGGTCAGGATGGAGAAGCCCTGGTCGAGGTGGACCTCGAGGTCCTCGATCGTGGCCAGATTCCTGACCCGCAGGAACTTGATCATGTTTTCCCGGAGGCTACTTGAGGATATAAGGGACGAGGGCCCTTTCCATATTGATCCGGCCGTAGCCGATGTGGTCGTCGCGGCCGCGATCGACCGACGCGTTGACGTCGTCGGCCGTGTAACGGATGATCTTCATGATATCGGCGGGCTTGAGCTCGGGCTTGAGGCTCTTGATCAGGGCGGCCATCCCGGAGACGTGGGGCGCCGCCTGAGAGGTCCCCGACGCGAAAAGGTAGGGGAGGTAGCCTTCCCCGGCGTACCATTGGGGCACCGGTCCAAGGATGTAGACACCGGGCGCGGCGACGTCCACCTGGGGGCCGGAGCTCGAAAAATCGGCCGGCAGGTCGTCGTAATCGGTGGCAGCGACGGCGAGGACGTAGCTGTCGTAGGCGGCGGGATAGAGGACGGGGCCCCCGAATTCGTTTCCGGCCGAGGCGACGACGACGACCCCCCGGTCGAAGGCGTACTTGCAGGCGTCCTCGAGGAAGGGATCGTCGAAATCCCCGCCCATGCTGAGGTTGATGACGGCGGCCCCCTGGTCGGCCGCCCAGATGATGCCGTCGATGATCCAGCTGTAAAAGCCCGTGCCGTCGGCGCCCGCGACCTTGACGGGGAGGATCGTGCAGTTCCAGGCGACGCCGGCGATACCCTGCGCGTTGTTGGTGTCCGCGGCGGCGACGCCGGCGACGTGGGTGCCGTGCCAGTTGTCGTCGGTCGCGTCATCGTCATCGTTGGCGAAGTCGCGGCCGGGGGAGATGACCTTGGCGGCGAGGTCGGGGTGCGTCCTGTCGACGCCGGAGTCGAGGACGGCGATGACCACTTCGGGATTGCCTAAAGCCGCGTCCCATGCGGGCGTGGCCTTGATGTCGGCGCCGGAGGTCATCTGGGGCCGGATGTCGTCGCTGATATCGAGGATCCCGCCCCGGTTACGAAGGTTGTACTGATAGGAAACGAAGAACGTGTCGTTGGGCGTATCGGTCAGGCGGGCCCGGTAGTCGGGCCGGGCCTGCTCGATGTCGCCGTTACGGCGGAGCATGGCCAGGGTCTCGGTCACGGAGGACCCGGGCGACGTCCGGACGCTGTAAACGCCGATCTGCGGGATCAGCCGGACCGATGAGAATCCGTAGGATCGAAGCAGGCCCTGGGCGTAGGCATCGGCGACATAGGGCTTGAAACGGACGAGGACGCGGTCGGTGGCGTAGCGGGAGCCGCGCCGGAGGGCCAGCCTCTCGACGCGCAAGGTGCGGGCGGATCGCTGGGAAAGACGGTCGACGA
>MEXZ01000093.1:11395-15538 GCA_001773855.1 Candidatus Aminicenantes bacterium RBG_13_64_14
CGCCTGATCCAGCCGGCGTCCGTGGTGCCCAGTCCGACGAACAGGAGGACGAGGAGAGCCGGGATCGCTTTGGCCGACCTTCTAGCCGGGACCTTCATGTTGCCCTCCTTGATCTAGAACATGTAGAAAAGGCCGATGGAAATCAGGGCGTCCGTCCCTCCCGGATAAGGGGCAAATCCCGCCTTGGCCTTGATCGTCACCCGTTCGGACGCCCGGACATCCCCGCCGAGCGCGACGCTGAACGAGAGATCCCCGTTGCTCCGCTTCGTCTCCAGGCCTTGGAGGTCTTCCAGGGTTTCTTCCATCCGAAAATCGGCCCGGAGCCAGCGAGCATTCACCTCGAGATAAGGCACGAACTTATCGGATAACAAATAAGCCAACCGGGGACCGGCGGAAGCCTCCATCCAGTTCGACCGGCCCTTGGCCTCCCCTTCGACGGCGAACCCCTCGAGGGGCCAGGTCTTAGACATTCCAAAGGAAGAGACGAACCGGCCGGCGGCCTTTATCTCAAAGTCACCGGATTTAAGAAGAAGGGCCTCAAGTTCGGCCCCCAGGACCAGGCCTTTCATGGGCGAGGCGTCGTATTCGAGGGTGATGGGGAGCGTCCCGAAGGCGAGCCCCTTGAAGTCGGTGAGGGACAGGCCGGCGGAGAGGCTCAAGGTCAGGCCCTTCCCGAACCCGAAATCCGTGCGGGCCGATACCAGGCTGGCCCGGAGCTGGGAGGATCCCGTGTCGCCGTCCCAGACGATCGTCCTCGAAAAATGGTCGAAATTCAATCCGGCCATGAACGTCTTGACCTTCGATTCCGCCGCCGGCGCGTGCGCTGCGGCCAGCGCCAGCGCGATTCCCAGGGAAATGAGCCGCCAAGCCCCGCCGCTTCGTTTTGTCATGAGGAAACCTCCCGCACCATTCCGGGGTCAGCGCTTCTTGTCTTTATTATCCTTGCTGTCTTTCAGGGCGGCCTTCAGCTTCTCGATCTCGGCCAGGCGCTTCGTAGCCTCTTTGGCCAGGGCTGCGCCGGGGTAATCCGTGATCACCTTGGTGAAGAACGGAACGGCCTGGTCGTACTGTTTCATCATGAAATGGCAGTCGCCGAGGTAGTAATAGATCTTTTCCATTTGGGAATAGTCGGGGTAGCTGGTCATGATCTCGGACAGCCGGCTGATGGAGGCCCGGTAAGCCCGCCTCTTGTTGTATCCTATGGCGATCTCGGCGCTGTGGGATGCCAGCCGCTCTTCGCAGTCCTTGATCTTTTCCTGGGCCGTCTTGGCCTGGTCGCTCGCGGGGAAGTCGGTGATGACTTTTTTGAATTCCGTAAGGGCCTGATAAGTCTTGGACTGATCTCGCCCCGGCTTCAGAATCTTCTTGTAAAAGGTCATGGCTATCTGGTACTGGCTGTAGGCGGCCGAAGGGGAGTAGGGATAGGTGCGGATGAATTCCCGGTACTCGGCCGCGGCCAGGAGCAGGCTACTCTCGTCGCCCTTGCGGAAGTAGGCGTCGGCGATGAGGAGCTTGGCCCGCTGGGCGTAGAAGCTCTTGGGGAACGAGTCCATGATCTGGCGGAAATAGAGCATGGCCTTTTCCGTGTCCTTTTTTATCGCCGCCTCGCCCAGCCTGTAGAGGGCTTCGTCGGAGGAGGAGAGGTCCGGCGTGATCTCGACCGTCTTCTTATGGCATCCTGCCGCCAGTCCGAGCATGATCAGCAGGGGGAGCAAAGCGGCGAGCGTTTTCATCGTGGCGTGTTTCTTCATGGCGTCTTCCTCGCGATCTCTTTCATGGCCCGGATGACCCCGGCGGGGTCGGGGGCCTCGAAAATGGCCGACCCGGCGACGACGATCTCCATGCCCGCGCGGATGATGTCCTCGACGTTGTCGAGCTTGATCCCGCCGTCGACCTCGATGGGGATCTCGCGCTTCTCGGCGCGGATCCAGTCCCTCAGCTTCCTGATCTTCTCGCGGCAGGAGGGGATGAAGGACTGTCCTCCCCAGCCGGGGTTGACCGACATCACCAGGATGAAGTCGAGCTCTCCCAGGACTTCTTTCAAGGTGTCGATCGGTGTCGCCGGGTTGAGGGCCGCCCCGGCTTTCCGCCCGAGGCCCCGGATCATGGTCAGGTCCTTGTGGAGATGCGCCGTGGCCTCGACGTGGAGGGAGATCCAGTCGGCCCCGGCCTCGTGGAACAGGGGGACGAAGGCGCGGGGATTCTCGACCATGAGATGGACGTCGATCGGCAGGCGCGTCTCGCGGCGGATGGCGGCGACGAGCTGGGGCCCGAGCGTCAGGTTGGGCACAAAGTGCCCGTCCATGATATCGACGTGGATGAGGTCGGCCCCGGCCTTCTCGGCGAGCTTGACCGCCTCGCCGAGCTTGGCGAAATCCGCGGACAGGATCGATGGGGCGATGCGGACCATCAGCGACTGACCTCGAGCGAGATCCTGTTCCTCTTCTTGACCCGGAAGCCGCTTGGCGGGTCCTGTTTGACGACGATCCCGGCTGCGGCCCCGGAGTAATAGACGTAGCGAATGTCGGCGACCTTGAAATCCAAGGCCTTGAGCCGGCCGATGACGCGGTCCGCGCGGCGGCCGATGAGGTCGGGCATGATGAAGTGGTCGTCGACGTCGCCCTGGCTGAGGAGCAGGCCGACCGGAAGGCTGCGCTCGACGACGGCGCCGGGCGCCGGCTTCTGATCGAGAATCCGGCCGGCGGGAAGGCGCGGCGTGTGGACCTGGGTCAGCTTGCCTTTGAGAAGGCCTGCCGCCTGGAGCATGGTCAGCGCTTCGTCCAAGCTCTTGCCCGCGAGGTCGGGGACGGTGACCTTCTCACTTCCCGAGCTCGTCACCACCCGGACGACCTTGGTTACGCGGATCCTCGACCCGGCCGCCGGGTCCTGCCGGACGATGAGTCCCCTCTCCCAGCGGTCGCTCAACTCCGTGCCGTTCTGAGCGACGGAGAGGTCCTTCTTGACCAGCTCCGCCCGGGCCTGGCCGACGGTCTTGCCGGTGAGGTCGGGGACGGTGACGGCCTCGCTCTTGAGGAGGACCTGGGAAAAGATGACCGCGCTCAGGAAGAAAAGGATGAGGAAGAGGAGCGAAGAAAGGGCCAGATTATAGAGTAATTTCTTGGCCATATGCGATGTTCACGATCAGGAATTCGACATCTATTATTATCATAGATATGGAACTTAGTAAACCGGCGAACCGTTGCCCGTGTCACCGCGATGCCAAGAGGTCCTTCGGGGATCGTCTCCGTCCGCTGCGGTGATTTAATACGGCTTCCCGGTCCGGATCCGATGGGAGCGGCAGGGAGCGGACTCTTGGGAGCGACCGATAGAAGTGCGGCAGAGTGACGCAGAGCCGCACTTTTAGGAAATATCTTAAGCAAGTCCAAGAAATAAATTTCTTTTCAGATATTTACCAGAATTGTAGCTCCGGGTACTCCGCTACAATTCTGCTGGTCGCTACGAAGACTCCGCTCCCCGCCGCTCCCTACGACGATTCCCCTCGGCCCTTTTTGGCATCGCTACCACGCCTATCAGCGATCATACAAAAGAAAAAACTGCCTTTTCCTACGCCTTTTAAATATAATTGAGACTCCGGAGGATAGAAAAAAATGATCACTTATTCTGATTTCCGTAGCGATACCGTCACTCGGCCGACCGAGAAGATGCGGAAGGCCATGGCCGAGGCCGTGGTCGGCGACGATGTTCTGGGCGACGATCCGACCGTCCAAAAGCTCGAGGCGCTGGCCGCCGAGACCATGGGCAAAGAGGCGGCCCTCTTCTGTCCGTCGGGAACGATGGCCAATTCGATCGCCGTCAAGATGTGGACGAACATCCTTGAGGAGGCCATCGTCGAGGAGCGCTCCCACATCTACAACATGGAATCGACCCACATGACCTTCATATCCGGGGTGACGCCACGGCCGGTAAGGTCGGAGCGCGGGGCCATGGACCCGAAGGACATCATCGCGAATATCCGCAAGCCGAACGTCCATACGCCGAGGACCTCGCTCATTTGTTTGGAGAACACCCACAACAACTGGGGCGGGTCGGTCG
Organism: Candidatus Aminicenantes bacterium RBG_13_64_14; assembly: GCA_001773855.1. GTDB lineage: Bacteria > Acidobacteriota > Aminicenantia > Aminicenantales > Saccharicenantaceae > RBG-16-66-30. The sequence continues at coordinate 15,449 of MEXZ01000093.1, forward strand.
TGCCCATCGATAACTTCAAGGCCATCAGAGAGATAGCGGATGAACATGGATTGCGAGTCCATTTGGACGGGGCGAGGATCTTCAATGCCA
>MEXZ01000093.1:15559-16555 GCA_001773855.1 Candidatus Aminicenantes bacterium RBG_13_64_14
TCAAGGAGTACGGGAAGCAGGTGGACTCGTTGATGTTCTGCTTGTCGAAAGGGCTTTCGGCCCCGGCTGGGTCAATGCTCGTGGCCGGCCGCGAGCGCATCGAGTTCGGCCGCAGGCTGAGGAAGGCCCTGGGCGGCGGTATGCGCCAGGTCGGCGTCCTGGCCGCGCCGGGCATCATCGCCCTGACCGAGATGGTCGACCGTCTCAAGGACGACCACGTCCGGGCGAAGAGATTGGCCCGGGAGATAAGCGGCCTTCCGGGGGTCAAGATCGACCCTTCGACCGTCGAGACCGACATCATCATCTTCGGCTTCGAGCATCCGACGATCACCGTCCAGTCCATGCTGGAGAAAATAAAGGAGAAGGGCATCCTGGCCCTGGCCGTCAGCGGCGGCATCCGCATGGTCACCCACAAGGACGTCGGCGACGAGGACGTCGACCGGGCGATCAAAGCCTTCCGTGAGATCCTGATAAGATAAATGAAAGACTGTGCTGCTGGATGCAGCCCGTTTTAGCAGCGATGGGGGCCATGCATGCCCCCCATCACTGCCCGGACTGCATCCAACGGCCCGTGGCGCGGAGGTCTTTATCGGGATGACCAAAGGCTTCTTGCGGGCCTGCTTCGATGACATATAATACTGGTATGCCCGGGCCGGCCGTCCGCGAGATCGAAGCCAAGTCCATCCTCAATCCCTCGAAAATTCACGACTACTGCGTCAATCCTTATACGGGATGCGAGGTCGGCTGCGTCTACTGCTACGCGGCGCTGTTCATGCGGAGATATAGCGGCCACAGCGAGCCGTGGGGCGAGTTCGTCGATGTCAAGATCAACGCGCCCGCCTTACTGGCCAAACAGATCGTCAAGGCCAATCGAGGGACCATCTGGTTCGCCTCCGTCTGCGACCCCTATCAGCCGCTCGAGGAACGTTACGCCCTGACGCGGCGCTCGCTCGAGGTCCTGGTCGGCCGCGATTTCCCCGTCGAGATTCAGACGAA
>MEXZ01000093.1:16657-16850 GCA_001773855.1 Candidatus Aminicenantes bacterium RBG_13_64_14
CGAGTTGAGGGCCTCGCCGGTCGGGGAGAGGATCGAGGTTTTGAGGGAGTTCAAGGCCGCGGGTGTCCGGACGTTCGCCTTTGCAGGTCCGCTCCTGCCGGGGAATCCCGAGCGGTTGGCCGCGCTCCTGGCCGGGGCCGCCGACCGCGTCCTAATCGACCGGATGAATTATATCCCGGCGGTGAAAGCCTTT
>MEXZ01000093.1:16895-17382 GCA_001773855.1 Candidatus Aminicenantes bacterium RBG_13_64_14
AAGACGCAATCGACGAGATTAGCCAGGGCCCTCCGCGCTCGCGGCATCCGTGTCGAAACGGTGTTTTGACCGAATCGAATTGACGCCGGGGGGAGGAATTACTTAAAGGAACCCTGCGCGGCATTCTCGAGAAATGCGCCATACCGCGATACGAGCGGCTGAACGCGTTGACCGAGAAATAAAAAAAGTCGCCGGTCTATGCCGATAATTTTTCCGCGACGATCTCGGCGATGTCCCTGACCTTGATGTCCTCGCGGCCCTTGTCCTTGAGGCCGTCCCGGAGCATGGTCAGGCAGAAGGGGCAGGCCGCGGCGGCCAGCCCCGTGCCCGAGGCGATGACCTCGTCGGTGCGCAGGTGGTTGATCCGCGTGCCCAGCGATTCCTCGGTCCACATCAGCCCGCCGCCCGCGCCGCAGCAGAAGCTGTCGACGCCGTGGCGATCGAGCTCCTTCGGCTTGCCGCCGAAGGCTGAACGCAGGACGGCCCT
>MEXZ01000094.1:0-623 GCA_001773855.1 Candidatus Aminicenantes bacterium RBG_13_64_14
CAGGGGACAACGATTATTTCCATGGCACGCGGAACTTTTCCGACAACGTGACGGGGATCTACGCCAGGCTTTCGACACGCGACGGCGGGCTGGCGCTACAAGCCAGGATCCCCGCCTTCCTCGACAAGCACTTTCCGCCCCGGACCGACGATCAGGGGCGCCTGGTCAAGACGAGCGATTCCCGGACCCTTCATTTCCAGAAGGTCAAGGACATCCACCTCTATTCTCACACCCGTTCCGATTTCGAGCCAGGCGGCGACATCCGCTATGTCCGGCTCTTCACGGTCATCGCCCTCTTCATCCTGGCCATCGCCTGCGTCAATTTCATCAACCTGTCCACCGCCCGCGGCGTCAAGCGGGCCAAAGAAGTCGGGCTCCGCAAGGTTGTGGGCGCCGGGCGCCGGATGCTCGCCGTCCAGTTCCTCGGCGAGTCGTTCCTGGTCACGTTCATCGCTCTCCTCCTGGCCGCGGGTCTGGTGGCGCTCGCCCTCCCCGCCTTCGACCGGTTCACCGGTCACGTGATGGGGTTCGGCCGCATCCTCTCGCCGGCCAACCTGCTCGTCTTTGCCGCCGGTTTCCTCATGACGGGCCTGGCCGCCGGGATCTACCCCGCCCTTCACCTG
>MEXZ01000094.1:656-942 GCA_001773855.1 Candidatus Aminicenantes bacterium RBG_13_64_14
ACATGAAGAACGACCTCCTCCGGGAAAAGGCCATCCTGGCCGCGACCCTGTCCAAACGCGCGCCCGCGGGCCGCCTCCTCGATGCGCCGGGCTTCTGGGCCGAGGTCGACGGGGCCAAAGTCCAGAATACCGTCGGCATGCCCCACAACCGGGTCGAGCACGACTTCTTCAAGACCTTCGGCATGACCCTCGTCGCCGGCCGCGACTTTTCCGTCGACATGCCTACCGACGCCGCGGAAGCCTTCATCCTCAACGAGACGGCCGTCAAGAGGCTGGGGTTCAAGAG
>MEXZ01000094.1:988-2226 GCA_001773855.1 Candidatus Aminicenantes bacterium RBG_13_64_14
AGGACGGGGCGTATCATCGGCGTCGTCCGGGATTTCAACTACGAGTCCCTCCATCGCCCCGTCGTCCCCATCGTAACCTACATCCTCCCCGGCCAGGCCAATACCCTGTCTCTGCGGATCGCACCGGGCTCGCTCGACAAGATCATCCGGCACGTCCAGTCCATTTTCGACATCTACAACCCGGCCGGACCGGTCAAATACGAATTCCTTAACGAACGGTTGGCGGCCCTCTACCGCAACGAGGAGAGGACGATGAAAATGTTTTTCGCCTTCAGCCTCCTGGCCATCGCCGTCGGCTGTCTCGGGCTCTTCGGCCTGGCCGCCTATTCGGCCGAGCGCCGGACGAAGGAGATCGGCGTGCGCAAGGTCCTCGGGGCCTCAGCGCCGGCGATCGCCGGCCTTCTTTCCCGGGAGTTCGTTAAATGGGTCGTCGCCGCTAACCTCATCGCTTGGCCCGTGGCCTATTTCGGCATGCGGCAATGGCTGCAGAGCTTCGCTTACAGGGTCCCGGTGGGAATCGGGCCGTTCATTCTCTCAGCCGCGCTGGCCCTGGTCATCGCCTTGATCACGGTCAGCTACCAGGCCGTCCGCTCGGCCGTCTCCGACCCGGTTGAGTCACTGCGCTACCAATAAGGCACGGGAATAACGGCCGTGGCACGGGCCGGCCCCGCTGTGCTAACATGTCCGGGTCAACGACCTGAATGATCGGAGGCCCCCATGAGCATCCCTATTTTCCAAGTCGACGCTTTCGCCGAAGAGCCGTTCAAAGGCAACCCGGCCGGTGTCTGCCTGCTCCCGGCGCCGGCCGACGCGTCCTGGATGCAGAACGTGGCCGCCGAGATGAATGTCGCCGAAACGGCCTTCCCGCTGGCCGAGGGCGACGGTTTTCGCCTGCGCTGGTTCACGCCCAAGGTCGAGGTGAAGCTGTGCGGCCACGCCACCCTGGCCACGGCGCATGTCCTCTGGGAAACAGGGATTCTCGGCTCGGGCCGTGAGGCGCGCTTCCAGACGCTGAGCGGGCTCTTGACGGCGCGGCGCGACGGCGCCCTCATCGAGCTCGATTTCCCGGCCCGGCCTCCCCTGCCGAAGCCGCCGGAATGGGCCGACGCGGTCGTCGGGGCCCTGGGCATCAAACCCGTCTATATCGGGATGAGCGCCGAGGACGTCCTCTTCGAGGCGGCCGACGAAGACGCCGTGCGCTCCATCAAGCCGGACTTCGCGACGCTCCGCTCGCTCCC
>MEXZ01000094.1:2234-3780 GCA_001773855.1 Candidatus Aminicenantes bacterium RBG_13_64_14
GCGTCATCGTCACCAGCCGCTCATCCGACAAACGCTTCGATTTCGTCTCGCGCTTTTTCGCCCCGGCGGTCGGGGTCGATGAGGACCCGGTGACCGGCTCATCCCACACCGTCCTCGTGCCCTACTGGGCCGGCCGGCTGGGGAGAACGTCGTTCACGGCCTACCAGGCCTCGGCGCGCGGGGGTGTCCTCTATCTCCGTCTCGACGGCGACCGGGTCCGGATCGCCGGCAGCGCGGTGACGGTCATCCGGGGGGAGATCCTGGTCTAGAGGCTTCAGGGCTTGGGGACGGCGACGCGCACGGCCGTCGGCTTAAGGACGCTGACCAAGTCCTTCGGGTCGAGGCCGACGAGGAAACCACGCTTGCCGCCGTTGATGAAGATCCTCGGCAGCGCCAAGATCGTCTCTTCCACATAAACGGGGATCGGTTTGCGCAGCCCGAAGGGCGAGGTCCCCCCGACCATGTAGCCGGAATGGCGTTCGGCCGTCTCCGGGGTGCACGGTTGGACCGTCTTGACACTCAGGACTCTGGCGAGTTCTTTTGTCAAGACCTCGCGGTCGCCATGCATGAGAACGACGAGCGGCTTCTTGGCGTCGTCCTCCATGATTAAGGTCTTGATAACGGTGTGCTCGTCGACTCCGAATTCCCGGGCGAAGCTCGCCGTGCCACCGTGCTCGACATACTTGTAGGGGTGTTCCGTGAACGAAACGCCCGCCTGCCTGAGGGCCCTGACCGCCGGCGTCATCGGCGCTTTATCGCGGCTCACGCCCGGGGGGCCTCGGGCTCGGTGTGGACGAGGACCTGCTCGATCGCCGGGATCTCCTTTTTCAGGATCTCCTCGATCCGCGAAGAGAGCCGATGGGCCTCGATGACAGGCAGGTTCCTTTCGAAACCGCAATGGAGGGAGACCGCGAGCCAGTCGCCCTGCCGCCGGATGAGAATGTTATGACAACAGGCCCGCCCGACGACGGCTTCGGTGATCTTCCTCACCCGCTCGACGAGCGGCCCTTCCTCGGCCGTGACATCCAGGCCGCTGCCGATGCCCGTCCCCCGCGATTCGATGTGGGTGTTGACACGCTTGATCGCCGGGATGGCTCCCCGGAGGTCCTGTTCGATGTGGCTGGCCAGGTCGTGGGCCTGGTGGAGAAGGAGGTGGTCGTCCACCTCGAGGTGGAGGTCGACGTGGATCTCGCCGCGGTCCTCGTGGACGCTGATGTTGTGGACCGGGACCTGGTTCCGCTCGGCGATCGTCCGGATACGCCTGGCCATCGTCTCGCGCTCGCTCTCGCGCGGGTCGGTGTGGATGACCACGTCGGCGCCCGGAAGGAGAGCCTGGATGCGCGCCTCGACGTCCTCGGCGATGGCGTGGGTCCGCTCGAAGGACATGGTGCGATCGACCTCGATGGTCATGTCGACGAAGACGAGGGCGCCCGAGCGGCGGAGACGGACCTTGCCCGTGCTGATGACGCCCTCGACCTCGTCTGCCGCGGCCGAGATCTTCTCCTTCAAACCCTCGGGCGCGCGATCAAGGAGGACGTCGATCGTC
>MEXZ01000094.1:3809-3955 GCA_001773855.1 Candidatus Aminicenantes bacterium RBG_13_64_14
TACGATGAAGGCGACGCCCAGGGCGGCGACGGCGTCAGCCCGGTCGAGGATGCCGGCGTGCCCGGGGAAGACCTTCCGGCCGAGCCAGATGAGGGCGAGGCCGACGAGGACGACCATCGACGACCAGATGTCAGTCGAGAAATGGA
>MEXZ01000094.1:3982-4535 GCA_001773855.1 Candidatus Aminicenantes bacterium RBG_13_64_14
CTTGCCGTGGCCGTAAGGGTGAGCTTCGTCGGCGGGCCGGTCCGAAACGCTGACCGCGACGAGGGTTATGACCGCGGCGACGAGGTCGAGGCCCGAATGGGCGGCCTCGGCCAGGATCCCGAGCGAGCCGCTGAGGAGGCCGACGGCGAGTTTCATCCCCGTCAGGCCCAGGGCGGCGATAACGGAATTCCCGGCCGCCTTTTGTTTCTCTCTTCGGCTCAAATCGACGGCCGTCGGTTCTTCGATGGACATGGTTTTCTATGGTCCCGGCAGGAACTTATTCTATCACCCTCCAGAGCCGGCAACAATACCCATTATGAACACGGCGGGTGGAAAAAGGGCCCCCGGACGGTCGACGACGTCTTCGGCGCCCACCTGTCGGGGCTCTGGATCATCATCGCCCTCGTCGGCATGTCCCTCGTCGTCGGCTACACGATCTTCGCCTACCGCGTGTTCAAAGGCAAGGCCGAGTCCGGCGGGGACGCCTATTGACGCGACCTTCGGCTTCACCGCGGCGGATTGCATTCCGCCCGCGAATATTGTATGCTGAGCG
>MEXZ01000094.1:4653-4877 GCA_001773855.1 Candidatus Aminicenantes bacterium RBG_13_64_14
GACGAGGCGCTGGCCAAGGCCAAAAAAGAGAACAAGCTCGTCCTCATCGATTTCTACTCGAGTGGCTGAGGGGCCTGCAAACTGCTGGTTCAGCAGTTTTACAACAACCCCAAATACGCCGAGTTCCTCAACAAGAACGTCATCGTCTACCGGGCCGCCCGCGGCGACAAGATCGGGGACGCCGTCTTTGAGAAGTTCGCCATCCGCGGAACGCCGACCGAGCT
>MEXZ01000094.1:4997-5196 GCA_001773855.1 Candidatus Aminicenantes bacterium RBG_13_64_14
CGAGCGCTACGCCAAGGAGCCGACGAACGTCGAGGTCGTCTTCAAGCTGGCCGAGAAATGTGGCGACCGCTCCTCGCCCGCGATGGAGTCAAGGAGCAAGGAACTCTTCCAGAAGGTCCTCACCATGGATTTCGAAGGCAGGACCGGCTCCTACTACGACGAAAACCACAAGGCGACCATTCCCTACGCCCAGGCCGCC
>MEXZ01000095.1:0-122 GCA_001773855.1 Candidatus Aminicenantes bacterium RBG_13_64_14
AGACCGTGAAGCGCAGGGAACCCGGCTCGTAGGCCACTTCCCCGGCCGTGAGCCGGGACGTGACTTCGCCGGCCGGGCTGAGGTTCATGATCTCGACCGAACCGGTCAGGTGGTTCCGGCCG
>MEXZ01000095.1:339-1275 GCA_001773855.1 Candidatus Aminicenantes bacterium RBG_13_64_14
TCACCGGCGTCGACGCTCTCTGAGCGCTCATCGTCTCAGACCCTCAGGTCTTCGATGGACAGGCTGACTTCCCTCGAGCCCATGTACTCCGACGTCAGGATCGAGAACGCCAGACTGACCCGGTCTCCCCGGCGCACGATATGCCGCCAATCGGCCTTGTCCCAGCAAAGGGCGTCGAAGGACCGGCCGTTCTGCCGGGCCCTGAACTTCAGGTGTTTGCCCTGCAGGACCTGCGGATCACCGATGACATCGACGTTGTCGGCCATGAACAGCGGCTTGGAGTTCCCGACGCCGAAAGGGACGAGCAGAGCGAACGTTTCCAGGAACTTCTCGTCGATGGCGGCGAAATCGAGGGGTCCGTCGATCTTGATCTTCCTCTTCAGGCTGTCCTCGGGGATGCGGGCGTCGGCCAGCGGATTCAGCGTCTCCTTGAACGCGGCCATGCTCTCCGTGGGCAGGGTGCAGCCCACGGCCAGCTTGTGCCCGCCATAGCTCAGGAAGTGCTGTTTGCAATCGTCCAAGAGGTCGATCAGGGGGACCTCCGGGATGCTCCGGCCGGAGCCGTGGGCCTTGCCGTTCTCGTAATGGAAGAGGACGACCGGCCGGTTGAAGCGGTCCTTGAGCTTGGAGGCGACGATGCCGATGACGCCGCGGTGCCAGTCGGGGCTGCCGAGGACGAGGCACTTGTACTTCCGGTCGAGCCCCCGCTCCTCGACCCGGCCGCGGGCCTCGTTGAAGATCTTCTCCTCGGTCTTCTGGCGCTGGGCATTGAGCTCGTCGAGCTTCTGGACCAGGGCCAGCGTCTCCGCGGGGTCTTCGGAAAAGAACAGGCGTACGGCCAGGTCGGTCATGCCCATGCGGCCGGCGGCGTTGATCCGGGGGCCGATGCGGAAGCCGAGGTCGCCTTCGGAGATCCTGCGGTTGCCGAGCCCGCAG
>MEXZ01000095.1:1450-1756 GCA_001773855.1 Candidatus Aminicenantes bacterium RBG_13_64_14
CCTGGACGAGCTTGAAGGTCACGCCGACACCGGCCAAGCCGGCGTCCGGATAGCCGGAGCCCGCGAGGACCGGATTGAGCACGGCCACGGCGTCGGGCAGGGTCTCGCCCGGACGATGATGGTCGGTGACGATGACGTCGACGCCCTTCTCCCGGGCCCGGGCGACGAATTCGACCGACTTGACGCCGCAGTCCACGCTGATGACGAGACCGGCGCCCCGCTCGACCGGGATGCGGACGTGCTCGTCTTTGATGCCGTAGCCGTCGGTCAGGCGCTCGGGGATGAAGTAGTCGACCTCGGCGCCCA
>MEXZ01000095.1:1803-1972 GCA_001773855.1 Candidatus Aminicenantes bacterium RBG_13_64_14
GAAGGGACAGGGCCTCGGCCAGCGCGTCCGCTTCGGGGCGCGGCGGGCTGACGACCCAGACGGCGGCGGTCATGGCGCCCTCACTCTAGCACAACGGAGAGCCGGGCTCAACCGCCGCTCAACCGCCGCCATTGACAATTAAACGCTTGAAAAATAAAATGTTAAGGCC
>MEXZ01000095.1:2351-2788 GCA_001773855.1 Candidatus Aminicenantes bacterium RBG_13_64_14
AACGCCAACCTCATGAACGAGCTCGAGAAGGTCCGGCGTGTCGTCGCCCGCGAGCTGCCCGACGCCCGGGTCGAGTCCCTGCTCGTCCTCGACGCGACGGTCGGACAGAACGCCGTCCTCCAGGCCCGGGAGTTCCTCAAGTTCTCCGGCCTGACCGGGATCGTCCTGACCAAGATCGACGGGACGGCCAAGGGCGGCGCCGCCGTGGCCATCGCCGCCGAGCTCGGCCTGCCGATCAAGTTCATCGGGGTCGGCGAATCGGAGGAGGACCTCGTCGAGTTCTCGCCCCGCGAATTCGTGGAGGCCCTGCTCTCATGACCGGGCCCGGCGACCGCGCCTGGATGGAGATGGCCTACGGCCTGGCCGAGAAGGCCCGGGGCCGGACGAGCCCCAACCCCCTTGTCGGCGCGGTCGTCGTCCGGGACGGCGCCGTCGTC
>MEXZ01000095.1:2885-2996 GCA_001773855.1 Candidatus Aminicenantes bacterium RBG_13_64_14
CCCTCGAGCCCTGCGTCCACTGGGGCCGGACGCCCCCCTGCGTCGACACCGTCCTCGCGGCCGGGCTGGACCGCGTCGTCATCTCGGCCGTCGATCCCAATCCGCTCGTCG
>MEXZ01000095.1:3050-3383 GCA_001773855.1 Candidatus Aminicenantes bacterium RBG_13_64_14
TCCTCGCCGAGAGGAACGCGGCCCTCAACGAAGCCACCATCAAGTACATCGGCCGGAAGGTCCCCTTCGTCACCCTCAAGGCGGCCCTGACCCTCGACGGCAAGATCGCCTGCCGGACCGGGGACTCGCGCTGGATCTCCTCGGCCGGGACGCGCGACTACGTCCATCTCCTGCGCGGCGAGCAGGACGCGCTGATGGTCGGCGCCGGAACGCTCGTCGCCGACGACCCGCGCCTGACCGTCCGTCACGCCGGCTGGGCCGGAAAGAAGGTCGTGCGGGCCGTCCTCGACTCCCGCCTGCGTTTTCCGCTCACGGCCCGGATGCTGTCGACCC
>MEXZ01000095.1:3658-4919 GCA_001773855.1 Candidatus Aminicenantes bacterium RBG_13_64_14
GGCCTCCTCGGCGGCGAGGGCGCGGACAGGATCGCCGCGTCCCTGCCGCTCCGGAAGGTCCGCTCGTTCACGGTCGGCGATGACATCATCCTGGAGGGATATTTCTGAAGTTCACGGGCATCATCACCGGGCAAGGGACCTTCCGCGGCACGCGCAAGGGCGGCCGGGCCCTCCTCGTCGAAGCGCCGGGGCTTTCGGCGAAGCTCGCGGTCGGCGAAAGCCTGGCCGTCGACGGCGTCTGTCTGAGCGTCGTCGCCGCGGGCCGGGACGGCATCCTCTTCGACCTTTCCCGGGAGACCGCGGAAAAGACGACACTCGGCGGACTGAAACCGGGCGCCCGGCTCAACCTCGAATCCCCCCTCACGCTCGCCGCTCCGCTCAGCGGCCACCTCGTCAGCGGCCACGTCGACGGGGTGGGCCGGGTCCTCAGCGTATCCCGCCGGGCGCCGGGTAAAAGGTTTGCCGTCGCCTATCCGGCCGCGCTCCGCCCCTTCTTCGTTCCCAAGGGCTCGGTCGCGGTCGGCGGGGTCAGCCTGACCATCGCCGCGCTCGGCCCGTCCTCCTTCGAGGTCGAGCTCATTCCGCTGACGCTCGAGGCGACGAACCTCGGGCTCCTCCGGGCCGGGGACAGGGTCAATCTCGAATGTGACATGGTCGGGAAATACGTGTATAATTATCTCTCCCGAGGACGCCGAACGGGCTGAAAGAGGCCCCCGCAATCCCATGACCGAAGAGAACAAGACAGTATCCGTCGAGACCGCCGTCGAGGCCGTCCGCGCCGGGCGGATGATCATCATCGTCGACGACGAGGACCGCGAGAACGAGGGCGATCTCATGGTGGCCGCCGAGAAGGCCACGCCCGAGATCGTCAACTTCATGGCCCGCCACGGCCGCGGCCTCGTCTGCCTGCCCCTGGCGCGCGAGCGGCTGGAGGAGCTCCAGCTGCCCCTCATGGTCAGCACCAACACGGCTCGCTTCCAAACGGCCTTTACCGTGTCCATCGACGCCAAGCGGGACGTGACCACGGGCATCTCCGCCCACGACCGGGCCCGGACGATCCTCGCCGCGGTCGATCCGGCGACGAGGCCCGAGGACCTGGCCCGTCCCGGGCACGTCTTCCCGCTCCAGGCGGTCGAAGGCGGGGTCCTGTCGCGGGCCGGCCAGACCGAGGCCGCCGTGGACCTGGCCCGCCTGGCCGGGCTCGCGCCGGCCGGGGTCATCTGCGAGGTCATGAACGAGGACGGCTCGATGGCCCGCATGC
>MEXZ01000095.1:5060-5413 GCA_001773855.1 Candidatus Aminicenantes bacterium RBG_13_64_14
TCCACGTCTACGAGGACACGATCCGCGGCGACCATCACGTCGCCCTCGTCAAGGGCGAGGTCGGGGGCGCCGATCCCGTGCTCGTCCGGGCCCACTCGCAGTGCCTGACGGGGGATACGTTCGGATCGGTCCGCTGCGACTGCGGCGAACAGCTCCGCCTGTCCATGGAGATGATCGAGAAGGCGGGCCGGGGCGTCGTCCTCTATATCCTCAACCACGAAGGGCGGGGCATCGGCCTGGCCAACAAGATCCGGGCCTATGCCATGCAGGACGAGGGCGCCGACACGGTCGAGGCCAACCGCAGGCTGGGATTCAAGCCCGACCAGCGCGATTACGGCATCGGGGCGCAGATC
>MEXZ01000095.1:5436-5588 GCA_001773855.1 Candidatus Aminicenantes bacterium RBG_13_64_14
CCTGCGTCTCATCACCAACAACCCCCGGAAGTTCGTCGGCCTGACCGGCTACGGCCTGGAGATCGCGGAGCGCGTGCCCCTCGAGGTCCCGCCGAACGCCTGCAATCTTCGCTATCTGAAGACCAAAAAAGAAAAGATGGGACACATCCTGG
>MEXZ01000095.1:5624-5881 GCA_001773855.1 Candidatus Aminicenantes bacterium RBG_13_64_14
GCTCAAGCTCGCCCGGACGCCCGACAAGGCCAAGCGGATCCGCCTCCTCGCCGCCTGCGTCAAGGTCCGCCGGACCTGGGTCGAGGAGCTCCTTTGGGAAGCGCTCGCCGACCCCAGCGAGAGCGTCCGGACGTTCGCCGTAAAGGAGATCCTCCGCCTCCCGGCGGTCCGGATCGAGCTGGCCGTGAATAGGCTCCGGCTTCCGCCCTGGTTCGCGCGGAGCTCGGTGCTGGGGATCATCGGCGGACGGCGGATCG
>MEXZ01000096.1:0-1344 GCA_001773855.1 Candidatus Aminicenantes bacterium RBG_13_64_14
GGTCTCACTCCCGAGGATCGAGGCGAAGAACGACCGGGCCGAGATCGTGGCCGAGCTCGTGTGGGAGACGGACGGCCAACCGGTCATCAATGAGCGGCGCGAGCTCGCCGTCCATAGCCTCGGGGGAGGGGAGTACCTCCTCGACCTGACCTGGACGCTCACGGTCCCGGCCGGAGATGTCCAGTTCGTCAGCGACGACGTCCACTACGCCTGGCCCTTCCTCCGCCTCGACACGGCCTGGAACGGCGAGCACGGCGGCCGTATCACATCCGATTCGGGCGCGACCGGCCAGGAGGCCACGAACATGAAGCCGGCCCTCTGGATCGATTATTCGAACACCGTCGAGGGCGTCGCCGAGGGCGTGGCCATTTTCCAGTGGCCCGACGGACAGGAACACCGCTGGCTGACCCGCGAATACGGCTGTTTCGGCCCGCGCCGGCCCGACGACCGGAGCGGCAAGCCCTTCACCCTCCGCCGCGGCGAGTCGCTCACGCAGCGCGCCGGTGTCCTCGTCCACAATGGCGACGTCAGCGGCGGCCGCGTCCGCGAACGCTATGAAAGATATGTCAAAGGGAGCTGGCGATGAAGCCCGCTGAGCCGTCCAGAAGCCTGCCGCGCGTTTGGGCTGTCGTTTTCGTCTCCATCTTGGGCATCGTCCTTCTCCTTCTTGCCCTGAGCCAAGTTGAACACGGACCTACCGCCACGATGACCTTCGTCGAGGACGCGGCGGCGGGGACGCTGACGGTCATGGACGGGCCTCTGCCCGTCCTGACCTACCGGTTCGCGGACAACCTTCCGCCCGGCCTCGACGCCAAGCAGGTCAGGTCCTGCTACATCCATCCCCTCTACTCGCTCGACGGCGAAGCCCTGAGCGCGGATTTCCCCGTCGACCACCTCCATCACCACGGCCTTTTCTGGACCTGGCCGTCGGCCACGGTGAGGGGCGTGGCGACCCAGACCTGGCATCCGGCCGAGCCTTCCTTGCGTCAACAATTCGTCAAATGGGCCGCCCGCGACGCGGATAAGGACGGCGCCCGGCTCGTCGTCGAGAACGTCTGGAGGCTCGCCGAAAAAGAGGACGTCGTCGAGGAGACAGTCACGCTTGTCATTCATGAGGCCTCGCCCACGGGGCGGGCCATCGATATCGCGATAGTCCTCCGCCCCGTGGGAGGTCCCCTCGAGCTTCGCGGCTCGTCCGAAGCGAGCAAGGGCTACGGCGGCCTCACGTTCCGGGGCGCGCCTCTCCTCAAGGGCGCCGCGATGACGACCGACGCGGGTCCTCTTACCGAGGATTCGGTCGGGACGCCCTTCCGCTGGGCGGACGTATCGACCGCCGACCTCGGC
>MEXZ01000096.1:1951-2026 GCA_001773855.1 Candidatus Aminicenantes bacterium RBG_13_64_14
CCATCGGCTCCGTCAAGAGCTACCTTTTCCGGGCCGTCCGCAAGCTCCAGAAAGAGCTGGGCGGCGCGGCGGCCA
>MEXZ01000096.1:2519-2702 GCA_001773855.1 Candidatus Aminicenantes bacterium RBG_13_64_14
GGACAGGACCTCGAAGGCGTCGACCTCATCAAGCAGGGCGTCGACCGGCAGGGGATATTCCTCAAGATCGACCTCGACCGGATGGGCCGCGACACCCGCGGTCCGTCCGCTCCGTCCGGGAAGAGCCCCGGTCCCAAGAAAAGCACTATCTAAGGAGACGAACCATGAAAAGACCGCACGCAA
>MEXZ01000096.1:2891-3170 GCA_001773855.1 Candidatus Aminicenantes bacterium RBG_13_64_14
TCCGGCAGTTCCCGAAGAGCGCCTGGGTCGATGACGCCCGCTTCTGGTCGTGCTACGCGATGGAGAAGACCGGCCAGTCCCAGGAGACCGTCTTCAAGTGCTACCAGAAGTTCCTCGACGAGAACCCCGGGAGCGAGTGGGCCGACGAGGCCAAGTCCAACATGATCCGGGTCGCCCAGGCGCTGGCCAAGGCCGGCCGTCCCGAGTACCAGACGATCATCGAATCCTATGAGGACGCGGCCGAGGACGATATCAAGCTGACGGCCCTCTACGCCCTCC
>MEXZ01000096.1:3283-3369 GCA_001773855.1 Candidatus Aminicenantes bacterium RBG_13_64_14
GAGGCCTTCGCCAAGCTCCGCGACATCGCCCTGCGCGAGACCGACGAAGAGGTCCGCCGGGCCGCCCTCTTCGCCGTCGGCGAAAG
>MEXZ01000096.1:3425-3919 GCA_001773855.1 Candidatus Aminicenantes bacterium RBG_13_64_14
CGGACCTGCGCCGTCACGCGCTCTTCGCCCTGGCCGAGACCGGGGATCCCGGCATGGTCGGGCTTCTCTCCCAGATCGCCTTGACCGAAGCCGACCGGGAGATGGCCCGGACCGCCGCCTTCGCCATCCAGGAGATCGAAGGCAAGGAGGCGACCGACGCCCTGCGGCGGATCTTGAAGGAGGCCACGGACCGAGAGGTCCGTCAGGCCGTGCTCTTCGCCCTGACCGAGCGCGACGACATCGAATCCCTCCCCCTGCTCAAGGAGATCGTGCTCGGCGAGGTCGACAAGGAACTGGCCCGCGTGGCGCTTTTCCAGGTCGCCGAGGTGAAGAGCAAGGAAGCCCTGGCCATTCTCCAGCAGGTCCTGGCCAGCTCCAAGGATGAAGAGCTGCGCCGGACCGCCCTCATGGCCTTGGGCGAGCACGGCGGAGTCGAAGCCAAGGACGCCCTGCTCAAGGTTGCCCTGACGAGCGTCGATAACGAGATGGCCGAG
>MEXZ01000096.1:3974-4193 GCA_001773855.1 Candidatus Aminicenantes bacterium RBG_13_64_14
TCGACATCATGAAGAACGCCAAGTCCGAGCGGGCCCGCCGGGCCGTCCTCATGGCTCTCACGGACGAAGAGGGCGGAGCGCCGGTCAAGGTCCTCCTCGAGATCCTCAAGTCGGAGCCGGACCGCGAGCTCAAGGAATACGCCCTTTTCGCCCTCGGCAAGACCAAGAGCGATGAGGCCGTGGCGGCCCTGCTCGAGGTCGCCAAGGGCAAGGATGGCC
>MEXZ01000096.1:4587-4742 GCA_001773855.1 Candidatus Aminicenantes bacterium RBG_13_64_14
TCGCCGATATCCTGGCCGGGCGCAAAGAGCCCTCGGCCGTGGACATCTCCGGCGCGGCCAAGGCCGCCCTGGACGAGATCGAGTCCCGGGGAAAGCCGGAAAAGCAGGTCCTGAAGGAGCTCGGCTTCTTCTTCAAGTTCGAAGGCGGAGCGGCG
>MEXZ01000096.1:4780-5102 GCA_001773855.1 Candidatus Aminicenantes bacterium RBG_13_64_14
CGCGTTCGATTTCGAAGCGGTTCCGCTCTACTGGCTGGGCAAGACCGAGGCCGGCGAGAGCCTGCCCTTGATCAAACGGTTCTTCGCCCGTTCGGGCGACAATGAAGTCCGCGAAGGACTGCTGGCAGCGGCCGGATGCCAAGGCGCGCCGGCGCTGGCCGTCCCCTTCCTGGCCGAGGTCCTCGGCGGCGACGCCGCGGACGACCTGCGGAAGGACGCGGCGTTCTGGATCGGGCAACAGAACGACGCCGAGGGCCTGCGCCTCCTCGTCCGCGCAGCCCGGTCGGACAAGTCCGAGGACGTGCGCGAAGGGGCGGTCTTC
>MEXZ01000096.1:5139-5364 GCA_001773855.1 Candidatus Aminicenantes bacterium RBG_13_64_14
AGCTCATCGCCCTGGCCCGGAGCGCGGAGAAGAAGGATGTCCGGAAACAGGCCGTCTTCTGGATCGGACAGCTGGCCTCGGAGAAGGCGGGGCCGGCGCTCGAGGAGTTCGCCCGCAAGGACGGCGATATCGATATCCAGGAGCAGGCCGTGTTCGCCCTGTCCCAGCTCGAAGACAACCAGGGCGTCGAACCGCTGATCAAGCTGGCCAAGACCCATCCCGACC
>MEXZ01000096.1:5508-6160 GCA_001773855.1 Candidatus Aminicenantes bacterium RBG_13_64_14
CTTGGACCAGGATGCCGACGGCGTGGGTCTTGTTGGTGTCGTCGTCCCCCGCCCCGAGAAAGAACTCGCCCCGGGCGAAGTCCTCGCCGGGATAGCCGCCTATCTCGAGGACCTCCGCGCGGATCTCGCGGAGGAGCCCGAGGACGCCGGCATCCTTCTGGCCGCCCGCGCCCGTCGGCTCCGCGGCAAGGCCGGCGAGGGAAGAGAGGACGAGGGCCAGGACCGCTCCGGCCCGGGGTCCGTTGCGCGACGCGAATGGCCTCACGTCCTTCCCTCGCCGTCATTATACCCGAACAGAGCCGGAGTTGTCTTTTTCCGACAATTCCGATATAATCTTTCTATCCATAGGAGGTTTGCATGAACAGGAATATCCGTTCTATCGCCCTGATGGCCGCTCTGGCCGTCATCCTCGTTGTCGGCATCGCGGCTCAGCAGAAGAGCGCCGATACGGCCGTCGACCCGGTCTGCGGCATGACCGTCGTCAAGGCCAACGCCAAGGCGACGTTCGATTACAAGGGGACCACGTATTACTTCTGCAACCCCGGCTGCAAAGACGCCTTCGCCAAGGAGCCTGAGAAGTATCTCAAGGCCCAGGCCCCCGCTCCGGCGGCCCCGATGAGCCATATGGGAGGCGGGATGATGATGCACCAGG
>MEXZ01000096.1:6177-6275 GCA_001773855.1 Candidatus Aminicenantes bacterium RBG_13_64_14
GCGCCGGCAGCCGGGTGCTCTTGCCAGGGCGGCTGCAAGATGATGGGCCAGGGGATGATGAAGCAGCGGATGCGCCCGATGGGCATGATGCACGGCGG
>MEXZ01000097.1:0-1482 GCA_001773855.1 Candidatus Aminicenantes bacterium RBG_13_64_14
GGGGAGCTTGTTCTCGCCGCGGTCGGTCAACCGCTTCAGGTTGGCCCCGTCGTAGTCGACCGTGTAGATCTGGATGGAGCCCGAGAGGTTCGAAGCGAAGACGACGTGGCGGCCGTCGGGCGACCAGCTCGGCGACTCGTTGCGGACGTTATTTTCGGTGAGCTTCGTGATCTGGTTCGTCCTGAGATTGAGAATGTAGATGTCGAACGTGTTGTCGACCCGGGAGACGAAGGCGATTCGATCGCTCGTCGGGGCCCAGGCCGGCGAGTCGTGGTAGTTGCCGCCGAAGCTCGCTTTGCGGACATTGGAACCTTCGGCGTCCATGATGTAGATCTGGGGGCTGCCGGAGCCGAGGCGGTCGGTCGTGAAGGCGATCTCACGGCCCGTGGGCGACCAGGACGGGGCGGTTTCCGTGGCGCTGTTGAAGGTCAGCCGCTTCGTCTTCATGCTCTCCACGTCGAGGATGTATATCTCCGCGTTGCCCTCCTCGGTCATCGTCGAGCAGAAGGCCAGCTTCTTGCCGTCGGGCGAGAAGGCCGCGGAGTAGTTGGTCCCTTTCGTGGAGACCGGCGTCTCCTTGCCCTCGTAGATATTGCGGAGGTAGAGTCCCGCGGTGCCGCCGCGGTAGGAGGTGAAGGCGATCGTCCTTTGGTCGGGGGACCAGGCCGGCATGTAGTCCTTGATCTTGTTGAAGGTGACCCGCGTCGGGCCGGCCCCGTCGTAATCCATCATGTAGATCTCGTCGTTGCCGTCGCGGTTGGAGACGAAGGCGATCTTGGTCGTGAAGATCGGCTTTTCGCCGTGGAGCTTGAGCAGCTCGTCGGCCATCTTGTGGGCGACCAGGCGCAAACCGTTCTTCTCCGCCTGGTAGCGCTTGCCGACGATGAAACGCTCGCTCTTGACGTCATAGATCTTCCCGTCGAAAACGACGCGGCCGCCGTCCTCCCGGACCTCTCCGGTAAGCAGGAGCCGGGCCTGGATCCCGTCCCAGTCCTTGAAGTTGATCTTGTCCGTGGTCACCAGCCGGCCGATGTAATCGTAGTAGCTTTTGGGCAGGAGCTGGAAGATGCGACTGCACTTGATGTCGTCGGCGAGGACCTGGTGGATCTCCGCGGCGGCGGCCTGGGACTGGGGCGAGCCCGAACGGTCGATGAAAACCGGAAGGGCTATGGGGATCATGGGCATCCCTTCGCTGATCTTCAGCATGACCTCCTGCTGGGCGAAGACCCCGGAAGCCGCGAGGAATACGAGGAGTCCGAGAAGTGCTTTTTTCTTGGTCATTTGGCGTGCTCGAAGACTAGGGTGATGCCGAGATACTGGCCGTCGTACTCGTTCGGGAGCGTCGCGAACGGCGTCGAGTTCTGGATCGCCCGGCGGGCCGAGAGGTCGAACGTTTCGACGCCGCTCGAGACCTCGATGCGGATGTCGGAGATCGTGCCGTTCTTGTAGATGCGGAAATAGACCTGGGTTTGGAGAAGGCCG
>MEXZ01000097.1:1539-4702 GCA_001773855.1 Candidatus Aminicenantes bacterium RBG_13_64_14
ATCTGGAGATAGAATTGGAACGGAAAGTTGCCGACACCGAAGGGGTCGCCCGCGCCGGAGCCGGTGCCGCCGGTGCCCCCGGTGCCGCCGCCGCCCGTCCCGATGCGCAGGCCGAAGCCAGAACCCGAGCCGCCTTGCTGGCCGGCGGCCCCGGCCCCGGCCCCGGACGCGGCGTCCGGGGCTGGGACTGGGGCTGCGGGTTCGGGCTTGGTGATGGCGGTTGTTTTTTCGGAGGCCTTCTTGCTCGTCTTCGGCTTGTCGGTGGGGTGGCGCAGGGCGCTATCGGACTCGGGCTGGGCCTTTGCCGGGACGGTCAGATCGCGGAGGGCCGGCTTTTTCGGCGCCGGAAGGGGCTCGGTCTTGCCGGCGACTGTCGCGCCCCCGGGTCCGCCCCCCGTCCCGCCGCCGCTTCCGCCCCCGCCCATGAAATTGACGTACTGGACGAGGCCCTTGCGGGGCGGCTTGGAGAACGAGGGCGAGGCGACGATGAGGACGATCAGCCCGACGTGGAGAATGCCGGAAACGACAAGGGCCCGCTTGAACGCTTGCGGCAGGGCCAGTCGGACGGCAGTCATTTTTTCTTGTCTTTGACGTCGATGGGCTCGGTAATGACGGCGACGAACTCGATGCCCACTTTCTTAGTGATATCCATGACGCGGACACCGACGCCCCAGGGCACGTCCTTGTCGATTTGGAGGTAGACGACCTTTTTCGGCTTATTGTAATAATATTCGGTCAGACGGCGCTCGAGGTGGTTGATGTTGATCGTCGAGTCGCCGATGTGGACGTACTGGTCCTTGGTGACGGTCAGCGTCAGGCCTTCCTCGGCCGGCTTGGTGTCGGTCTCGGCCTGGGGCAGGTTGATGCCGATCCCCGACTGCATCATCGGCGCCGTGACCATGAAGATGACGAGCAGAACGAGCATGACGTCGATGAACGGCGTGACGTTGATCTCGGAGAGGTGGGTTCCGACCTGCCTCTTGCGCGAGGAGGACTGCAGGGACTGCGTGCTAAGAGCCATGGAGTCTCTCGGCGATGCTCAGGAATTCGAGGGAGAAGTCCTCCATGTCGGCGATCAAGTCCTTGATGCGGCCGAGGAAGTAGTTGTAGGCGATGACGGCCGGCACGGCGGCGAAGAGGCCGACGGCCGTGGCGATGAGGGCCTCGGAGATCCCCGGGGCGACCGTTGCCAGACTAGCCGACCGCGTGGCGCCGATGCGGAAGAAGGAGATCATGATCCCCCAGACCGTCCCGAAGAGGCCGATGAACGGCGAGACGCTCCCCGTCGTGGCCAGGAAGAACATCATCTTCTCCAGGCGCGACACTTCGGCGTTGGAGGCCTTGAGCAGAGCCCGGTTGAGGCTGTCCGTCTTGGCGGCGCTCCAGCCGTTCTCGGCGGAGGCCTTCGATTGGTAGGCCAACTCCTTGTTGCCGGCCAGGAAGATGACGGCGAGGGGGCTGGCCCGGAGCTTCTTGGCGGCGTCGTTGACGTCGGAGAGGCTCTTGCTGCGGCGGAAGACGTCCAGGAACTTCGCCGACTGCTTGAAGCCCGCCTTGATCGTCTTGTACTTGAAAAAGATAATGGCCCAGGAGAACACGGAGAAGAAAACGAGGAGCAGGAGGATGAGCTGGACGACGATGTCGGCGTCGGCGATGATCTTGAAAATGTTGATATTCATGATTATCCGTTAAAAAAAGTAGCACATGCCCCGGGTTCTGTCAAATGAGCATCTTGATGCCGGGCGGCATTTCAGTATATATTTCGGCCATGATTCACGCTGAGCGCCGGACCGGGGCGGCCGGAGGGGCATGAGGCCCTGGGAAAAAGTAAAGAAAATCCTCCTGGGCGGGGAAAAGAACGTCCAGGACCCGCGCATCTTCCACAAGATAGCGCTCGTCGCCTTTTTCGCTTGGGTCGGCCTCGGCGCGGACGGGCTAAGCTCGTCGAACTACGGACCCCAGGAAGCCTTCCTGTCGCTCGGCGATCACAGGCATCTGGCGCTCTACCTGGCCGTCCTGACGGCCATCACGGTCATCACCATTTCCTTGAGCTACTCCCAGATCATCGAGCTCTTCCCGACGGGCGGCGGCGGCTATGTCGTCGCCACCAAGCTCCTCGGGCCCATCTTCGGGCTCATTTCGGGTTGCGCTCTGATCGTCGACTACATGCTGACCATCAGCATCTCCATCTCGAGCGGTGTCGAAGCCGTCCTGAGCTTTCTGCCGCCGACCTATTTCCAATACAAGCTGACGTTCATCCTCCTCATGACCTCCCTCCTCATCCTGCTCAACCTGAGGGGCGTCAAGGAATCGGTGGCTACGCTGACGCCGATCTTCCTCCTCTTCTTCATTTCTCACATCGCCGTCATCCTCTATGGCATTTTTTCGCACATCTCGGCGACGCCGACCCTGTTCACCGACACCATCCAGGAGACGCGCCAGGGCATCCAGCAGCTCGGTTTCGGGACCATGGCCTTCATCCTCCTCCGGGGCTACAGCCTGGGGGCCGGCACCTATACGGGGATCGAGGCCGTCTCGAATGGCCTGCAGATCCTCCGCCCGCCCCAGGTGAAGACCGGGAAAAGGACGATGGCCTACATGGCGGCCTCCCTGTCCTTCACGGCCGGGGGGCTGCTCGTCTGCTACCTCCTGACGAACGTCCAGCACGTCGCCGGAAAAACCCTGAACGCCTCGCTCATTGAAACACTCATCGGGACCTGGAAGATCGGCGGCTTTCCGCTGGGCGTGTGGCTCCTGGGGATCATTCTGGTCTCCGAAGGGGCCATCCTGTTCGTCGCCGCTCAAGCGGGTTTCATCGACGGCCCGCGGGTCCTCGGCAACATGGCCATCGATTCCTGGGTCCCGAACCGGTTCATGCACCTCTCCGAGCGGCTCGTCATCCAGAACGGTATCCTGTTCATGGGCCTCGCCTCCATCCTCATCCTCTTCTTCACCCGCGGGTCGGTCCAGGTCCTGGTCGTTATGTACAGCATCAACGTTTTCATCACCTTTTCCTTGTCCCAGCTGGGCATGTGCCTGCACTGGCTGAAGACGCCGGCCCCGCACCGCGGCAAGAAGCTGGCCATCAACCTCATCGGGCTCCTCATGTCCATATCGATCCTGACCGTGACGATCGCCATCAAGTTCAAGGAGGGCGGCTGGA
>MEXZ01000097.1:4782-5721 GCA_001773855.1 Candidatus Aminicenantes bacterium RBG_13_64_14
CGCCGCCTGGACGACGTCATGGCCCAGGTCCAGCAGATGACGGGGAAGCACGCGGCCCCGGCCCGGGACGAGACGGCCCCGACGGCCGTCCTTTTCGTCCGCAACTTCGGCGGCCTGGGCATCCACTCGTTCCTCAACATCCACCGCATCTTCCCCCACTACTTCAAGAACTTCGTCTTCATCTCCGTCGGCGTCGTGGACTGGAAGAATTTCAAGGGCGCCGAAGAGGTCAAGAACCTGGATCGCCACATCATTGGGGAGCTCGAAAAATACGTCCGGCTGTCCAATAACTTCGGCTTCCACGCCGAGTCCATCCACTCCGTCGAGGTCGACACTCTGGCCGCGGTCGAGGCCCGCTGCGAGGAGATCCAGCGGAAGTACAACAAGGCCGTCTTCTTCGTCGGCAAGCTTGTTTTCGAAGAGGAGAACTTCTTTACGCGGCTCCTCCACAACCAGACGGCCTACAGCATCCAGCGCATCCTCCAGTTCAAGGGTATCCCCTCCATCATCCTCCCCATCCGCGTCATCAAGACCGTCAAGTAAAAAAGAAGGTACCAGGTCTACGCAATGCCAATTTTGGCATTGCGTAGACCTGGTACCTTCTTATTGGAGGCCGAGAAGGCCCTGGAGGAGGACCCGGGCGACCCGTTTCGCGTCCTTGCCGCTTTCGTTCGTCGCCCCGACGCACGAGGGACAGCCGTCCCTGCAGGGGCAGGCCTCGAGCGTCTTCAAGCCGTGTTCGAGGAGACGGGACTCGAGGGCGAAGAGCGACGGGCTGAGCCCGATCCCTCCCGGGTAATTGTCGTAGATGAAGATGTTCGGCTCGAAGTCCGGGTCCATGAAGATGGGCATGTCCTCCTGGCCCTGCACGGCCGGCCGGGCCGGCATGAGCCGCGGCGGCAGGGACTCGCCGGACGTGTTGTCGCCGATCGACACGCC
>MEXZ01000098.1:0-1525 GCA_001773855.1 Candidatus Aminicenantes bacterium RBG_13_64_14
ATGAGGGACAAGAGCTCGGCCCGGCCGAGCTTCAGCCGGCCCAGAAAATCCTCGAGCGACGGGTAATCACCGTTCCGCCTCTCCTCGATGATCTCTTCCGCGGTCTTGAGCGAGAAGCCCTTGATGGCCAGCAGCCCCACCCGGATCCCTTCGCCCTCGACCTCGAACCGGTAGAGGCTGCGGTTTACGTCCGGGCCGAAGAAGGGGATGCCCAGGCGCTTGGCCTCCTCGACGTACTCAGCCGGCTCGTAGTAGCCGCCGCCGGCGTTGAGCACGGCGGCCATGTAGGTCACGGGGTGGTGGGCCTTGAGATAGACGGCCTGGTAGGCCAGGGCCGCGTAGGAGGCGCTGTGGGCCTTGTTGAAGGAGTAGGAGGAGAACCTCTCCATCACGCCCCACAGCTTTTCCGCTTCCTCGGCGGCGTAGCCCCGGGAGCGGGCTTCACGGAAAAAACGCTCCTTGAGCGCCGGCGCCGGCCCCCCCCGCCTCTTCAGGCCGCGGCGCAGGAGGTCGCCCTCGCCGGGCGGCAGGCCGGCCACCCGCTCGGCGAGCTGCATGACCTGTTCCTCGTAGAGGAGGAGACCGTCGGTCTCGGGCAGGACGCGCCGGAGGAACGGGTCGCGGCGGACGGGCCGTCCCTCGCGGCTTCGCAGCAGCGCCTCCTTCATCCCGCTCTCGGTCGGGCCCGGCCGGATCAGGGCCAGGGCCTGGACGAGGTCCCCGACATCCCCCGGCTTCATGCGGCGCAGGAGGTTCATCATGGCCGGGCTCTCGACCTGAAAGCAGCCCACGGTCCGTGCGCTCCGCAGCAGCGCGGCGGCCTTGGGGTCGCGCGGCGGGATGACGCGCAGGCCGAGGCTTTCCCGGGTCTGGGACACGGCGGCCAGCCCCCGAACCGAGAGGAGGTCGAGCTTGATGAGCTTCAGGTCCTCGACCGCGTCCCGGTCGTAATGGGACATGACCAGCCCCTTGGCCGATTTTTCGAGCGGCAGGTAGCGGTCGACGGGCGCGGGCGTGAGGATGACCCCGCCCACGTGAAGCGACTTCTCGCAATAGACGCCGCCGAGCTCCGCGGCCAGGCGCCAGATCTCTTCGCCGCCCGGCGCCGGACGGCCGCGCCGCAGCGTCTCGGGCTCGGCGAAGAAGGGAATCTTTTTGCTCAGGCCGCGCGCCTCCTCGGGCGGGAGGCCGAAGGCCCGGGCCGTCTCGTAGAGCGCCGAGCGGGCGCGGTAGTTCTTCAGGCTGCAGACGAAGGCCGCGCCCGTGCGCGGGGCGCCGCCGTCCGCGCCGCTCCCCGGTTTCCCGCCGCCTCCGTACTTTTCCAGGACGTAGGCCAGCACCTCGTCGCGGCGGCGCGAGTCGAAATCGAGGTCGATGTCGGGCGGGTCGTCGCGGCCGCTGTTGAGGAAGCGCTCGAAGTAGAGGTCGAACTCCAGGGGGTTGACGTGGGAGATGCCCAGCAGGTGGGCGAGGTACGAGGAGGCGCCCGAGCCCTTGAGGTTGTGGAGGATGCCGCGGCGGCGGG
>MEXZ01000098.1:1562-2335 GCA_001773855.1 Candidatus Aminicenantes bacterium RBG_13_64_14
TGCGGGCCAGGGCGGCCTTGGCCTCGGCACCGAACCACTTGACGGCCAACGCCTCCTGGGCCGGGCCGAAGAGCTCGACTTTGCCCGCCAGCCGGTCCCGCTCGGGCGGGAAGGGGATCTTCTCCGTGATGGCCCGCACGAGCACGAGCCGGTCGGCGCTCATGATGAACTTCAGGGGGTTGGCCCAGACCAGGGGCAGGCCGTGCCGCCGCGCCAGGCGCCGCGCCGCGCGGAAGTTGAAGAAGTCGCAGCCGACGTAGACGTCCGCGCCGGCGGGTGTCCCGATGCCGCCCTCCTCAACGTCCGACTCCCCGCCGGCCTGGGGCAGGAAGATGACGACCAGCCCCTCGGCCGATTCGAGCCGGCGGCGGTTGAGCGTTTCCACGAGCCGCCCGTATCCCTCCCGGCTCTTGACCAGGAGCACGAAGCGGCGGCCCTCCCCGAGATCGACCTCGCAGCCGAACAGGGGCTTGAACCCGTGGTCCGCGGCGGCCCGCTTCCACTTGGCCCAGCCGTGGATGTTCTCGATGTCGGCCAGGCCCGCGGCCCGAAGCCGGCCGCGCGCCGCCCAGGACGCGCCCTCGTCAATCGTGACCGCCCCCCGGCCCCGGCTGTACACCGAATGGAGGCGGAGCGGAATAAACACGACGTCCCCTCCCCTTCCCCTATCTCGTCAGGGAGGCCGTCTTGAGGACGAACCCCCGGTCCTTCTCCAGGCTGTAGAGCGGGTCGAGCATCCGCTCCCGCGCCGTGAGGAGCGATCCGAACCCGTA
>MEXZ01000098.1:2502-4217 GCA_001773855.1 Candidatus Aminicenantes bacterium RBG_13_64_14
CTTGGGGCCGATGCCGGGCAGGGCCTCGATGTCGAGGCCGCGCAGGAATTCCTCCTCGCCGCCCGGCTCGACCTCGAAGTACCCGCCGGGCTTGGCTCTCTTCGCGGCCAGCTTGGCCAGGATTTTGTTCGGCCCGGCGCCGACCGAAACGGCCAGGCCCAGGTCGCGCTCGATGCGCGCCTTGAGGCCGCGGGCGGCGCGGGAGAAGGAGGGGTAGAGGTTGCCGCAGCGGCTGAGGTCGAGATAGGCTTCGTCGAGCGAGGCCTCCTCGACGTCGGGCGTGTACTCGCCGAGGAGGCGGAAGAACGTCTCGGAGAAGGTCTGGTAAACGTGATGATTGCCGCGGACGAAGACGCCCTGGGGGCAGAGCTGGTAAGCCTTGGCCAGGGGCATTCCCGAGTGGACGCCGAAGCGGCGGGCCTCGTAGGAGCAGGTCGAGGCCACGCCCCGCTCGTGGGGCAGGCCGCCGACGATGACCGGCTTGCCCTTGAGCGTCGGGTCGAGGAGCGTCTCCACGGCGGCGAAGAAGGCGTCGATGTCGATGTGGACGATGAATCGTCGGCGTCGGGCGTTCATGGTTTTCCCCGGGACACGACATCATTTCCCTTGAAAGGGGATCGTGTCCCTCGCATTCTCTCTTCCTTCTCTTTAGAAAGGGTGCCGCGCCCGCTCCCGACGGGAAGGCGGGAGGGGCGCGGCGTTGGCGCCGGAGCGCACGGAACAAAACGGGTTGTGGGGGACGCGTCCCCCTTTCAATACTTTCTCAAGACGCCGATCACCCGGCCGAGCACCCGCAGCTCGCGGACCTCGAGGGGGGCGAACTCCGGGTTCTCGGGCACGAGCAGGATGCGGCCGTTCTCGCGCCGCAAGCGCTTGAGGGTGACCGAGCCGTCGTCGAGGCGGGCCACGACCATCTCCCCCGAGGCGGCCGTGTCCGTGCGCTCGATGACCACGCGGTCGCCGTCGTCGATGTGGGCGTCGATCATGGACTTGCCCTCGACGCGGATGCAGAAGACGTTCGACGCCCGCCGGCCGACCATCCACTCCGGGACGTCCACGGCCTCGCCCGGGAGGTCGAAGGCCTCGCGCGGCCAGCCGGCCGGGACCGGGCCGAGGAGCGGCACGCGGACCTGACCCGCCGCGGGCGCGGGCCGGCCGGCCAGGCTGAGATCGCCCTCCCTGCGGCTCAGGTAGCCCTTGCACTCGAGGCTCCGGACGTGCTTGAACACGGCCGAGGGGCTGGTAATGCCCAGCTCCTCGCCCAGGCGGCGGATGGTCGGGGCGTAGCCGTGGCCCAGGATGAAGGCCTCCACGGCCTGGAGGACGCGCCTCTGCCTCTTGGTCAATTCCGGGTTTGGCTTGTTCACCATTTTGTTCACCATTGACAAGATACGCTCCCCCAGGGCGTTTGTCAAGGGGGAATTGCACATTTCGCAAGCAAATAAATCAAAGCCCTGCTGACTTGACGGGCCCCGGGCCACGATTTATGCTACAAGACTCACAGCAGGCTCTACCTATGAATTCGGATACGGAGTCGGATGGATGAGAGGGAAAGGATGAAAATTGGAAAAATTGCGGCGTGCCTTGTCCTGCTCTCTCTCATGCTTGGCTGTTCAGCGATTTACAGGTCTACCGGAATCAGTCAGGCGCGCGAACTGGAAAAGACCGGCCTGCCGGCGGAAGCGACGATCCTGCAAATCCGCGATACCGGCATG
>MEXZ01000098.1:4291-5650 GCA_001773855.1 Candidatus Aminicenantes bacterium RBG_13_64_14
AACAAGGATGCCGATCTCGCGCCTGGAGATTCCCCGGTTCCAGCCGGGGGCCGTCGTGCGCATAAACTACGACCCGAACGACCCATCGCGAGTCTCCTTCGACCTCGAAGATAGGTCGCCAGCAAGCGTCTAGGTGACTTTTCCATATGCCGCTAAGTTCAAAGTGGCTCGCGAGCGAAGGCCCGTCTTTCCTCATTCTCGGCCTGGCCGCTCTCGTGCGCCTTCCCTATCTCATTTTCTGGGACCTTTTTTTCAGCTCGGACACCGCTGTCCTGGGCCTCATGGCCCGTCATTTTCTCCGCGGCGAATTTTCCGTCTACTACTGGGGAGAAGCCTACTACGGAGCCCTGGACCCTATGCTCCTCGCCCCCTTGTTCAAGGTCTTCGGGGCGACCCCGGCCGTCAGCCATTGGATTCCCTTTATCTTCTCCCTCCTGACCCTCTGGCTTTTTCATCGCTACGCCCGCCGCGTCCTCGACGCCCGGAGCGCTCATGTCTCGACGCTCATCCTCGCCCTGGCCCCTCCCGCTTTTTTCCAGGCTACGCATTCCGTTTACAACTACACCTTCATCCTGTTTTTCGGCGTCGTCCACCTTGCCTTGTTCGACCGGTTTCGCCGGGGCGAACGCGGCAAAACGCTGTTTTTCCTCTCGGGTCTCGCGGCCGGATTCTCCTGGTACTACTTTCGCTTGATCCTTGTCTTCTGGGCGGCGATCGCCATGGCCGTGATCGCGCTGCGGAAGGGCCCCCAGGACCGGGAGAGGATGAGGGCAAAACTGGCGGCCTTCAGCCTCCCGCGGCTATGGAATGACGTCGTCTTGCTCCGCCGCGCGCCGCTGCCGCGTCTCGCGAAATCCTTCTTCGTCGTCATCAACTTCTACAACCTCGCCAACCTGGCGCTGGCTTGTTTTCTGTGGATTCGCGGCAACTGGTTCTGGAGCCTCGGCCGGCTCAGGGTCAAGCTCTACCTGTGGCCGATTTTCAAGACCAGCGTCCTGCTCGCCCTGCTGGTCTTCGCGGCCGCGCATTATCGAAAAGCCTTGCCTCTTTGGCGAAGGCTCCGGGCCGATCTCGGAGCCCGGTTCCTGGCCCTCGGATTTTTGGCCGGATTTTCCCCGGCGCTGGCGGGATATGCGACGGGCCTCTCGCCCTCTTCGCCGGGCGGCCTGGCGGCCTTGCCGGAAATCGTCAAGAACCTGTTCATGGCCGTTCCGGAGATGACGGCCAGGATGGCGGGCGCAAGCAGCGTTCCCGTGCTGCGGGAGTTGTCCATGGCTGCGGTCGTCGCCGCCTTCGTCATCCTGGGGGGGCTGTTATGGGTCCAGACGCGGAAGAGATTCCGCGAGGGGACGCCCGTCA
>MEXZ01000098.1:5710-5826 GCA_001773855.1 Candidatus Aminicenantes bacterium RBG_13_64_14
TCCTGGCATGAGCTGATGGCCCAAGATCTAGCCAGCGAAAATATCAAGGGAGGATACGCCGATTATTGGACGGCTTATAAACTCACCTTCCTGACCCGGGACAAAATCATCCTGGC
>MEXZ01000098.1:5869-6000 GCA_001773855.1 Candidatus Aminicenantes bacterium RBG_13_64_14
TTCCCCGATAAGACGGAGACACCACCCCGCCTTCTTTAAATGGTTCTCTTCCATCTTCAGTGGGTTGACGCGTTTGGGAAGAAAACCGGTATGAAGCATTATTCCAGCGCCGATGGCGTCTTTTTTGGAGT
>MEXZ01000099.1:0-939 GCA_001773855.1 Candidatus Aminicenantes bacterium RBG_13_64_14
TTCCTGCCGAAGACCGAAGCGCAGGCGACCGACGCCGCGACGGCCGCGCTCATCCGGGCCGTGGACACGGAAGGTCTCATCCACAAAACCGAGGCCGGGGAGAACATCATGTGCGGCGGCGGTCCCGTCGCCGCCGTCCTCCTCCTGGCCGGGAAGGCGGGCCAACCCCGGGTCGAGGTCCTCGCCCGGACCGATTCGTCCGGCTTCGGCGGCCCGATCGTCGGTTATCTCGCCGCAGTCGTCCTCTCCGGGGCCGGGCCCGGAGAAGGCGGCGGGACCTCGCTCACGCCGGAAGAAAAGGTCGAGCTCCTCCGCATGGCCCGGGCGTCCGTGACCGAATTCGTCGAGAGGCGGGCGGCGATCGATGACGTCTCCGGAAAGGCGAAGTTCCTGGAGCCGCGAGGCGTGTTCGTGACGCTCACGAAAGGCGGGGACCTGCGCGGCTGCATCGGATTCCTCGAGCCCGTCGCCCCGCTGGGCCAGGCCGTCATCCGGGCGGCGGTCTACGCGGCGACCGAGGACCCGCGTTTCCCTCCCGTCCGGCCTGCCGAGCTCCGGGACATCAAGTTCGAGATCTCCGTTTTGACGCCGGTCCGGGAGATTTCCGACCCTCGTGAGGTCATCGTGGGCCGGCACGGTCTGATCGTCGCCCGGGACGGGCTGAAGGGCGTCCTCCTGCCCCAGGTCCCGACGGAGAACAAGTGGGACCGGGAGACCTTCCTCGAGCAGGCCTCGCTCAAGGCCGGCCTGCCGCGGGACGCCTGGCGGCTGGGCGCTAAGCTCTACGTCTTCGAGGCCATCGTCTTCCACGAATAGGCCTCCGGCAGGGAGCGGACTCTTGGGAGCGACCGATAGAAGTGCGGCGGAGTGACTCGGAGCCGCACTTCTAGGAAATGTCTGGAAGGCGAAGAAAGGGGACACGCCCTAAAGGGCCTTTGC
>MEXZ01000099.1:1132-3232 GCA_001773855.1 Candidatus Aminicenantes bacterium RBG_13_64_14
CACCGACTACGCCAAGAAAAGCTCGGTGCCCGCCGAGACCACGGCCGAGGCGAAGACCGCTCCCGCCGAGACCACGGCCGAAGCGAAGACCGCCCCCGCCGAGGCCGCCAAGCCCAAGCCCGACAAGGCTTCATCTTAGCCGTCATATCGGAGGTCTTCGCCACCGGCGAACACTCGTCATGCCAACACGCTGGGCCGTTTTCCTCGACTGCGACCCGTTCGGCCCCCACGGCCCGCGAAGCCGCCGCCTGGATCCTCGGGCAAGCGAGGCCGTCCGGCCATGATCCGTTTTGACGACATCCTCGAAAAGGCCTCCTCCTACATCGGCGAAAAAGAGTCCCTCGTCCTCCAGAAGGCCTACGTGTTCGCGGGCAAGGCCCACAAGGGCCAGGTCCGCCGTTCCGGGGAACCCTATCTCAGCCATCCGCTCGAAGTGGCCGACTACCTCGCCGACATGAAGCTCGACAAGACGACGCTCGTCGCCGCCCTCCTCCACGACGTTCTCGAGGATACGGACGCGACGGCCACGGACATACGCGAGAATTTCGGCAAGGCCGTCGCCGACCTGGTCGAGGGGGTGACCAAGATCAGCCGGGTCCAGGAGGTGTCGCCCGAGGTCCGCCGGGCCGAGACCATCCGGAAGATCATCCTGGCGATGACCGACGACATCCGGGTCATCTTCATCAAGCTGGCCGACCGGATCCACAACCTTAAGACCCTCCAGCACCTCGGCGAGGAGAGACGGCGGCAGATCGCCCGCGAGACGCTCGACATCTACGCCCCGATCGCCAACCGGCTCGGCATGGGGCGCATCCGGGCCGAGCTCGAGGACCTTTCGTTCCGCTACGTGGCCCCCGAGGAGTTCGCCAAGCTCGCCGCGGCCGAAAAGCCCGGGAGAAGGGTGGCCGAGGCGGACCTTAAAGCCATGAAGAAGACGCTCGAGGAGTTCGTCCGGGAGAACGGCATCCCGGCCGAGGTCTTCTCCCGGATCAAGCGTCCCTACAGCGTTTGGAGCAAGATGAAGCGGCGGGACATCGCCTTCGACCAGGTTTTCGACTTCCTGGCCCTGCGGGTCATCACCGACTCCGTCAAGAACTGCTACGCCCTCCTCGGCATCATCCACCAGCGCTGGCCCCACCTGCCCCAGAGGTTCCGCGATTTCATCGCCATGCCCAAACCCAACCTCTACCAGGCCCTGCACACGACGGTCATCACCGAGGGGCGGAAGAAGTTCGAGATCCAGGTCCGGACCCAGGAGATGCACGACCTCGCCGAGAACGGTATCGCCGCCCACTGGCGGTACAAGGACGACTCGCCGGCCGGCCCGATGAAAGAGGACCGCCGCCTCCACTGGCTCCGCGAAATGGCCGCCCTCTTCGAAGAGCAGAAGAACCCGCGGGAGTTCCTGCAGAGCCTGAAAACAAACCTCATCCCGGAGGAGATCTACGTCTTCACGCCCAAGGGCAAGGTCGTCAACCTGCCGACCGGCGCCACGGCCCTCGACTTCGCCTTCAAGATCCACACGGAAATCGGGCTTCACGCGTCCGGGGCCAGGGTCAACGGCTCCGCGTCCCCGCTCAAGACCGTTCTCAAGACGGGGGACATCGTGGAGATCCTGACGTCGGAGGAGAGGACGCCGACGCGGGGCATGCTCGCTTCGGCCGCGACCGCCGGCGCGCGCCAGCAGCTCAAGCGCTGGCTCAACCTCAAGAGCCGGACGACGAGCGTCGCCCTGGGACGGAAGCTCTGGGAACGGGAGATCCGCAAGTACATCCTCCCCGCAGAATTCCGGAGGGAAGAGGACCTCGCCCGGCAGCTGGCCGCGGCCCTCGGCCCGAGGGCCGGGTCCATGGAGGAGTTTTACCGGCTTGCAGGGCTCGGCAAGATCGTCGTCAACCCCGCACTCATCGAAACCGTTTTCCCCGCCGGCCGGGTCACGCCGCGCCGGCCGGGCCTGCTCGGGAAAGCGGCGGCCCGCTTCGCGCCGGGCCCGGGCCCGGGGGTCAGGATCAGGGACATCGATGGACAGATGATCAAACTGGCCAAATGCTGCTCTCCGGTCAAGGGCGAGCCCGTCGTCGGGTACATCACGGCGGGGAA
>MEXZ01000099.1:3386-6866 GCA_001773855.1 Candidatus Aminicenantes bacterium RBG_13_64_14
AAGGTCGCCACCGCGGTCGCGGGGCTCGAGGGGAACATCTTCAAGGCCGAGGCGGCGATGCTCGCCGAGGGCAAGGCCAAGATCAGGCTGGACATCAGGATCCGGGACATACGCCACCTCGAGGACATCACCCGGCGCATCTCCGCGCTGAAAGAGGTTTTGTCTGTCGAGAGAGTGTAGTAGGCGGGGCTAGGCCGCTTTGACCACTTTCCCCGAGCGCAGGCATCTCGTGCAGACCCAGACCTGGCGCACGCCACCCTGCGGGGTCTGGGCCCTGACGTGCTGAAGGTTGGGCTTCCATTTTTTCGGGGACGACTTGTGGGAATGGCTGACGTTATGCCCGAAAATCGGGCCTTTTTGGCAAATCTGGCAGGTTTTCGGCATGGTCGTATCTCTCTCGTTTCAGGATGAGCCGAATTTATACCATAAAAATCGGCGTGAGGCAAGTTGGCCAAGTCTGTTTCCGCTTGACCGGGTGGTCCGAAAGGCGTAGCTTTCCTTCGAGGCCGGCATGAGACCCAATGTTTTTCTGGCTCTTGTTTCTCTCACTTTGCCCCTGGCCGCGGCCTGCCGGCTGCCCCTCGCCTCGAAAACCCTCATAAACGGCGTCGCGGCGGCCCGCGCGGACAGTTGGGACGAGGCCGTTGTCCACTGGAAGAACGCCCTGGCCCAAAATCCGGATTCCGCCGCGGCCCACAACAACCTCGCCATCGCCTACGAAAAACAGGGCGCCCTTGAGGAGGCCCGGAAGGAATACGAGGCGGCCCTCCGTCTCGACCCGGGCAATGCGGCGATCAAGGCCAACTTCGAAAAGTTCAAGGCCCGCCTGGGGGCCGAGCGCGGGAGAAAGCTGTGAAGCCGCGGAGTTTTATCATCGCGGCCGCCCTGCTCGCGGCGGCCGCATGTTTTTCGCGTCCCCCGGTCCCGGTCAGTGTGGAGATGCCCGGTGTTTCGGCCTTTCCCCCCGGCCTCTTCAGCGAGATCATCGTGACGGATTTCCGCGACGACGCCCCGTCCCCGGATTTCGCGCTGGGCCGGGAGCTCCAGGGCTATCTCGCGGCGGAACTCGGTCGGTCCTTCAAGGGCGCGGTCTCCCGCATGGATCTCTCCCGGGACGGCAAGGCCGCCGCGGACGACCCGGCGTTCTGGAAACAAGCGGCCGCCGGCCGTGAACATTCGGTCTTCCTCACCGGCTCGGCCGGGCTCGTCGGCCAGACCCGCAAGGCCCTTGATAAAAAAAACCTTCCCCTGGACGGTCCGTTTAACCTCGACCGTCGCGGCCTCATCGAGCATCTCCGCTGGACCCTCTCGGTCGACCTTGCCGTCGTTTCCGCCGCGACCGGGGAAACCCTTTATAAAAGAACCTTCCGCGAGGAACGGGATTACAGCGACCTCGATAAACCGGCCGAATTCGCTTTGGCCGAGCTCGCTGACCGTATCCGGGCCCGCCTTTTCCCGGTCCTTTTCGGCGCCCCGACGATCGAGCAAAGGATCCTCCTCCGGCGCTGAGCCGGTTCGTCTTCTAAGCGCGTAAAAACGAACGGTTTTCCCCGTCCAGGAAGGCCTCGTCCGGGGCCTCTTTTCGGCCTTTTTTTTGGCCCGCCGGGGACCTTCGGACGCGCCTTACCGGTCCTCGGAACCGGCCTCGGCCCCAATCGCTCCGGAATACCATTTTCCCCTAAAAAATAGCTTGATATGACCTTCCCGTGGTGCTATGATTCGCAGGCCTCCCCCGGTCGGATCAATTGCCCGGAGAGGATTTTCCACAGATGTGGAAAATTCTGTGGATAAATTAGCTGTACCCATGGAACTTAAAGAAAATCAAAACCTTTGGATACAAATCCTCCGGGCCGTCGAAACCAAGGTCGACCCCAACTCGTTCGAGACCTGGTTCGATCCGACGAGCTTCATCGGCCAGGAACAGGATTGCTTGTACATTAAGGTCCCGAATTCCTATTTCCGCGACTGGCTGTCCTTCCATTATTCGAGCATCATCAACGAATGTTCGCTCGACCTCTTCGGTAAAACCTTTGACGTCCGCTACATCCACGACGACACCCCGTCGTCGTTCATGAGGCGCTCACCGGACGAGAGGAAGACCAAGCAGGGCCAGACCATCAATCCGAACCTCAACCCCAACTACACCTTCGAGAATTTCGTCGTCGGCAGCTGTAACCAGTTCGCCCACGCGGCCGCCCTGGCCGTGGCCAAGAACCCAGCCAAGTCGTACAACCCTCTCTACATCTACGGCGGGGCGGGCCTCGGCAAGACGCACCTCATGAACGCCATCGGCCACTTCAACCTCCAGCAGAACGAGCGGAACAAGATCCTCTACGTCACCACCGAAAAATTCATGAACGATCTCATCAACCACCTCCAGTACGGCAAGGTCCTCGAGTTCCGCGAGAAATACCGGAGCGTCGACGTTTTGTTGATCGACGACATCCACTACCTCTCCGGCCGGGAGCGGACGAAAGAGGAATTTTTCCACACCTTCAACCACCTTTATGACAGCCAGAAGCAGATCGTCATCTCGAGCGACTGCCCACCCAAAGAGATTCCCCATCTCGAGGAGCGTTTCCGATCCCGGTTCGAGTGGGGCCTCATCGCCGACCTCAAGCCGCCGGACATCGAGACCCGCATCGCCATCCTCAAGAAAAAAGCCGAGGCGGAAGCGGTCTTCCTTCCCGAGAGCGTGGGACTCTACATCGCCGACAAGGTCCAGTCCAACATCCGCGAGCTCGAAGGCTACTTGAGGCGGGTCATCGCGTTCGCCTCGCTAAAGGGCGAGAAGATCGATCTCGATCTGACCAAGGAAGCTCTCAAGGGTCTTCTCGACTCGTCGACGATGATCGTCACTGTGGAAAAGATTCAGAAACTCATCTGCCACAAGTTCAAAATCAAGCCTTCTCAGCTCAAGTCAAAGAACAACTCCCCCAAGATCGCCTTCCCCCGTCAGATCGCCATGTACCTGGCCAAGGAGCTGACCAATTCATCCCTTCCTGAGATTGGCAAGAAATTCGGTGGAAAACACCACACGACGGTCATCTACAGCGTCCGCAAGATCGGCAAGCTTCGGACCGACGATCCCGAATTCAACAAAGAAATTAACAGTCTCGTGGCCTTCATCCAATGAGGATTATCAGTGAGTTTGGCCGGATATGCACATTTTCAGAGGACTTTATTATTTCTCTTCTTGATTTTAGTTATCTTTATGAAATAAATAATAAGAATATAAAGAATTCGGTTCAAGAGGTGCCCAAATGAAATTCTCAATTTCCAAAGAAGCTTTCTTGGAAGAACTCCAACTCCTCCAGGGGATCGTCGAAAAACGGAACACCATGCCCATCCTGGCCAATATCCTGATGAACGTCTCGGCGTCGGACATCGAACTGACGGGAACCGACCTCGAGGTCGGGTTGAGGACGCATCTCGGGGCGGCCATCGATAAGGCCGGGGCGATCACGGTTAACGGCAAGA
>MEXZ01000099.1:6907-7502 GCA_001773855.1 Candidatus Aminicenantes bacterium RBG_13_64_14
GTCCATGTGGAAAAGGTCGACGACAACATCGAGATCAAGTCGGGAGACAGCGAGTTCAAGGTCCTGTGCCTGCCAAAGGAGGATTATCCCCAGGTCCCGGAGCCGAAGTTCGAGAAGGGCATACAATTGGGGCTGAAGGACATCAACGACATGATCGATCGGGTTTACTTTGCGATCACCCAGGAGCAGAGGTATTATCTCAACGGGGCGCAGCTTTCGCTCAAGAACCGGCAGATCGAACTCGTCAGCACGGACGGACACCGCCTGTCGTACACGAAAAAGTCCCAGGACGGGCTGAAACTCGACCAGGACATCAGTGTCATCGTGGCCAAGAAAACGCTCAACGAGATCAGGAAATTCGAGGACGAAACAGTCGAGTTCGACCTCGACGAGAACAACCTTTTCTTCAAGGTCGGCCAGAGGACCCTCATCTCCCGGATCATCGACAGCAAGTTCCCCAACTATCAGGCGGTCATCCCTAAGGATAACCCCGGCTGGCTGGCCGTTTCGCGCGAAGAGCTGGCCAATGCAATCCGGCGCGTGTCGCTCCTTTCGGCCGAGCGGTCAAAGGGGATCAAGTTCACCATCGAGAAGA
>MEXZ01000099.1:8037-11098 GCA_001773855.1 Candidatus Aminicenantes bacterium RBG_13_64_14
TCCTGCCGGAGTACGCGCTCCCAAGGCTGCATGGCTTGATTCTATGGATTCCCGGGCCCGTCCGCAAGGTCCGGCGGCAACGAGAGGGGGGATGTCCGCGGCCGGCCGGTCCGAGAACTCAGGCTTTCGGTTCGGCGGCCTGGGGCGCTGCGGCCGGCGCCGCCGCCTTGCGCTTGAGCACGGCCCGGACGTAGACCCAGTCCTTTTTCATCTTGTGGCGGTCGTCGTCGGCGACCTCATAGAGGCTGTCGATCTGCATGGCCTTGGGGGTTGTCGGGCAGGAATCGACGCACTGGGCGCAGTGGATACAGCGGTCGTTGTGGATGACCATCTTGAAACGCTTCTCGACCTCGTTGACCGACGAGATCTCGATGGCCTCGGCCGGGCAGTCCCGTTCGCAGGCCAGGCAGACGATGCACATCTCGGGATTGAGATAGGGTGTGCCCCGGAAATCCTTCGGGACCTCGAGTTTCTTGAAGGGATAGTCGACGGTGGCGGGTTTCTTGAAGAGATGGCGGATAAGTTCGGGGAGGAAGACCGCGATTTTCATGACAGCAATCCCTTCAGGAAGATGGTGACCAGGAGCTGGAGGACGGCCAGCGGGGCCAGGAATTTCCAGGCGAAGGACACGACCTGGTCGACGCGGATCCGCGAGGTCAGGGCCCGGAGAAGGGACAGGAGGAAGATGACGAAGAGCGTCTTGACGACGAAATGGAGGAACCCGATGACGGCCCCGCCGGGGAAACCGCCCAGGAAGACGGCCGCGAGGAGGCCGCTCGAGACGACCATCTCGATGTCGAAGGTCAGACGGAACAGGGCCAGCTTCTTCCCCGAATATTCCGTGAACGTGCCGCCGACGATCTCCGTCTCGGCGTGGGGGATGTCGAACGGGGTCCGCTCGAGCTTGGCCTGGACGGCGATGACGGCGACGATGAAGCCCAACAGGTTCGATAGGAGGAGAAGGGGCTTCTGCTGGTAGAAGGCCGCGATCTCGGCCAGCCGCCAGGAGTCGGCTAGGATGGCCGGGCTGAGGACGGCCAGGAAGAGCGGGACTTCGTAGCCGAAGAGCATGGTCAGGACGCGGGCGCCGCCGATCATGGAGAACGGGTTTGTCGAGGACCAGGCGGCCAGGAAGAGGATGAGCGTCGGCAGGCTGAGGAGGTAGAGGACGACGATGATGTCCCCCGAGAACGACGTAAAACTCGGGGCGGCCAGGTCGAAGTTCCAAACGGGGAGCAGCAGTCCCGCCGTCGAGACGATGGCCAGGCCGACGATCGGCAGGACCGTGAAGAGGCGCTTGTCTGCGGCGTCGGGGACGATGTCTTCCTTAGCCAGAAGCTTGACGAAGTCGGCGATGGGCTGGAGGAGCCCGAACCGGCCCGTGTGGGTCGGGCCCATCCGGTTCTGGAGCCGGGCATAGACCTTGCGGTCGAACCACTCGCAGAAGGTCGAGTAGACGAACAGGAAGAGAAGTCCGGGGTAGATGACCAGATAAAGTATTGTTCTCAGAACGGCCATACCGCATTCCTTTTCGGGGGGGCGTTGTGATGCCGGGCGATCGCCCGACGGCGCAGCTCGCTCATCCGGACGACCGACTCATCGCCGCTCGCGGCGCTGACCAGCGTCACGCTCCGTTCGGCACAGCAGATGCAGGGGTCGATGGCGGCGAAGATGAGCGGGATATCCGCGATGAAGCCTTTCCGGAGCATTTCCACCGTGGCCGGGTAGTTGGCCAGAGTGGGGGCCCGGACCTTGAGCCGTTCGGGCTTGTCCGTCCCGTTGGACTTGATGTAGTGGATGTTCTCGCCGCGGGGCGCCTCGTAGCGGCTGACGACCTCGCCGGGCTTGGCTTTGCGCGGGGCCTTGACGGCGATGTCCCCGGGCGGCAGCTTATCCAGGAGCTGCTCGCAGATCTTGTAGGATTCGAGGAGTTCCTTGACCCGGACGACGACCCGGCCGAGGACGTCGCACGAGTCTGCTGTCGCAACCTCGAAGTCGACCTCGTCGTAGACGGCGTACGGGTCCTCCTTGCGGATGTCCCGGGCCCAGCCGGAGGCCCGGGCCGTCGGGCCGACGGCGCAGAGGGCGATCACCTTTTCCTTGGGAAGAATGCCGACGCCGGCGATCCGGCCGACGAAGCTCGGCTCGTTGGCGCCGATGTGGAAATAATAT
Source organism: Candidatus Aminicenantes bacterium RBG_13_64_14 (assembly GCA_001773855.1). Taxonomy (GTDB): domain Bacteria; phylum Acidobacteriota; class Aminicenantia; order Aminicenantales; family Saccharicenantaceae; genus RBG-16-66-30. The sequence continues at coordinate 10,210 of MEXZ01000099.1, forward strand.
TCGCTCCGCTTTCTCAGGACCACGAGGCCCTCGCGAATCTTGGCGATCTGCCCCGCGTCGAGGTCGCGGCGGACGCCGCCGATCGTATTGATGGCGTAGTGGACGCGGTTTCCGGAGATCATCTCCAGGAGGTCCATGACGACCTCGCGGTCGCGCCAGGTGTACATGAAGAACGAATCGAAACCGGCCTCGTGCCCGGCGACGCCGAGCCAGAGGAGGTGGCTGTGGATGCGCTCGAGCTCGGAGACGAGGTAGCGGATGTAAAGGCCGCGGCGGGGCGGCGCGAGCTCCATGAGCATCTCCACGCCCTGGACGTAGCAGGTGGCATGGGAATGGGAGCAGATGCCGCAGATGCGCTCGACGAGGTAGATGTTTTGGATCCAGGTCTTCTCCTCGGCCAGCTTCTCCACGCCGCGGTGGTTATAGCCGAGGCGGATGTCGACGTCGGTGATGACCTCGCCCTCGACGGTCATCCTCAGGCTGATCGGCTCCTTGAGGGCCGGGTGCTGGGGGCCTATGGGGATCTGGAAACTCATGACTTTCCTCCGGGGATGACTTCCAGGGGCCGCGCGTGCTTCCAGTCCTTGCGCAACGGGTAATTCCCCGCCGGCCAGTCGTCGGGTAGGACGAGAGGGCGCGCATCGGGGATGCCGTCGATGACCAAGCCGAACATATCCTGGAGCTCGCGCTCGTACAGGATGGCGCCGGGAATAACGGGCGTGATGCTGTCGACGTGAGGATCGGCCTTCGGGATCTCGGCGCGAAGGTTGAGATCGGTTTCGGGCGTGGAAAAATGGTAGATGATCTCGAACGTCTCGCCGTTGTCAACTCCGCTGATCGTGGAGAGGAAGACGAATCCGTAGGCGTCACGGAGACGGGTCGTTACAGC
>MEXZ01000099.1:11354-12087 GCA_001773855.1 Candidatus Aminicenantes bacterium RBG_13_64_14
CGGCGATGATCTCGATGTCGCAAGCGTTGCAGGCGCCGGAGTTGAGGTGGAGGATCCAGGGCGACTTGATCCTGGACCAGCGCGCGAGCTTGTTCAGCATGTTAACTCCTTGTGACCAGGGCCATGACGGACAGGAAGATCATGAGCAGGTAAAAGACGGCGAAAAAGACGATCTTGCCCGAGGGCACGGTGGCGATGACCAGGACGGCCACATGCATCATCGTGAAGAACAGGGCGACGAAGAAGAACAGTCGGTAGCCGAACTGGATCTTGACGCCGGGAATGTCCTCGCCGCAGGCGTAGGTCGTGAGCTTGCCGCCGACCTTGGTCAGCCTGGGCCCCATTTTCGATCCCAGGCCGTAGAGGGCGAAGGCCGTCCCCAGGAAAAAGAGGAAGGCGACGGGCGGGGAGAGGAGGAAACCGATTCCCTTCATGGCTCAACCTTTCAGCCTGGTCAGCTTACGGACGTCCAGGCTCTTCGTCTGCCGGTAGATGTTGATGATCAGGGCCAGGGCCGTGGCCACGAGGCTGACCTCGACGACGATGAACGTGACGACGAGAGTCTGGGCGACGAGGATGTTGTCCTTGGCGAATCCGGTCCCCAGGAGGAGCAGGCTGATGCCCTTGGCGATGACCTCGATGGCGATGAAGAGCTTGATGAGGTTCCGCCGGAGAAGGAGGCCGAGGATCCCGGCGAAGACGAGGGCGGCCGCGAAAAACAGGTAGAAGTACC
>MEXZ01000100.1:0-768 GCA_001773855.1 Candidatus Aminicenantes bacterium RBG_13_64_14
TGAGCCTCATGCTCGAGCAGAGCGGCACCGAGTTCAACCCGGTCATCCTCAAGGCCTTCGTCAACATGATGGGCGTCTTCCCCATCGGCTCGCTCGTCGCCCTGACTTCGGGCGAGGTCGGCATCGTCCACGACATCAATCCGGACCCCAATCTCCTCCTCCGCCCGTTCGTCAAGCTCATCACCGACGCCGAAGGCAAAAAGGTCGACGGCGAGGTCGTGGACCTGGCCGAACGCGTCCCGGAAACAGGCCGCTTCCGCAGGACGATCGCCGCTCCCCTCGATCCGTCCAAGTACGGGGTCGAGGTCGCCGACTACTTCCTGGCCCAGGCCCAATGAGGACTTGATGGGGGGTTCACCATGACGCCCCGCCCGCCGGTTCGTCTGCGTTGCGAGTACCTCGCCGAGCCGCTCGGCGTGGACACCCCCACGCCCCGCTTCTCCTGGCACGTCGAGAGTTCGATCCGCGGCGATTTCCAAAAGGCCTACCAAGTCCTTATCGCCTCGGCCCGCGAACTTCTCCAAAGCGAGATCGGTGATTTCTGGGACACGGGGATGATCGCCGCGGAAAAGACGGCGAGCGTCGAATACAGGGGCGAAGCGCTGCAGAGCTGCGCCCGTTACTTTTGGAAGGTCCGCTGGTGGGACCGGGAGGGAACCGCAAGCCCATGGAGCGAGCCGGCCTCTTTCGTCACGGGCTTCCTCTATGAAGGCGACTGGAAACCCAAGTGGATCGGCGCCCGGGAGGTCCGGGAGTTCCGGTCCAAGG
>MEXZ01000100.1:815-13365 GCA_001773855.1 Candidatus Aminicenantes bacterium RBG_13_64_14
GCCATCTACCTGAGGCGGGCTTTCGCGCTCAAGGAACGAGCCGCGCTGGCCATGATCTTCATCTCCGGGCTCGGCCACTACGAGCTGCGTTTGAACGGCGAAAAGGTCGGTTCGAGCGTCCTCGACCCCGGCTGGACGGACTACAAGAAAAAAGCCCTTTACGCCTCCCACGATGTGACCGGCCTCGTCCGGGACAAGAACGCCGTCGGCGTCATCCTCGGCAACGGCCGCCATATCAAGAGCTACGGCTACGAGCCGCCCAAGCTCACCTGCCGGATCGAGGTCGAATATGAGAGCGGCGACCGGGCGGTCATTTTCTCGGACGAGAGCTGGAAGACGTCGCCGGGCCCCCTTCAGGAAAACGGCTTGTATTTCGGCGAGCGGCACGACGCCCGGCTGCTCATCGACGGCTGGGACCAGCCCGGCTTCGATGACAGAAGCTGGGACAAGGCCCTCACCGTCGCCGGCTATCCGCTCGTCTCCCAGATGATGCGTCCCATCCGGGTAACCGAACGGCTCGCGTCGAAATCCGTCAACCGTCTCCCCTCCGGCGCCTTCGTCTTCGACTTCGGCCAGAACTTCTCCGGCTGGGTCCGCCTTCGGGTCGAGGGGCCAAAAGGCGCCGAGGTCAGGCTCCGGCATGCCGAGCTCCTCAACGACGACGGGACGCTCAACTTCGGGCCCAACGAGAACGCCGAGGCCACGGACGTCTACATCCTCAGGGGCGGAGGGCCCGAGGTTTTCGAGCCTCGCTTCACCTACCACGGTTTCCGTTACGCCGAAATGACCGGCTTCCCCGGCGAGCCCGGACCCGGCGCCCTCATGGGTTGTTTCGCACACTCCGACGTCGAGAGAACCGGGACCTTCAACTGTTCGAACGAGCTCCTCAACCGCATCCACAGGAATATCATTTGGGGCCAGCTCTCCAACCTCATGAGCATACCGACCGATTGCCCCCAGCGGGACGAACGCCACGGCTGGCTCGGCGACGCCCACCTCTCGGCCGAAGAGGCCGTCTACAATTTCGACATGGCCGCTTTTTACGCCAAGTTCCTCGACGACATCCGGCTGGCCCAGAAGGAGGACGGCAGCCTGCCCGACGTCGTCCCCCCTTACCTCCCCCGCCTCTACCCGGCCGACCCGGCCTGGAGCTCGGCCTACCCGACGCTGGTTTGGCTTCTATGGGAACACTACGCGGACGGCCGGATCATCGCCAAGCATTACGCCAACCTTAAGAAATACATAGACTACCTCGGTCAGAACGCCGACCTGCAGATCATCCGGACGCTCGGCAAGTACGGCGACTGGTGCCCCCCGGGGAGCATCGTCCCCAAGAAGACGCCGGTGGATTTGACCTCGACTTGGCACTACTACCACGACGTCCTCCTCGTCGCCCAGCTGGCCGCTGTCCTCGGCCGCAAGGAGGACGCCCAGCAGAACACGAAGCTCGCGGAGTCCATCCGGACCGCCTTCAACGACACCTTCCTCGGTGAGACGCAATACGCGGCGATCCGTGTCAGTCCGGTCGACAACTACCCCAACCAGACCTCCAACGCCCTGCCCCTTTACTTGAACATGGTCCCGGCCGAGAAAAAAGACAAGGTCCTGGCCAGTCTCCTTCAAAGCGTCATCCGCCAACAGGACTTCCACGTCGATACTGGCATCCTGGGCACCCGGTACATCCTGGACGTCCTGACCGATCACGGCCACGCGGAAGTCGCTTACCGCATGGCCACGCATAAAAGCTACCCGGGCTGGGGCTATATGCTCGCCGAGGACGCGACGACGCTCTGGGAGAGATGGGAAAAGCTGACCGGGCACGCCATGAACTCGCAAAACCACATCATGCTCGGCAGCATCGATGCCTGGTTCTACCGGGTGATCGCCGGTCTGAGCCCGGTCCTGCCGGGCTGGAAGGCCATCCGGGCGCGGCCGCATATCCTCGGTGACCTCACCTTCGCCGAAGCAAAGCTCGAAACCGTCGCCGGGACGGTCCGCTCGGCTTGGCATAGATCCGAGGATTCATTCTCCCTCGAAGTCGCGATCCCGGTCGGCGCCGCCGGAGAAATCCACATCCCCTTGCTCTGGCCCGGGGCCCACATCATCGAATCAGGCCGGCTTCTCTGGAGGGCGGGACGCTCCGCCGAATCCGTCGCGGATATCGGCCTGGCCGGGGAGGGCCTCGGGGAAGTCGGAAAGCACGCCGTCTTCAAGACAGGGAGCGGCGAATACAGGTTCGAGCTGAAGAAGAGCGAGTGAACGGGTTTCAGGCGCGTCAGTAGAGATATTTCTTGAAGAGCCGGGCGGATTCAGAGTAGGCGTCGATCGTCCGGTCGATATCCCTGTCGCCGTGCGCGGCCGAAACGGAGCCGCCGCCGTGGACGGCGTTGACGCCGTTGACGAGAAGTGAGATCTTGAGGATCTCCTCCCTCAAGGCGACATTGGTCCGGCGGTCGTCGAAGATCTCCTCGGGGTTTTCATAGGCCAAGCCCGCCTCGCGGGGGAAATGAACCATGAAGAGAGAGCTTCCCGGGACGACGTCGTTCCCGTGGCCCGTGCACCGGGCCGGGACGCCCTCGTCGGCGAAGGCGCGCTCGATCCCCCGGCGGAGCCTCTCCCCCGAGCGGGCAAGCTTGGGGTAGATCGTCGAAGCGCCGCGGACAAGGTGGCCAAGCATGGTCAGGCCGGCTTTCATGTATTCCGAGTGAGCAGAGAACGTCCCCCCGTCGAAAACGACCCTGCCGCTGAGGCCCCGGGCGCGCCCGCAGCCCTCCATGACCTCGCGGGGGCCGACGACGGCGGACACGGCATGTCCCCCACCGATGATCTTCCCGAAGGCCGTCAGGTCCGGCCGGATGCCGTAGAGCGTCTGGACGCCCGACGGGCAGAAACGGAACCCGGAGATGATCTCGTCGAAGATGAGCAGGCTGCCGTGTTGCGCGGTCAGCCGCCGGGCCAGCTCGAGGTATTCTTTCGAAGACGGGAGGAAACCGCCCACGCCGAGAAACGGCTCGACGATGAAGCAGGCAATCCTGTCGCCGTTCTCCTTGAAAAGCCTTTGGAGGTCGTCGCAGTCGTTGAATCGCGTGACCAGCGTCCGCCGGACGATGTCGTCTAGCAGGCCGGCCGATTCCCGGCCTTCAAAACCTACGTCGTCATGGTATTTGACGCCCTTGAGGAGATAGGGCGATGCGCCGTGCCAGCCGCCGCCGATCTTCAGGACGTGGTCCCGGCCCGTCAGCCCTTGGGCGAGAATGACGGCGTACATCGTGGCCAGCGTCCCGGAGGTGGTGAAACGGACCTTGGTCTCCCTACCTCCGAGCTTTCGGACGAGCGTCTCGGCCAGCTCGATCTGGTGGCCGGCTTCGAAACCCGTATGGAGGGCGCCGCGGCCCACACAAGCCGCGATCCCGCGGCGGATGAGTTTGGGGTTATGGCCGAGGACGTTGGCGTAATGCCCCTGCCAATAATCGATATAGGTGTTACCGTCGACGTCCCGGACGACAGGCCCCTCGGCGACCGACGCGAAAAAGGGATAGGGCCGCCACAGCCGGATCGTGTGGCTTCCACCCTCGATCATGACCTTTTCAGCCCGGTGGAAGACCGCCCGGCTCTTGGCCGTTTTTTTCCTGTACTCCTTGACCAAATGGCCGCGGAGCCTGTCCATTCCTGTCATGTGTCCTCTCTCAAGAGCATCCATTTAACAACCGCGGCAGGGCAAAGTCAAATCCTCCCTGATTGACCGCCCCCCCGGCTTGAGGTAGAATAACTATTTAATGTCGGAAAAAACCTGAACATGACCATCCCGAAGCGCAAGAAAACGAATCGGGCCTGCGTCATCGGCCTGGACGGCGTCCCCCACGGCATGGTCGTCGAGCTGGCCCGCCGGGGCATCATGTCGACGATGGCCCGGCTCATGGACCTCGGCCACCTTCACAAAATGAAGGCCAGCCTGCCCGAGATCTCGGCCGTGTCCTGGACGAACTTCATGACCGGGGCCAATTCGGGGACACACGGAATCTTCGGGTTCACCGACTTCAAGCCCCATTCCTACGACATCCGTTTCCCCAACTTCCTCGACCTCAATGCGCCGACCCTTTGGGACAAGCTCGGCTCCCAGGGCAAGAAGAGCATCGTCATCAACCAGCCGTCGACCTACCCCGCCCGCAAGATCGAAGGCGTCCTCATCTCCGGCTTCGTCGCCCTTGAACTGGCCAAGGCGGTCTGGCCGATGACCTACCGGGCCACGCTCGAGCAGATGGGCTATCAGATTGACGTCGACACGACCAAAGTCCGGGAGAGTCCGGAGGTCCTCTGGCAGGAGCTGACCAAGACCATGGCCGGCCGCCAGAAGGCCCTCAATCTCCTCTGGGAGGAAAAGTGGAACTACTTCGAGTTCGTCGTCACCGGGACCGACCGGCTCCACCACTTCCTCTGGAACGCCTACGAGGACCCCGGCCATCCGTCCCACCAAACCTTCCTCGATTACTACCGCCACATCGACCGGCTCATCGGCAAGATCATGGCCGCGTACCGCAAGCTCACCAACACCTACGACGGGTTCTACATTCTGTCCGACCACGGCTTCACCGGCATCGTCCAGGAGGTCTACCTCAACGTCTGGCTGGAGCGGAACGGCTACCTGAAATTCTCCAAGCCCGAGCCCGAGGGCCTCGGGGACATCGCGGCCCGGACCAGGGCCTTCGCCCTGGATCCCAACAGGATTTACCTCAACTTGAAAGGCAAGTTCCCCAAGGGGACCGTCGAACGGTCGGCCAAGAAGGCCCTCAAAGAGGAGATCGCCGGCAAACTCGGAAAGCTCGAATACCACGGCTGTAAGGTTGTCCGCAAGGTTTTCTTCTCCGAAAACGTCTATTCCGGGCCTCTCGCCGGCAAGGGACCCGACCTCATCGTCGTGGGCGAACCCGGCTTCGACATGAAGGGCTCGGTCAAAAAGAAGGAGATCTTCGGCCGCTCGGGCCTCCAGGGCATGCACACTTGGGACGACGCATTCTGCTGGGCCTCGGAAGACCTCGGAGAGGACCTGGCCATCGAGGACGTGGCCCCGTTCATCCTGAAGAATTTCTGATGAAGAAAGCCGGCTTTGTCTTCGCGGCGGGCGCCCTGCTGGCCCTCGCCTCTCCTCTCACCGCCTACATCGGCCCCGGCGCCGGATTCGCCTTCCTCTCGTCGTTCCTGGTCCTTTTTCTGACGTTCCTCATGGCCTTATTCTCATTCCTCTCCTGGCCCTTCCGCTTTCTCTGGAAGGCGCTCCGTGGACAGAGGGCTTACAAAAAAAGCCCCATCCATCGCCTGGTCGTCCTCGGCCTCGACGGCATGGAGCCGACGCTCGCCGAGAGATTCATGGCCGAAGGCAAGCTGCCGAACCTCGCCCTCCTGAAAAAAGAAGGAACGTATGCCCGGCTGAGGACGACGACGCCGGCCATATCGCCCGTCGCCTGGTCGTCGTTCATGACCGGTTCCGAGCCCTCGAAACACAACATCTTCGACTTTCTCAGCCGCGACCCCCGGACCTACCTTCCCGACCTGTCCTCGGCCCGGATCGGGAAACCCAAGCGGACCGTCGCCCTGGGAAAATACCTCATCCCCCTCTCCAAGCCCGAGATCAGGGGCATGCGAAAGAGCGTGCCGTTCTGGAAGATCCTCGGTGAGAAGGGCATCTTCAGCACCGTCCTGAGGGTCCCCATCACCTTCCCTCCCGAAAAATTCAAGGGGCACCTCCTTTCCGGCATGTGCGCCCCGGACCTCAAGGGCAGTCAGGGGACGTTCGCCTTCTTCACCGAGGATACGGACAAGGTCCGCAAGCACGAGGGAGGGGTCGCCGTCCTCGTCGCCCGCGAGGGGTCGATCATCCGGACGGAGATCTCGGGCCCCGAAAACACCATGCTCAAGAAGCCCGCAGAGATCCGCCTGCCTTTGGCCATCACCGTCGATAAGGAAGCGAAGGGGGCCTGGCTCGAGATCCAGGGCCAGAAGAAATTCTTCCTGAAAGAAAAGACCTTCAGCCCTTGGACTCCGATCGCATTCCGGCCCGGGCTGGGGATGAAGATCCGGGCCATCTGTAAGTTCTATATCGTCGCGCTCGAACCCAAGTTCGAAATGTACATGACGCCCCTCAACATCGACCCGGAAAAGCCGGCCCTGCCGATCTCCCACCCGTTCATCTACTCCGTCTACCTGTCGAAACTGCTCGGTCGTTTCATCACGCTCGGCGAGGCGAACGACACCTGGGCCCTCAACGAAGGGGCCCTCGACGAGAAAGCCTTCCTCGAGCTGACCTACGCTAACCACGCCGAGTGGGAAGCCATGTTTTGGAACGCCCTGTCCAAGACGCCCAAGGGCCTGGTGGGCGTCGTCTTCGAGACGACCGACAGCATCCAGCACATGTTCTTCCGTTACCTCGACAAGGCCCATCCGGCCCTCAAGGCCGCCCCCGCCCGGATGAGCGCCGCCGTCATCGAGGAGCTCTATAAGAAGATGGACGACCTCGTCGGCCGGGTCGTGGCCACCCTCGACGCGAGAAGCGTCCTCTTCGTCATGTCCGACCACGGCTTCAAGTCTTTCCGGCGCGGCGTCAACCTCAATTCCTGGCTCCACCAGAACGGTTACCTGACCCTCGTCGAAGGTAAAAAGGAAAGCGCCGGGTGGTTCAAAGATGTCGACTGGGACAGGACGAAGGCCTACGGCCTCGGTCTGGGTGGGATCTACCTCAACCTCAAAGGGCGCGAGGCCCGCGGCATCGTCGCCCCGGGCGCCGAGTCCGGCGCCCTGAAGGCCGAGCTTGTCTGCAAACTCACCGCCCTCAGGGACGGCGCGAACGGTCCGGCGGCGGTCACCAACGTCTACGACCGCGATGCCGTCTACTCCGGCCCGTACAAGGAGAACGCGCCGGACCTCATCATCGGCTACAACGAAGGATACCGGGCGTCCTGGGACGGCGTCACCGGCATCGTCAACGCCGTCGTCATCGACGACAACACTAAGGCCTGGAGCGGGGACCACTGCATCGACCCGGCCCTCGTCCCGGGCGTCCTGTTCTCGAACCTCAAGATCAAGACGGCCAGTCCGTCGATCATGGACATCGCGCCGACGGCCCTGGAGCTTTTCGGGCTCACCCCGCCGGTCCACATGGACGGCCGCGGCCTCGTCGACATCGCCGGTCTCCCGGGCGCGAAAAAGGGGAAGCCCACATGAGCGAGCAAAAACGGGCAGCCCTCAGCCGCAGGGAATTCATCAAGGCCGGTATCGCCGCCTCTGCCGCTCTCGGCCTGGGCGGCGCCCCGCGGTTCAGGCCCAAGGTCACCGGCCGGGCCCGGTCCGCCAACAAGATGATCGTCCTGGGCCTCGACGGCATGGACCCCGTGCTGACGAAAAGGTGGATCGACGAGGGCCGGCTGCCGGCTTTCCGGAAGCTCCTCCTCCAGGGCGGCGATTTCCGGCCGCTCCGGACGAGCCTGCCGCCGCAAACACCCGTCGCCTGGTCGAATTTCACCACCGGCATGGATCCCGGCGGACACGGCATTTTCGACTTTTTCAATCGCGACCCAAAGACCTACTTTCCCGTATTCTCCGCGACCGAGACCTCGGGCGCCGCCAAGACGATCCGCATAGGCAAGACGGTCATCCCCCTCTCGGGCGGGCAGATCCGCAACCTGCGTAAAGGCAAGGCCTTTTGGCAGGTCCTCGAGGAGGCAGGCGTTCCGGCGACGGTCTTCAAGATGCCGTCCAATTACCCGCCCGTCGAATCGAAACAGAGGACGCTCGCCGGAATGAACACGCCCGACCTCAAGGGCTCCTACGGCTTCTTCAGGTATTACACGAACGAGGCGACGGCCGTCATCCAGGAGGCCGGCGGCGGCGGCGAGGTCCACGATGTCGCTGTCATCGGCAACAGGGTCGAGGCCGAGCTCCCGGGCCCAGTGAACACTTTCCGGACCGACGCCCCGGAAGCGACGGTCCCCTTCCAGGTGTTCCTCGATCCGGCCAATGCCGCGGCCAAGGTCGTCATCCAGGGTCAGGAGTTCATTCTCAAGGAGCAGGAGTGGAGCGGTTGGAAGCACGTCAGCTTCAGCCTCATTCCGACCCAGCGCGTTCACGGCATATGCCTGTTCTACCTCAAGGAAGTCCGGCCGAATTTCAAGCTCTACGTCTCGCCCATCAACATGGACCCGGCCCGGCCGGCCCTGCCCATCTCGACACCTGAGTCATACGCCAAGGAGCTTGAGCACCGCTTCGGGCCCTACTTCACCAAGGGCTTGCCGGCCGACACGAGCGCCCTCGTCAACGGCGTCCTCGACGAAGAGGAGTTCCTGACCCTCGACAACATGGTTTATGAGGAGAGCATGGCCATGCTCGAATACGAGCTGGGCCGGTTCGACGAAGGCCTGCTCTTCTATTATTTTTCGAACGCCGACCAGCGCCAGCACATGTTCTGGCGGCTCGTCGACCCCGGCCATCCCGCCTACGACGAAAAGCTCGCCGCGCGCTACGGCGACGTCATTGCCGGGACCTACGCCGAGCTGGACCGCGCCCTCGACCTGGCCTTGAAGAAAGCGGACAAGGACACCGTCGTGCTGGTCATGTCCGACCACGGCTTCAACACCTTCCGCCGGGGCTTCAACCTCAACACCTGGCTCCTCCGGGAGGGCTACCACCGGCTCAAGAAACCCTGGAAACAAGAGGAATCTGGGTACTTCGAAAACACCGACTGGTCCAAGACCCGTGCCTACGGCATGGGGCTCAACAGCCTCTACATCAACGAGACGGGCCGGGAGGGCGAGGGCACTGTCGCGCCTGGACCGGACAAGGACAACCTGGTCCGGGAGATCACCCAAAAGCTCGAAGCCTTGATCGACCCCAAGACCGGCGAGCGGGCCGTCCTCCGGGCTTTCATCTCTAAGGACACCTACCGCGGCAAGAACCTGGAAATGGCCCCGGACATCGTCCTCGGCTTTAACCGCGGCTACCGGATCTCCTGGCAGTCTCCTCTCGGCGGATTCCCCCGCGAGGTTTTCGAGGACAACGCCTCGAAGTGGAGCGGCGACCACATGTCGGCCCCGGATATCCTGCCCGGCATCGTCTTCGCCAACCGGAAGATCGCGGCCGAGGCCCCGGCTCTCCACGACGTGACCGCCGCCGTCCTCGGCGTCTTCGGCGTCGAAACGCCTCCGGAAATGATCGGAAAGGACATCCTCGAATAACGACCTCGAAAGGAGCGTCAGATATGCCCAGCGCCAAAGTCAAGATCGACAAAGTCCTCCTCGATAAGATCAAGAAGTACGCCGAGATGTCGGGTTACTCCTCGGTCGAGGAGTTCATCACCCATTGCCTCGAAAAAGAAGTCGCCAAGATCGAGGATGCGGACTCGGAAGAGGAGATCAAGAAAAAACTCAAGGGGCTGGGCTACATTTCCTGAGGGCCATGGGAATCGTCAACCTCGTCTTCGGCCGGATCGTCGACGTCATCCTTCTGCCTTTCCGGGGAGCGTCCCCCTGGTTCGGGATGGCGGCCGTGTCCCTCCTGACGGCCCTGCTGATGCTCGAGGTCTACAAGCACACTTCGAACCAGGCGGCCATCCGCAGGGCCAAGGACAGGATCAAGGCCCACTTGCTGGAGCTCCGGCTGTTCAAGGACAGCATGCCCGTCACGCTCCGGGCCCAGGCGGCCATCCTCAAGGCCAACCTGAGCTACCTCGCCGCGAACCTCAAGCCCCTGTTGGTCATGATCGTCCCCCTCGTCCTCATCCTGGCCCAGCTCAGTCTCTGGTTCGACCGGGCGACGCTCGGACCGGGTGAAGAGACGCTGGTCAAGATCGGCCTCGAAGAGAAAGCGGACCCGATATCGCTCCCGATGGAGCTCGAGACCTCTCCCGGGCTGGCGATAGTTTCCCCCGCCGTCCGCATCCCGGACCAGCACGAGGTCGCTTGGCGGCTCAAGGCGATCGCCGCGGGCCCCGGCCATCTGACCCTGCGGATCGGCGGACTAGCCCTGGTGAAATCCGTGGTCGTCGGAGGCAGGCCCCTGACCAAGGTTTCGCCGCTGGCCTCCCGCGGATCGCTTTGGAAACAGGTCCTCTATCCCGGGGAAAGAGCCCTCGCCGCCGGAACCCCGGTACGTTCGATAGAGGTCCTCTATCCGGCGAAAAGCCTGAACATCTTCGGCCTGCGCGTCCATTGGCTCGTCGCCTATCTCATCCTGTCCATCGCCTTCGGTTTCGCCTTCAAGGGCGTCCTCAAAGTCGAGATCTAATCCGCCGCATGTGAGAGGTTTCCCATGAACATCGATATTTTTAAGATGGAACGCATGCAGTCCCTCTGGGAAAACGTCGTCGACTACAACCTATCCGAAAGCGGCGTCCATCCCCTGAACCTCAAGGAGCTCCTGACCCCCGCCGAGCTCGACTCCCTGGCCGAAGTCGAGATCGGCTATACCCAGACGAACGGCACGGCCGGCCTGCGCGAGCAAATCGCCCGTCTCTACCCGGGAGTCGGGATCGAGCAGATCCTGACCACGGCCGGCTCGTCGGAGGCCAATTTCCTGCTCATCTGGAGCCTTATCGAGCCCGGCGACGAAGTGCTTTTCGAACTCCCGAATTACATGCAGATGGCCGGGCTTCTCCGGGCGTTCGGGGCCAAGGTCAAGTCCTTTTATCTCCGCGAGAGCCTCGGCTGGCAGCCGGACCTCGCCGAGATGAAAAAGCTGATCACCCCGAAGACCAAGCTCATCGTCCTGACCAACCCCAACAACCCGACCGGGGCCGTCCTCGACCCGGAGGTCATGAAGGGGATCGTCGACCTCGCGGCGGGCGTCGGGGCCTGGATCCTCTCCGACGAGGTCTACCAGGGGGCCGAACTCTCCGGCGTCCGGACGCCGAGCTTCTGGGGGACCTGGGAAAAGACGCTCGTCGTCAACGGGCTGTCCAAGGCCTACGGTCTGCCGGGCCTGAGGATCGGCTGGATCATCGGCCCGGAAGAGGTCGTCAGGAAGACATGGCCGTATCACGATTACACGACGATCTCCCCGTCGGCCCTGAGCGACCGGCTGGCCACGCTCACCCTGACCCCGGCGACGCGGGAGCGCGTCCTCCAGAGGACGCGGGGGATCCTCAACGCCAACTTTCCCGTCCTCGAGACGTGGCTCAAGGGCCACGAGGGCCTGTTCAGCTTCCGCCCTCCCAAGGCGGGGGCCATCTGCTTTGCCCGATATAACCTGAAGGTCAACTCGACCGAACTCGTCGAGCGCCTGATCAGGGAAAAGAGCATCCTCCTCGTCCCCGGCGACCACTTCGAGTTGGACGGCTACCTCCGCTTCGGCTTCGGCCCCGAAAGCGGCTATCTCCTGCGGGCCCTGGGGCGGGTCGAAGAACTACTTAAAAAAATCCGCTAAACATGGTAGAATCTTGAATCCGTTCCCCCGGGGAATGAGTTATAAGCCATAGGACCAAAGGAGGCCGCTATGAACAGAGTCAGAACAATCGCCCCCCTCGTCATTCTTTTCATCCTGGTCGTCGCCGGCGTCTCTTACGCCCAGCAGGCGTCCAAGATCGCCATCATCAACTCTGATAAGGCGTTCCAAACCTGTGTCGAAGGCAAGAAAGTCCTGGCCCAGCTGCAGGAGCGCGAGAACAAGATCAAGACGGACATCCAGAAGCTCGACGACTCCATCCGTCTGCTCGGCAACAAACTGAGCACGGGCCGGCTAACCATGACCAACGAAGCCGTTATGGGCATCCAGTCCGACATCGACAAGAAAACGACGGAACGGAAGAGGTACGAGGAGGACGCCGCGCGCGATGCCCAGCAGTTCTCCGGCAACCTCGCTCAGAAGATTCGCGTAGAGATGGTCGCGATCATCGAAGCCCTGGCCAAGGAGCGGGGCCTCGAGCTCGTCCTCGACGCGCAAATGAGCGGCGTCGTCACCTTCAGCCCGACGGTCGATATCACCGACGAAGTCATCCGCCGTTACGACCAGAGCAAGGCGGCCACCCCTCCCGTCAAGAAGTAGGGTCCCCGCCTCCCCCCGTCGCTCCGTCAGGCCTTGATCCGGAGGGTCACCTCTCCTCTGACGTAGACGCCCTCCCCGCCGGCGGGAAAGGCGACCTTGAGCTTTCGGCCGTCGAACTCCCCCCCCGACACAGACTCCACACGGTCTCCGTTGAGGATCTCGAGGGTGTATGTCTCCCCGGCCAATCCTTCCAGGCTCATGCTGAGGTCGCGGCCGTCGAGCGCGGAGCCGATGATCCGCAATCCCTTGTTCAGGTCACCCGTCATCGTCGGCACGTCGGTAAGGACGACCTCGGGGGCCGGAACGAACCTCAGCTCGACCGTGTCGTCGCCTGAAAGCGCGAACTCGGCGCGGGGCCGGACCGCCTGGGTGGAGGGCCGTTCGCCGGCGGCATAAACGAGGGGAGCGCCGTTACGGGTCGCGGCCAGGACCTTGGTCCCGAGCCCGAAGGCCGGCTCGAAAACAAAACCGAAACCCGCCGCCTTCTCCGACTTGATCCGAAGCGTGACGCTGTCCTTGGCTCGGG
>MEXZ01000100.1:13391-14895 GCA_001773855.1 Candidatus Aminicenantes bacterium RBG_13_64_14
CCGACCTTTCCGTTCGATATGGAGACCGACGCCCAGTCGGCCGGAAAGCCGGGCCGGAAGGAAATCTTTCTATCCAAAGCATCGCCATCGAGGCCGAGGAGGCCGCGGACGAGCGGCAGGACGACGCCGGTGCTGGAGAAGCCCTGGTGCGCGACTCCCTCCTGGGGCCAGGTGTTCTGGGCCCCCGAGAAAAGCTCCATGACCGTCCCTAGGGCGTTGTCGGTGGTGTGCCGGGCGTTGGCCATGAGGACCTGGTAGCCCTGGGGGAGATAATCAAAGTCGAACAGGGCCGCAGCCACCCAGCCGGAGAGGAACGGCCAGGCCGCGCCGTAGTTGTAGTTCAGGGGTTCGTAAAGGGGACTCTGGCTGGAGAGCATCCTGACGCCCCAGTCAGTCGTCAGGTCGGCCCGGTTCATCCGGGCGAGGGTCCGGAGGCCGTGCTCGTAATCGCCCAGGCCCCAGGCCAGGCCGACGGCGCTCCAGGGCGTCAGTTCCGAGACCAGGCGCCCATCCTTGTTGAAGGCGTAGGAATATTGCCCGTTCGCCTCGTCCCAGAATTTTTCCTTCCAAGCCCGGGCGGAGCGGCCGGCGAAATCGCCGGCCTTCTTGGCGGTGGTCTTATCCCCCATGGCCGCGGCCAGAGCTTTCATGGCCATGTTCGCCCGGACACAGACGGCGCCGAGATAGATGTCGGTCTGAATGCCGGTGAGCGATCCGAATTCGAGGGCGCCGAGCCCCGCCTTGCCATTGTCCATGAGCCCGTCGCCGTCGCCGTCCGTCGCGAGCGACCATTCGTAGGCCCTGAGGAGGGAAGGCCAGCTCGCTTTGAGGAAGGCGAGGTCGCCCGTCCGCCGGACGTAGTCCTCCATGGCGACGATGTAATAAGGCGACGTGTCGCCGTGGATGTAGCCGTAGGGATAGTCCTCCCACCAGCGGAGATAGCCGGCGGCCTGGGACAATTCGTGGGCCATCTTGCCGTCCTTGCGCTGCCATTTTTGGGTGAAGGCGAGCCCGTCGCGCGAAGCGGTGGTATTTCCGAAGCTGTTGAAAGATAACGAATTAAGGTAGGCGTCGGTGCCGAAAAACCAGCCGAAACCGGGCCGGCCGCCAGTTCCGGAAGACCCCAGCCCGGCGACGAGCCCCCGGCCGAGGTCGGGGTTGTCGACGATGAGGCCGTCAAGGGCGACTTTGGCCCATTCGAAGGCCAGGTCGAGCCGGCGCGCGGGTGTCCGGATGCCGAGCGTCGAGCGCCTCAACCCTTCAAAGTAATCGACCGCCCGCCGGTACCTTTTTTCCGGGTCGGCAGCCATATCCTGATAGACCTTCTTGACATCGTCCCGGACGCCCTTGCCTCCGGCGACGACGACAGGGAGGAAACGGCCGACGACGGACCTCGGATCGGCGATCTCGACCTTGAACTGGTTCGGGACGTCCGAAAGCATGTGGGCGGGCGTGTAGGAAATGCCCCGGGCCGCGGGCGAACCCAGGTAGCCGTGGTTTTTCC
>MEXZ01000100.1:14964-15305 GCA_001773855.1 Candidatus Aminicenantes bacterium RBG_13_64_14
CCGGCCACATCGGCTGGAGGACGGGGATGAAGCTGCAGACGATGGTCAGCGGCTCCGTGGAATCGACGTCGAGGAGGACGACCGCGCCGGGCTCGTCGACCGGCGCGATGAAATGGGCTTTCACGGTGAAGGATTGATACGTGTAGGTCAGGGTGGTCACGGCGGGCTGGACCGAGATGAAGCGGACGATGTCCCGGCCCAGGATGGGGACGGTGCTCGTGCCCAGGAGGAAGGAGAACTCGAAGTTGCGAATGAGCTTGAGGGGGTAGGCCCAGGCCTCGAACGCGCCGCTCTCATAGCCGAGCAGGGCGAACTTGCGGCCGACCTTGTCGAACGGCGTC
>MEXZ01000100.1:15454-19297 GCA_001773855.1 Candidatus Aminicenantes bacterium RBG_13_64_14
CTGGCACGGATCATAGCCCTGAGATTTTCGGAGGGGGTTTCGGCCGGAATGGCGCATCCGGCGTTGAGGATGAATCGGGATGTCCCGGCGAAGACCTCGAGCAGCTCCCGCGTTTTCTTTTCGACCAACGCGGGCGTCCCCAGGGCGAGGACTCCGCTCGGGTCGATATTGCCGATGAAGGCCGTCTTGCCGTCGAGCCGTTGGCGGGCCAGCCGCATGTCGGTCTTGTAGTCGAGTTCCAGGCCATCGGCGCTCGTCGCGGCCATGTCGTCGAGGATGAGGTCGGTCTTGCCGCAGATGTGAAGGATATACGGCCGGCCGAGGCGATGCGCTTCCGCCGCGATTTTTTCCTCGAACGGCTGGGCGAACGTCCTGTACATCCGCGGCGAAATCATGTCGGGTCCGGCCGGACTGTCGCCGTTGGACAATATGTCCGCGCCGGCTTCGGCCATGAGCCCCAAAAACTGCTTCGTGACCCCCATCGCATACTCCAAGAGCTCGTGGACCAGTTCCTCGGGCCCTTCGATGAGGTCGGTCATCCAACCGGCCAGGCCGCGGATAAGGCCGGCCAGGGAAAAGGGGCACTGGTCGCAGTTGCCACGGACGGCGATATCGCCTTTGAAAAATTCTTTGAGGAGCGAAACGGCCTCGACGGCGGCCCGGATCTCGAAATAGTCCTCGATACGGACGGGCTTGAGCTTGGGGACGTCGGCGAGACGGGTGAGCAGCGGCTCATGACTTCTGGCCGGCATGTCGACCGGGAAATCGACGGGCACGCCGACCGCCCCGGCGAGCATGACGGTGTCGACGTCGACGAGGACGCCATCATAGCCGTACGTTTCGACGGCCTGGATGAACGACCGGGCGATGGCCCTGCCGCTCCGGCGGAACTCCGCCATCGACACGCCTGCCTCGCGCGCCGCCATAAGGAAATTGTGGAGCATGACCGGGACCCGGTCGACGGGTTCGCCCCGGAGGGCCGCAAGGATCCGCTCCCGGCCGTTCATAACGCTTCCGACTACTTCCCGTCCTCACCGAAGGTCAGATGGATGCGGACGATCTCGGGCCGGCTGCCGGTCCGCACCGGAGGGCCCCATGTCCCGACACCGCTCGTCACGTAGTACTGGGTGTCTCCCTTCCGAAGATAGCCCCAGTTGAGCTCCCAGACCATTCTGTTGATGAGGTCGAGCGGGAAAAGCTGTCCGGCGTGGGTATGGCCCGAAAGCTGGAGGTCGACGCCGGCCCGGCTCGCCTCTTCGAGGTGGGCCGGCTGGTGGTCGAGGAGGATGACGGGCAGCCGATCGTCAAAGCCGTGTTTGGCCAGGATATCCCGGATCAGGAGCCGCGGCTCCATGGGTGCGAGGGAGCTCGGGTCCCTTCTCCCGACAAGGACGAAAGCACCCGCCACGCCGATGGCCTCGTCCTCGAGGACCATAATGCCGCAGGCGCGGAGACAGGCCAGGTTCCTCTCGAGGCCGCTGTAGAATTCGTGGTTCCCGGGCACCGCGAATACGCCCAGGGGGGCCCGGAGCATCCTCATGATCGCGCTGAATTCCACCTCGTCCTTCGCCGTGACCGTCTCGTCGACGATGTCGCCGGGCAGGAAAATGACGTCCGGGTCGAGGGCGTTGATCCGGTCGACGACTTTTTCGAGCCTCGACCGGCCGACGAGCGTCCCGAAGTGCAGGTCCGAGGCCACGACGATGGTCAAGCGCTCCATACCTCCAGCCTTTTTGGAGATGGCCAAATCGAGTTCGACGGTCCGGGGCCGGACGGCGTTATACGCTCCCGCGGCTATCGAGAGTACCGTGATGCCGGCGACGGCGAGGAAGAGGACGAGCCCGGCGGAGCTGGAACGGGAGGAGAAAGACCTCGGAAGAAAATGGAAGAACGCGTTCAGGAGGCGGACCAGGTCGATGAGGACGGCACCGATGAAGCCGTAGAGCATCACGACCATGTGGAAGGAACCGGCCATGATGAAGGGCGACGAAAGGGAATTCCTGCCCAGGGACATGAGGACCCGGCCAAGCGGATAGGCCAGGGTCATGGCGATGAACGCGGCCATGAAGACAAGTTTCGCCGTGGAGTATTCCCCGAGCGCCTGCGCGCCGCGGCGGAGGACGTAGAAATTGATCAGTCCGTAGATGGATAAGGCCACGGCGAGCAATACGAACATCTTCCGGCTCCTCACTCCCGTTCGATCCCGTTGAAGGTTACGACCTCCTCGAAAGTCTTTCGAGGCGGCTCGCGCTTCAGCCTTTTCTCGGCGTAGCCGACCGGCATCATGGCCACAACCTTGAATTTCCGGGGGATCTTCAGGACCTTCCGGACTCGGCGGTAATTGAACCATCCCATCCAGCACGTGGCCAGGCCGAGCTCCTCGGCCTGCAGGACGATGTGCTCCCCTGCGATGCCCATATCGATGAGATGGTAGTGTACGTTCTGAAAACGGCCCCCCAGATGATGGGCGACGAGCCCGCGCTTGACCAGCAGGATGATGATGATCGGTGCCTGCGCGGCGAACTTCGACCCGGAGTAGATGCCGGAGAAGGCCGCGGCCGCGAGCCGGTCCTTTAGCCCGGGGTCGTCGACGACGACGAAGCGCCAGGGCTGGACGTTGTGGGCCGAGGGCGCCAGCCGGGCCGCTTCGAGGCAGGCCCGGAGTTTCTCCGGGTCGACCGGCGTCGGAAGAAATCGGCGGATGCTCCGCCGGCCACGCAGGATCTTCTGGAACGCCGTAACCTCGGCGGCAGTTCGTTCTTCGTTCATGCCTGTCACTTGATGATATGGAGATCCGTCTGGCGCCTGTCCAGGAAATACGTCCCGGCTCTGGTGAAGGCCGCGTCCTGTTCGAGGGCGACCTGGACCTCCTGGTTGTCCCATTCGGGGACGGCCGCGCGGACGTTGAGCTCGATCGAAAAGACGGTGTCGAAATAGAGCGGATAGTCGCCGGCCCCCGGCACGCCGTCCTGCTTGTCCCAGAGCCCGATGGTCGGCCCGGCGGCATGACCGTGGACGCCCAGGGGGTGCGTGTAGATACTCGGCTTCAATCCCTCGTCCTTGGCCCGCTTGAGGGACGCGGCGAGGACCTGGTTTCCGGTGAGGCCTTCCTTCATTTCTCCCAAGAGAATGTCCTGGAGGCGGTTGCCCTGGGCCAGGGCGTCCTTCAATCCCCGAGGGGCATCGGTTTCACCGGCGTTGAGGACATAGGCGTGCTGCTGGGTATCCGTGTTGAGCCGAATATAATTGATACCGAAATCGCAATGCAGCAGGTCTCCGCGGTGGATGACTGGGCTGTCTTTATAGGGGGATGTCTTGGGCCGCTGGATCGAGATGGAAGGGTCGAACCAGGTCGTCTGCCCAAGCGCGCGGAGCTTCTCCCACATCCACCACTCGACATCGTTCGTCGTCGTGACCCCCGGCGTGATGACCTTCGAGGAGAACGCTTCGGCGATGATGGCATGGGCGATCGCGCAAATGTGATGGTAGACCTCGATCTCTGCGGGCAGGCGCCGTTCGAGCCAGCCCACGGCCAGCCGTTCCGCGCCGACGAGTCTTTTCGAATATTCCGGGCCGAGGGCCTGGAAGAGAAGCTTTTTCTTGGAGGCACTGAGGCCGTCGCCGAACGCGAAAACGTCCGCTTCGTTGATGCCTATCCGCTTGGGGTCGCGCTGTTTTACGGCGTTCGCCAGGGCCTGCCACTGTTCTTCCTGGCCGGCCTTCCATAAGGTCGGGTAGAGGCTGCCGATCCCGTACCGGCTGACGGAGAAGCGCTCGACACCCTTGTCCCCTCCCCTGTCGCTGAAAACGAGGATGCTCAAACGCCGGGCCGAGAGGCTGGTG
>MEXZ01000100.1:19376-21610 GCA_001773855.1 Candidatus Aminicenantes bacterium RBG_13_64_14
GCATGAGCTCGGGCAGGATCCTCTCGAGGCGGAGAGTGAGCCAACCATCATAGACCGCCGCCTGCTCCTTGAGGCTCAGGACGGCGGGGATATCGCCCCCTCTCGCGATGGGCGCTAAACACGCCAGAACCAGGATCCCGATGAGAACGCTCAAGATATTTCGACGCATGTCCCTATCTCCTTTCGTCCCGATGAGCCGCCGACCGGCGCCAGACCCTAAGAATTATACTCAAACGGCCGGTTGCCGCAAGGCGGGCATTGGTGGTATAGTTCGGGACAGGAACAATTCCCGGGAGAATCCGTATTTCACTATGTCAGGGAGGCTAAAACAATGAAAAAAGCAATGTCCATCGGATCAATCGTTCTATTCGCTGTGTTTCTCGCGTCCTGCGCTCCGTCGTCGAGCATCAAGGCGGGCAGCGCGACGGCGGAGTCCTTGATCAAACTTCTGCCAAAAACCGTCATGGGCGTCTTCGCCATCGACGTCCACCGGGGCATGACCACGCCCTCCGTCTCCAAGATGCTTCAGGACCCGACGGCCAAACAGAAATACGACGAGTTCGTCAAGATGGCCGGTATCGACCCGATGAAGGACGTCTATTTCGTCGTCATAGGCTTCATGGCAACGCCGACTGTGACGGGCCAGGAGGGCGGCGGCGCCATCGTCAACCTCAACTACGACAAGGACAAATTCCTGGCCCTCATGAAGGAAAAGGCCCCCGAATTCCAGAGCGAAGCGTATAACGGCGTGACCATCTACTCCAACCTGGACGGCACGAAAGCGAAGCAAACGACCCGGGCGGCCTTCCTCGACGACTCGAACATCCTCTTCGGCAGCGACGCCGGCGTCAAAGGCATCATCGACGTCTACCAGAAGAAAGCCGAATCGGTCATGAAGAACACGGAGATGGCCGGGGTCATCAAGAAGGTGGACAAGACGTCCCTGGCCTGGGGCGCTTTCCTCCTTCCTCCGGACCTGGTCAAAAAGGGCATCGAGAGCGTCCCCCAGCTCAAGGTCATCGAAGGCGTCACGGCCCTGACGATGTCGTTCGATTACCGGCTCTCGAACTTCATCACCGACATCCGGACGGCAGGCGGCACCAAGGAGCAGAACGACAACCTGGCCTCGACCCTCAACGGCCTCAAGGGCCTGGGCGCCATGCTGGCGGCTCAGGAGCCGGCCGCGGGCGACCTCTTGAACGCCATCGAGATCACTTCGGGCCAGGATTTCGTCCGGCTCTATATCAGCGTTTCCGAAGAAGCCATGGACAAGCTCGGGAAGGCCGCGCAAGCGAGGGCCGGGGATTTCATAAAGGCCAAGACGGATGCCCCGGTGGAAAAGAAGCCGGAGGAGATAAAGTAAGGCCTACTCTTCGTAGAGATATTCCTTCGTCCGGAACACCCAGCAGGCGAGGGCGAGGAACACACCTGCGATCACGGCCAGCATCAGGACGGCGATGGCCGGCGATGTGGGCTCGAGCCTGAAGAGCAGGAGCGCAACCCCGCTTCCCCCGCCGCCCATCGGCCTGTATGGCAGCAGCGATTTGAGATAATGGACGACGGAGAACCTCTGCGTCGATCCCGGGAAGTACTGGATGACGTTTTCCCAGCCGAACCCGAAGACGAGTCCGACGAGGATGGCCTTTTTAAGAAGCGTGCCCAGGAACGTGAAAAAGGCCGTGTAGGCCAGGATCCCCAGCCCGAGCACACCCAAGTAGCTGAGAAATGTCAGATAGAGCCGGGCGTCGGCCAACCGGGCGGCGTTCATGATAAAAAAAGACAAAGACAGGCTGACGGCCACCATGAGGAACATCAGGAGCGAGTAGGCGGCGTATTTGCCGAGGACGATGGCCGGCTTTGGAAGCGGCCGGGTGATGAGGTAGGACAGGGTCCGGCCTTCGACCTCTTCGGCCACGATCGAGGTGCCGTAGAAAAGCGCCAGGATGACGATGTAGAACTGCAGGAAGAAGACCATCAGGATCTCGGTGAAGACAGCGGCCATGTCACCGGTCCGGCCGTGGAGGACGACGCGGACGACGACGGCCAGGATGACCGGGACGAGCCCCAGCAGGGCGAAGACCCGGGTCTTGCCCGTCTTCCGGCCGAGAGAGAGGAAGAATCCAAAGACCTCCGGGATGGCTCTTTTCGCGTTCATGTCACTTCCCCACCAGGTATTCGAAGACGGCCTGGAGGTTGTCGTCGGGGGAGGAGATCTCCTCGACTTCGATCCCGCC
>MEXZ01000101.1:0-16363 GCA_001773855.1 Candidatus Aminicenantes bacterium RBG_13_64_14
GGTTCGTCTACAAGCTTGACGTCCCCAAGGAGCTGCCGGAATTCTATAAAAAGATCTACGAGCGGGCCATGAAGCGCGGCACATATGAGATCATCGAGTTCCGCAAGAGGAAGGAGATCAAGCGCTGGATCCGTCCCATCCTGTCGCTTATGAATGAGTGCTACATGGCCGGCAACATCTACGGCTTCGCCCCCCTCGAAGAGGAGGAGATGGACGACCTGGCCAAGCGCTACCTCCCGGTCGTCGACCCGCGCTTCGTCAAGGCCATCAAGAAGGACGGGGATGTCGTGGCCTTCATCATCGCCATGCCCGACATGACCGAGGGCATCCGCAAGGCCAAGGGCCGCCTGCTCCCCTTCGGTTTCATCCATGTCCTTCGGGCGGCCAAGAAGACCAAACAGCTCGACCTCCTGCTCGGGGCCGTCAAAGAACAGTACCGGGGCCAGGGCCTCGACGTCCTCATGGGCGTCAAGACCCTCATGTCCGCCCACGAGGCCGGCTACGAGATGATGGACACCCACCACGAAATGGAAGCCAACGTCAAGGTCCGGGCCGAGATGGAGCGCATGGGCGGGACCATCTACAAGAAATATCGGGCCTTTTACAAGATGCTCTAGCCCTCGATCGCCGACAACGCTGAAAATCGCTGGGACACAATCCCTTTTCAAGAGAAAAGGGTTATGTCCCGGATTTTCGAGCCGTCGATCTCGGACTATTTCGCGTCTGCCCAGTTCGGGCCGAAGCCAAGGCGGACCTTGAGCGGAACCAGGAGCTCGGCCGCTCCCTCCATGGCCTCACGGACCAGGGGCTCGACCGCCGCTTTTTCCCTTTCGGGGACCTCGAAAACGAGTTCGTCGTGGACCTGGAGGATCATCCGCGTCCGGAGCCTCCGGACCTCGAGCTCCCGGGCGGCGCGAAGCATGGCCTCCTTGATGAGGTCGGCCGCCGAGCCCTGGATGGGGTTGTTGAGGGCGATCCGTCGGCCGGCCTGTTGGAGGGCCCTGTCCGGCATGCGCAGCTCCGGGACCTGCCGTTTCCGGCCGAAGATCGTCTCGGAATAGCCTCGTTCACGGGCCTCGTCGACGACCCTGTCGAGGTACGCTTTGACGCCCGGGAGTTCGCCGAAGTAGCGGTCGATGAACTTTTGGGCTTCGGCCGTCGATGTTCCCAACTCCTTGGCAAGGGAAAAGGCCGAGGTCCCGTAGACGATGCTGAAATTGATGATCTTCGCCCGCCGCCTCGTCTCCTCCCCGGCATTATCCCCGAAGACGAGCCGGGCGGTCTCTTCGTGGACGTCCCGGTCCCCGAGGAATGTGGCGATGAGCTTGGGGTCCTGCGAGAGATGAGCCAGGACGCGCAGTTCGACCTGGGAATAGTCTGCGGCCAGTAGGAGGTGCCCCTTGTCCGGGATGAAGGCCCGGCGGAAGCGCGTCCCCCACGGGCCCCGGGCGGGGATGTTTTGGAGGTTCGGGTCGCTCGACGACAGGCGTCCGGTGGAGGCCACGGTCTGGTTATAGGAGGTGTGGATGCGGCCCGTGGCCGGGTTGATGAGCTGGGGGAGAGCGTCGGCATAGGTCGACTTGAGTTTGGCCATTTGCCGGTAATCGAGGACGTGCCGGGCCAGGGGATGGACCGCGGCCAGCTCCTCGAGGATGTCGAGGGACGTGGAGTAGCCTTTGGTGATCTTCGTCCGCCGGGCGGACGGCAGGCCCAGCTTGCGGAAGAGGATGTCGCCCAGCTGGCGCGGCGAGTTGATGTTGAAGGCGCCTCCGGCGAGCGCGTGGATCTCCTTCTCCAGGCGCCCGAGCTCTCCCCCCAGCTCCTTGGACATGGACTTCAGCACTTCGGGGTCGACGCGCACGCCCCATATCTCCATCCGGGCCAGGAGCCCGATGAGCGGCCGTTCGATATCTTCGTAGAGCCGGTCGAGCTTCTTGGCCCCGATTTTCTCCCAGAGAACGGCGCCGAGCTCCAGGGCCAGGGCAGCGTCCTGGCAAGCATACGGGGCGGCCCGCTCGATCGCGACCTTGTCCATCGTCAGCTCGTTCTTCCCCCGGCCGACGATGTCCACGTAGGGCGCCTTGGTCTCCTGGAGGTAATGTAGGGCCAGCTTCTCGAGGCCGTGCCTTCCCCAGTTCGGCTCGAGAAGATAGGACAGGACCATCGTGTCCCTGGAGACCCCGGCCAGGCGCACGCCCTCGTGCTCGAGGACGATGAGGTCGTACTTGATGTTCTGGCCGATCTTGCGGACGGCCGGGTCCTCCAGGACGGAGCGGAGGATGTCCAGGGCGCGCTCCTTGGGGATTTGGGGCGGGGCACCCAGGTAGTCGTGGCCGACGGGAACGTAGAAGGCCTCTCCCGGGACGAGCGAAAAGGACAGCCCGACAAGGCGGGCCCGAGTCGGGGAGGCGCTGTCGGTCTCCGTATCCAGGGCCACTTCTCCGGCCGCGGCGATCCGGGCGGCCAGCGCCCGGAGCTCGTCCTCCTCGAAGATCGTGTGGAATTCTTTTTCGGCCGGAAGCCGCGGCTTCTTCAGAAAGTCGGCGAGGAGGGAGGAAAACTCGAGCTCCTGGAAAAGCCGGACGGTCTCCTTCTCGTCGGGCTCCTGGACGGCGTAACGCGCCAGGTCCAGCTCGAGGTCGACGTCGCGGGCCACCGTGACGAGCCGCCGGCTGAGCTCGAGGAGCTCCCGGTTCTGGATGATCTTCTCCCGGACGCGGGGGTTCTTGACCCGGTCGAGGTTCCGGAGGAGGTTGTCGAGGGAACCGAACTCCTGGATGAGGGATTTGGCCGTCTTTTCGCCGATCCCGGGAACGCCGGGGACGTTGTCGGTAGGGTCGCCCCAAAGGGAGAGGACGTCGACGACCTCCCCGGCCCCAACCCCGAAGACGTCCTTGACACTCCCCGCGTCGATGGTCGTTTCCTTCGACGGGTTCCAGATGGACGTCGTGGCGTCGACGACCTGGAGGAGGTCCTTGTCCGTGGTCACGATGACGCTCAGGATTCCCTTCTCCGCCGCCCGCGCGGCCAGCGAGGCCAGGGCATCGTCGGCTTCGTACTTCGGATACTCGGCCGTGGCCACGCGCAGGGCCCCGAGGACGTCCTTGAGGACCGGGAGCTGAGCGGCGAGGTCGTCGGGCATGGGCTTGCGGTGGGCCTTGTATCTTTCGGATTCCTTGCGGTCTTTGGTCTCCTCATGGCGGAAGGTCGGCCCCTTGACGTCGAAAACGACGCCCAGATAGTCGGGCTTTTCCTTTTCGACGATCTTCCGCAGGGCGTTGAGGAAGCCGTAGATGGCGCCCGTCGGGAAGCCGCCGGAATTGGTGAGGCCCGGGATGGCGTAGTAGGAACGGTAGAGGAGGGAATGCCCGTCGATGAGGAAGAGGCGTTTCGGGCTCAGTCGTACCTGCCTTCGACGATCTGTCCGAGGATTGTCTTGTGCTGGTCCTCCATCATCCGATCGATCCGCTCCCCGACGTCGGGCAGGTTCATATAAGCCGTGTAGAAGGCCCTTTTGGAGGCGAGCAGCCGGCCCGACTTGTAGATCAACGATTCGATGTACTGGGCCGCGAGCCCCTTGTCCTGGGTCTGGACGTTGTAGGCGTCCCCCCTGTATTCCACCCGGGTGTTGTAGCCGCTCATGAAGGTCGTCCCCCCTCATTATACCTGTCCGGGCGGCCGGTTCAAGCCCGATTTCCCCGGCCCGGGCGAATTTGACAACACGGTCCCACTTGGTATAATAAGGTGAAATTTTTTCGAGGACGATCATTTGGAGACGACGATGCTGATCGATATCGACTGCCTGCCGAAGGAAGGTATCCGCCTGTCCAGGGATTTCGAGTTCCTGAACCTGGACCTGGTCGAGGAGAACGCCGTCTTCCTCGAGCCGGCCCACGCCGAGATCGCCGTCCGCCTCATCGGCGAGGAGATCCTCGTCCGGGGCGAGATCACGGCCCAGGTGAGCTTCGTCTGCTCGCGCTGCTTGACCCCGTTCGAATTCCCCGTGGCCAGCAAGTTCGATCTCGTCTACCTCCCCGAGGAGCTCGACGCCCTGTCCGATGAGCTGTCCGATGAGAAGATCGATCAGATGTACTACAGCGGCCGCCAGCTCGACCTGCGGGCCGTCGTCCTCGAGCAGCTGAACCTGACCTTCCCGGCGAAGCCCCTGTGCGCGGCCGGCTGCGAGGGCCTTTGCGTCGTCTGCGGCGAGCTCATCCGCGACGCCAAGTGCTCGTGCCTCGTCAAAGAGTCCGATCCCCGTTGGAATAAAATCAAATTCAACGTGAGAGACAAGAGTTAAATGCCTAATCCAAAGAGACGCCATTCGCCGACGAGAAAAGGGAAACGCCGGGCCCACGACGGGCTCACCATCCCCACCTTCTCCGTCTGCCCCAAGTGCGGCAACCCCAAGCTGCCGCACCGGGCCTGCCCCGAGTGCGGGCACTACAAGGGACGGCAGGTGACGGAAGGGGCCGAAGACTGACCCGGGTCTCGTGCATGAAAATCGCCGTCGACGCGATGGGGGGGGATTTCGGCCCTAAGGCCACCGTGCCCGGCGCCATGCGCGCGGCCGAGGATTTCGGCGTCGATATCCTCCTCGTCGGCCTCGAAAGCGTCATTCGCCGGGAGGTCGCCCGAACCGAACTCAAGAAATCCCGGATAACCGTCATTGACGCGCCGGAGGCGATCGGAATGGGCGAAAGCATCCTCGCCTTTCGGAAAAAGAAGGCCTCCTCCATCCGGGTCGCGGCCCAGCTCGTCAAGGACGGCCGGGCCGACGCCTTCGTCAGCATGGGCAATACCGGGGCGGTCGTTTATATCTCCCGCGACGTCCTGGGTTCCCTCAAGGGCGTGGACCGGCCGGCCCTGGCCCTCCTCGTCCCCGGGGTCGAGGGGCAGACCCTGCTCATCGACGTGGGGGCCAACGCCAACTGCCAGCCCCACAACCTCGTCCAGTTCGCGATCATGGGCAAGATCTTTATGGAGGCGGTCGTCGGCGTGAAGGACCCCCGGGTGGGATTGATGAGTATCGGCGAGGAAAAAGGCAAGGGCAACGACCTCGTGCGCGAGACGTTCGACAGGCTCCAGGCGGTGCCCATGCGCTTCATCGGCAACGTCGAAGGGAAGGACCTGTTCTCCGGCGTCGCCGACGTCATCGTCAGCGACGGTTTCACCGGGAACGTGGCCCTCAAGGTCTCGGAAGGGGTCGTCCAGAGCGTCCTATCGATGGCCCGCCACGAGATCACCAAGAACATCTTCGCCAAGCTCGGCTACCTGCTCATGAAGCGACACCTGAAAAAGATCTACAAGAAGGTGGATTACTCCGAATACGGTGGCGCCCAGCTCCTCGGCGTCGACGGCGTCTGCATCATCGGCCACGGCCGGTCCAACCCGGCCGCTGTCCGCAGCGCCGTCCTTCGGGCCCGGGAGTTCGTCGCGAACCGGGTCCAGGAGAAGATCCAGGCGGAGATCCTGCGCTACGAGCACGCCCTCAAAGGAGTAATCGCATGAGACGCTTCGAAGGACGGGTGTCAATCGTCACCGGCGCCTCCCAGGGGATCGGAGAGGCCATCGCCCGCGACCTCGCCGCCGAGGGGGCGGCCGTCGTCCTCGTCGACGTCCAGCCGGACAAGCTCGAGGCCGTGGTCCGGTCGATCGCCGACGTCGGCGGCAAGGCCGAGGCCCACCAGGCCGACGTCGCCGACGCGGCCGCTGTCGAGCGCATCGTCAGCGCCGTCGCCACCGCGCACGGCCGGATCGACCACCTGGTCAACAACGCCGGCATCACCCGCGACGGTCTGCTCATGCGCATGCGGGAGGAGGACTGGGACGCCGTCATCCGGGTCAACCTGAAGGGGACCTTCAACCTCTCCAAGGCCGTCATCCGGACGATGATCGCAGCGAAATACGGGCGAATCGTCAACATCGCCTCCGTCGCCGGACTCATGGGCAACGCCGGCCAGGCCAACTACGCGGCCTCCAAGGCCGGCGTCATCGCCTTGGCCCGGTCCCTGGCCCGCGAAGTCGGCGCCCGGGGCATCACCGTCAACGCGGTCGCGCCCGGGTTCATCGCGACAGCCATGACGGACGTCTTGCCCGAGGACATCAAGAAGGCCTACCTCGAGATCATTCCCATGAAAAAATTTGGGCTTCCCAAAGACGTGGCATCTGCTGTAAAATTCCTACTCTCCGACGAGGCCGCTTATATCACGGGCCAGGTGGTCAGCGTGAACGGCGGCATGTATATGTAGGCGGTCCGCTATCATCCGTATCAATTTTTTTTGAGGAGGACAGTATGGAAAGAGCCGAACTGCTCAAGAAAGTCAGGGCGATCGTTTCGGACAAGCTGAGCATCAGCGAGGAGCAGGTCACCGAAGACGCGTCCTTCATCGATGATCTCGGCGCCGACTCTCTGGATACAGTCGAGCTGGTCATGGCCCTGGAGGACGAGTTCGGGCTGGACATCCCCGACGACCAAGCCGAAAAGATGAATACGGTGGGCAAGGCCATCGACTACATCGTCGGCCACGCCAAGTAGATCCGCCCTCGCCTTTTTTCCTGATCGATCGTCAAATGGACAGGGAAAGTTCTCTCGGCCGGCGGGTCGTCGTCACGGGCATCGGCCTCGTGTCCCCTCTCGGCACGGGGACGGACAAGAACTGGCAGGCCCTCCTCCGCGGCGAAAGCGGCATCGCGCCCCTGACCCGGTTCGACTTCTCCCGCCACGCGACGCGCTTCGGCGGCGAGGTCAAGGACTTCGACCCCCTCCTGTTCGTCGACCGCAAGGAGGTCCGCAAGATGGACCTCTTCACCCAGTTCGCCTTGGCCGCGGCCCATCTGGCCGTCGAGGATTCCGGGATCGCGCCGGGCGACCTCCAAAGCGACCGGGCCGGCACCTATGTCGGCTCGGGGATCGGCGGGCTCGGCTCCATCGAGGAGTGGCACTCCGTCCTCCTCGAGAAGGGTCCGGAGCGGGTCTCGCCGTTCTTCCTCATCCAGACGATCATCAACGAGGCTTCGGGTCGGATTTCCATCCGCTATGGCGCCAAGGGCCCCAACTGTGCCAATGCGACGGCCTGCAGCACCGGCACCCACGCCATCGGCGACTCGTTCCGGATGATCGCCAGGGGCGAGGCCGACATCATGATCGCGGGAGGGGCCGAGGCCCCGCTGACGCCGCTCAGCCTGGCCGGCTTCAACGCCATGAAAGCGCTGTCCGAGAGGAACGACGCGCCGGCCAAGGCCTCGCGGCCGTTCGACGCGCAAAGGGACGGGTTCGTCATGGGCGAGGGCTCGGGCGTGGTCATCCTCGAGGAGCTGGGCCGGGCGCTGAAGCGGGAGGCCCGGGTCTACGCCGAGGTCGTCGGCTACGGGATGACGAGCGACGCCTACCATGTCGCCGCACCGGCCCCCGACGGGGACGGTGCGGTCCGGGTCATGCGGCGGGCCATCGAGGACGCCGGGGTCCGGCCGGAGGACGTCCAATACGTCAACGCCCACGGCACGTCGACGCCGTTCAACGACAAGACCGAGACCCTGGCCATTAAGAAGCTTTTCGGAGAGCACGCCTCGCGCGTGGCCGTCAACTCGACGAAATCCATGACCGGCCATCTCCTGGGCGCGGCCGGCGGCCTCGAGGCCGGGATCTTGGCGCTCTGCCTCCACCATCAGGTCATGACGCCGACCATCAACTACGAGTTCCCCGACCCGGAGTGCGACCTGGACTACGTCCCTAACGTCTCCCGAAAAGCCGAGATCGTCCACGGTCTGAGCAATTCCTTCGGCTTCGGCGGGACCAACGGCGCGCTCTTGTTCAAGAGGTTCGTGAAACCGTAGGGCCGGGTTCCCGGCCTTGCCGGTCTCCAGCGCCGGCACTGCAAAGCCGGTGCTAGGACCGGGACGGGGCTTTTCTCTAGAGGAGAGGACACATGAACATTCTCGTTTTCGTTAAACGGGTTCCCGACACGGAATCCCGGATCCGGATCCAGCACGAGACGAAATCGATCGTCGAGGACGGGCTGAATTTCGTCGTCAGCCCCTACGACGAATACGCCGTGGAAGAGGCCTTGAAGCTCAGGGAAGCCAAGGGCGGGACGGTCCGCGTCGTATCCGTGGGAAAGGACGAGGCCGTCGCCGTCCTCCGCAAGTGCCTGGCCATGGGGGCCGACGAGGCCTTTTTGGTCAAGGACGATTCCCCTGAAACCTACGACGGTCTGCGGACGGCCCGCATCATCGCCCGGGCGGTGGAGCGGAAGTTCGCCGGGACGGACCTCCTCCTTTTCGGGAAGCAGTCGGTCGGCGCCGACAACAGCCAGGTTCCGGCCATGGTCGCCGAGCTCCTCGGCCTGCCCCAGGCGACCGTCGTGACCAAGCTCGAGGTCGAGGGGACCTCCGCGACGGCCCTCCGCGAGATCGAGGGGGGGATGGAAAAGGTCGCCCTCGCTCTCCCGGCCGTCGTCACCGCCCAAAAAGGCCTGAACGAGCCCCGCTACGAAACGCTCAAGGGCATCATGGCCGCTAAGAAAAAGGACATCCCCGTCGTCAAGCTCGAAGAGCTGGGCCTCGGGCCGGACGAGCTCGCCTCGCAGGTAGAGGTCACCGGCCTGGATGTCCCAGCCCAAAGACAGGCCGGGAGGATCCTGACGGGTGATCCGGCCGAGACGGCCCGCGAGCTCGTGCGCCTCCTCCGGACCGAGGCCAAGGTCATATAAAGGAGAAGGACGATGATTGCCGTATTCATGGAAAAGCGGGACGGGAAGATCAAGAAGAGCTCCCTCGAAGCCCTCTCCGAGGCCAAACGCCGGGCCGGAGAGATGGGGGTCGAGACGGCCGCCATCCTGGTCGGCGACGCCGTCGCGGACCTAGCGCCTGCGGCCTTCGGCCGCGGTGCGGCCAAGGTTTATCTTATAGAAAATAATTATCTTGCGGACTATTCCTCGCAAGCATACGCGCTGGCCCTGGCCGAATTTGTCAGGGAAGCGAAACCCGCGGCCATCTTTTTCGCGGGCACGGCCATGGGCCGGGACCTCGCGCCACGAGTCGCCGCCCGGCTCGGCGCGGGCCTCGCTTCGGATTGTGTGAAAATCGCGGTCAAGGCCGGAGCGCTCGAGTTCACCCGTCCGATCTACGCGGGCAAGGCGTTCCTGTCTCTGACCCTGAGATCCACGCCCAAGGTGGCCACACTCCGGCCGAACGTCTTCCCGCTCGGCGAAGCCGTTCCCGGCGCCGGGGAAGTCATCAAGATGGACGTCACGGTCCCCGACGGAACGGTCAAGGGCCGCGTCACCGAAGTCATAAAGGAAGAGAGCGCGGAAGTCGACGTCACAGAAGCCGATATGGTCATTTCGGGCGGCCGAGGTCTCAAGGGGCCGGAAAACTTCGCCCTGCTCCGGGACCTCGCGGCCGTCTTCCCCCGGGCCGCCGTGGGGGCCTCGCGCTCGGCCGTCGACTCCGGCTGGATCGGCCATTCGCACCAGGTCGGGCAGACGGGAAAAACCGTCTCCCCCAACCTCTATATCGCCGTGGGGATTTCCGGGGCCATCCAGCACCTGGCCGGGATGTCGTCCTCGAAGGTCATCGTGGCCGTCAACAAGGACGCCGAGGCGCCGATCTTCAAGGTTGCCGACTACGGCATCCTCGGCGACCTCTTCGAGGTCGTGCCCCGGCTCAAGGACGAACTGAAGAAGGCCCTGGCGGAATAGGCCTTACTTATACGGATCGACTGAGGTCTTCTTCGTAATGTCAAGGAGCAGCCTGTTCGTCTCCGACCGCGTTTCGCCCACGCTCGTGACGAAAATCGCCGGGTCGTCCCTGACCGGACACTTGTTCTCGCAGATGCCGCAACCCGTGCAGAGTTCGAGGTCCATGACCGGGGCCTTCTGGACGGCGACCGAGCCGTCGGGGAGCTTGGTCTCGACCTCAAGGAACTTGATGGCTTTCGGCGAGACGGGGCAGTGTTCCTCGCAGACGATGCACGGCTTGCCCAGGACGTAGGGGATGCAGCGGCTTTTGTTGATCCAGGCCGTGCCGATCTTGACTTTGTTCTTCTCTTCTATGGTCAATTTCTTGATCGCTCCCGTCGGGCAGACCTGCGTACAGAGCGAACAGTAATATTCGCAGTAGCCGACCTTCATGTCAAGCCTGGGCGTATAGATTCCCTCGGGGCCGGCTTCGGTCAGGACCGGCTGAAGGGCGCCCGTTGGGCAGGCCCGCATACACTGGGCGCACTTGACGCACTTCGCCAGGAACTTGTCCTCGGGGAGCGAGCCGGGCGGCCGGATGAGCTTGAGCGAGGCCCGTTTGTGGAAAGGCGTCAGCCGGAAGAAGGGCACCGCAACAATGCCCAGCAGGGTGGTCAGGATGAGCTTGCGTCTCGAGAGATCGACGTTCGAGACGTTGGTCATTTTTTCGGGCCGGGAGGAAACCGGGAAACGGATGGCGCCGGTCGGGCAGATCGAGGCGCAGTTCTGGCAGTAGATACACTCGCCACTCTTCCACTTCTCATTCGGATAGGGCTGGGCCTGCGTTTCGCAGTGCTGGGCGCAGAGGCCGCACTTGATGCATTTCTCTTCGTCGATCTTGAGCTTGAACAGGTTCCAGCGGCTGAGGAGGCCGAGGAGGGCGCCGGTCGGGCAGAGATAACGGCACCAGAACCTTTCCTTTCGGGCGTTGAGCGCGACCGCGCCGAGGAAGAGAAGGCCGATGGAGAACCCCTGGATGAAGGTCACGTTGATAGTCCAGTTTTCGAGGGCCTGGGAGATCGAACGGGCCAGGCCGATCGCCCCGAGGCCGTAGAGGACGCCGTTGAAGTTGGATAAGGCGTAGGCCAGCGAGGGGAAAACGGCCGTAGCGAAGGACCGGGTCAGGAAAGAAAACGGGTCGAGGTATCCGGCCAGATCCAAACCGAACAGGGCTCCGGCCAGGACGATGATCAGGATGTAATACTTCAAAGCCAGGCTCGCTTTCTCCTCCCGCGGCGGCCTGAGGAACTTCGTTTTCTTGAAGACGAAGGAGGAGAACTGGTGGACGGCACCGAGGGGGCAGACCCAGCCGCAGAAGACGCGGCCGAAAAGGATGGTGGCCACGACCGTGATCAGCGCGAAGGCGAAGTAGGAGTAGACAAGACGCGCCGAGATGATGGTGACCAGGGCGAGAAGCGGGTCGAAATGGAAGAAGCGCTGGACGGTCGAGCCGATGTAGTCCTGGCCCGTGTAGTGAGCGCCGAGCAGAAGATAGAGGAAGAGCCCGAAGAACGCCGTCTGGCTGGCTATCCGGAGGAGCTCGAGGACGCGGTGCTTGCTAGATTTTTCTCTTTTCAAGGCGGACCTTCTCCAGTTCGAATTCTCCGAGACCCCGCTCCCGGGCGTAACCGAGGTAGGGAAGCTCGCGCGGCGCGACCCCGAAGAACGAGGCCCCCATGGCGTCCACGGCGACGGGGTCCGTCCCGGCGACGACGGTCTTGACGAGCTCGGTGTCCGATATCCGCCCGCCCTGCGGCCCGTTGCGGACGAGGATGCGGTAGGCGTCGAGGACGGTCAGCCGGGGCTTGAAAAAGGCGGCCAGGTCGACCACGGCCCGGTCGATGTCCTGGTGGAACTGGTTGCGGGCCCCGCCTGTCGCCCCGAGCCAATTCTTCATGCCCAGGGTCAAGCGGCAGAGCGAATGGTGCTTGGCGATGGGGACATTGATGATCTTGTCGGCCTCGATGACGTCGAGGACGATTTCCCATTCCTTGAGCCAGGCGCCTTTGAAGGCCATTTTCTTGATCCGGTAGTCGTCGACGAAGAGCATGTCGCCTCCGGCCTGCTTCACGGCCTCCTGGATGCCGGAGCGGACGTAGCACCGCTTGGCCTGGTTGGTCGTGTTGTCGATGACGATGGCCTTCTTCGCCCCGGCGTCGAGGACGAGCTCGACGAGGGTCTTGACCACCTCGGGATTGGTGCAGGCGGCCATCTCGGGGGTCCGGTCCCAGCCGATGTTCGGTTTGATGACGACCTTGTCGCCCTTGCCGACGAACGTCTTCATCCCGCCCAACATGGCGATGGCCTCCTTGGTGATGGCGGCGGGGGATTCCCCCTCGACCGCGGCGAGAACCGGGACCGCGGCCGGAGTCGCGGCCGCCCCGGCCAGCACGCCCGGCCCGAAGCGGAGGACCAAACTGCCCGCGGCCACGTTTCTGATGAAATCGCGTCTCTTCATCGCTTCTATCCTTTCCCGAGTGATCGTATGTATTCCATGATCCCGTTGTAGATGCCCTGGGCGGCCAGCTCGCGATATTTCTTGGTCTTGAGCTTGGCTTCCTCTTTGGCGTTGCTGAGGTGGGAGACTTCCACCAGGACGGAGGGCATTTCGCCGCCGATGAGGACCCAGAAGGGGCCGCCCTTGACGCCCAGATTCTTGATCGCGGGCAGGTCGCTGGACAGGGCCTTGACGAGGTTCTTCTGGATGAGTTCGGCCAGGTCCCGCGACTCCAGGATCTTGCTGTTCTGGACGATCTTCTGGAGGACCGTCTTCATATCGCCGATTCTCTTGCTCGAAGTGGCGTTCTCGGACGCGGCCAGCGCGATGACCGAGGGATCGGGGCTGATGTTCAGGAAAAACGTCTCGACGCCGCCGCGCTTCCTGTCCCGGTGGGCGTTGGAGTGGATGGACACGAACAGGTCGGCCCGTTTCTGGTTGGCGATGACCGTCCGGTTCTCGAGGGGCACGTCGACGTCCGACTCCCGCGTCAGGATGGCGTCGAGGCCGGCCTTTTCCTTGAGCAATTTCCGGAGGGCCAGGGCGATGTCGAGGTTGACGGTCTTCTCCTGGAGCCCGCTCTTGCCGCTCGCGCCGGGGTCTACGCCGCCATGACCGGGGTCGATGACGACGGTCCGCACGCCGAGACCGAGCTGGCGGGCCATGGAGGTCCCCACGAGGCTCGGATCTTGAGGGGTGACCTCGCGTTTCACGGGCGGCTGGGTCTTATCGGCGGGGGGCGGAGCCTTCCCTGGCGGCGTCGGCGATGGCGGGGCGTTCGTTTCGCGCGGGTAGATGTCGATGACCAGCCGGAACGGGTCGAAGAGATGATAGACCCGGTAGGATAGGATCCTGGGGAACTCGACGTCGACGACGACCCGGACCGTCGAGGACGTCTTCTGCGAGATCCGGACCTGGCTGATGTACTCCGCCTCGACCGGGTAGGATTGGCCCTGGAGGATGGGGTTGAGCTTGGCCTGGAGGACGTCGACGTAGATCCGGCCGGGGGCCTGGAGCTCGCCGGGGATGTATTCGCGGAGCTTGCCGATGTCGAGGACGATGCGGGTGAAGTTCGTATGGGTGAAGCGGCGGAGGTTGACGATCTCGACCCGCGGATCGTCCTGGGGCGCGGCCGCAAGTAGGACAGAGAGACATGCCAGGACCGGAAAGAGTGGCCGTTTCCTCTCGGTTTTCAATTCATATTGATTTTATAGGACCCGTCGCCCGTTGTCCACCGGCAAGCCCGGCCTACGCGCCGTATTTTTTCAATTTCAGGGCGTGGGCCAGCATCAGGGGCATGGCCGAGACGGAGCGGAAACGTCCGAGAATGCCCTTGGCGCAGGCCCGCTCCGCGAACGACTGGACATCGTCCGTCCCGGCGGTCGACGAGACCAGGACGAAGGGGCTCGGATGCCAGGAGTGGCCCTTGAGCAGAGCCGGCGTCGAGTGGTCGGAGGTAACGACGAGCACGTCCGGCTTGAGGGCCAGGAGGCGCGGGACGAAGGGGTCGAAGGCCTCGATCGCGGCGACCTTGGCCGCGAAATTACCGTCCTCGCCGGCCGAGTCGGTCTTTTTATAATGGATGTAGAAGAAATCGTGATTCGCCCAATTCTTCTCCAGGGCGTCGAGGAGATCCTTCGTTTCGCTCCCGGCGTCCATCACCTCCATGCCGAGGAGCTTGGCCAGGCCCTTGTACATAGGGTAGTTGGCGATGGCCGCCGGCCGGACCTTGAACAACTCCTGCATGGTCGGGATGGAGGGGAATTTGGAGAAGCCGCGGAGGAGGGCCGCGTTGCCCTTGGCCTCGCCTGCGAGGACGTGGGCGACGTCGTCGATGAATCGGTTGACGATGGCCGAAGCCTTGACCGCTTCGGGGGCGAGAGGCGCCGTCGGGATCGGGGGTTTGCCCTCCTTTTGCGGGTCGGCGTCGGACAAAGCATCGGCCAGGCCCTCGGCCGTGAACCGGCCGACGAATCGGTGCTCTTTCCCCGGAAAAACCCGGACTTCGACCCCGTCGTGCTGGGGAAGACGGGCATTCAGGTGCCCGCAGATGCGGACGTTTTCCTCGGTCGGGATGCGGCCGGCCCGGCGGTCGACGACGAGGCCGCCCCGGACCGTGGCAAAATTGCCGCGGGCCACGAGATCGTTCCGGCCGACCTCGACGCCCGAGCCCAGAGCCTCGAGGATGCCGCGGCCGAGCTGGTAACGGAGCGGGTCGTAGCCGAAGAGGGCGAGATGGGCCGGGCCGCTGCCTGGCGTGATGCCCATCAAAACGGGATCGGAAACGCCGCACACGCCGCGTTTCGCCAGCTCGTCGAGGTTGGGCTTGCGCGCCGTCTCGAGCTCGGTCTTGCCGTCGACGGGCAGGCCGCCGACGCCGTCCATGACGAGGAGGACGATCTTCGACTCGGTCGTTTGGCTCAATTCTCTGGCCAGGTCTTCCCATTCCATGGTCGCTTTCTCCTTGGAAAATCCCCCCTAGTTTAGCAGATATCACTTGCCAGCGGCAATCTGGGCCTCTTCCGGAGACATGGCCAAGAACCCGGTTCGTGACTCCGGAGCTCCCGGGCGGGGCCGTTTTGCGCTATAATGCCCGAGGGGACAAAAATGGCCACACTTTACATTTATCCCAAGGAAGGCAACCCGTGGAAGCTCGAAGTCGACAAGGAAGCGGTTTCGATCGGGCGCGCCCAGGGCAACGACGTCACCGTTGCCGATCCCAACTGCTCCTCGCGCCACGCGTATGTCGAGCGCTCGGGCGGTAGTTTCGTCATCCGCGACGCCGGCAGCAAGAACGGCACGTTCGTCAACGGCCGCCGGATCGATTGCCCGGCGGTCATCTCCCAGGGTGACGAGATCGCCCTCGGCTCCACGATTATGACCTTCGACAGGCCGAGAATGCCCCGCGTCACGATGGTCGACTCTCCCGCGTCGGCGACGGACGCCAGCGCCGTGGTCCCCTTCCGGGCGATCCTCGAAAAGACCTCAGCCACGGACGCCAGGACCTCCGCACTCGCCGCGCCGGCCGACCTCAAGGAGGAGAACCGGATCCTCCAGGTCATGTTCCGGGTCAGCGAGGCCCTGGTCGCCCACAAGCCGCTCCAGGAACTTCTCGAGGACATCATGGACCTCATCGCGGAGAGCCTCCCCATGGACCAGTGCGTGATCATGCTCCGCGGGGACGCTTCCCCGGCGCTCGAGACGCGCGCGGCCAGGATTCAGGGGCAGTGGGGCGGAGGCCGGGAGATCCAGGTCAGCCGGACGATCGTCGACATGGCCTACGAGCGGCACCTCTCCGTGCTCCTTTCCGACGCCTCCGCCGTGGGCAGCGAGAGCATCATCGCAACGGGGATCCGTTCGGCGCTCTGCGTTCCCATCGGGGACGACGAAGAGGTCATCGGGGTCGTCTATGCCGACCGGCATGCCCGTCACGAGCCGTTCAAGGACGCCGACCTCCGGCTCATCACGCTTCTGGCCAACACGGCCGCCGTGAGGATCCAGCAGGCCCGCCAGGTCGCGGCGCTCATCGGGGCCGCAGAGCTGCGGCGGGATCTCGAGACCGCCGCGGCCATCCAGCGCGATTTCCTGCCCCGGTCGCTCCCGCCCTGCGAGGGCTACGGGATGGCCGCCAGGGCCGTCCCCTGCCGGCAGGTGGGCGGCGATTACTACGACCTCGTTTCCCTCGACGCCAAGCGGATCGGCCTGGCTGTGGCCGATGTTTCGGGCAAGGGCGTCGGGGCCGCGCTCCTCATGGCCTCGCTCCGGGCCTGGCTCCGCGCCGAGCTCCTGCACGGGACCGGCCTCGCCGCGCTCGCCGCGAAGCTGAACGATTTCACCCACGAAAGCTCCGACATCCACAGCTTCATCACCTTCTTCTTCGCGGAGCTCGACAAGGAAACGGGCGGCTTGCGCTTCATCAACGCGGGGCACAACCCGGCTCTGGTCTTCGGCCGGGACGGCCTCGTCCGGGAACTTCCGGCGACGGGGCTCTGCCTGGGGATGTTCGCCGGCCGGTCCTACGAGATCGGCACGAGCGAGGTCGGTCCCGGCGAGGTCCTCGTCCTTTACACGGACGGGATCACGGAAAGCCGGAATTCCGAAGAGAAGGAATTCGGCGTCGATGGCT
>MEXZ01000101.1:16373-20089 GCA_001773855.1 Candidatus Aminicenantes bacterium RBG_13_64_14
AGTCCGCGAAGAACGCGAGAAGGACGCGCCTGCGATCCTGGACGCCGTTTTCCGCCGCCTCACGGAGTTCACGGCCTGCGCGGAGCCGTTCGACGACCGGACGCTCGTCGTCGTCAAGCGGCACGCATTTGAATCCGCGCGCTCCGTCTGATAATATCTCTCCATGCAGAAAGTCCTCATCCTCGATTTCGGGTCGCAGTACACCCAGCTCATCGCCCGGAAGGTCCGCGAGCTCGGCGTGTACTCGGAGATCCTGCCCTTCTCGACCCCCCTGGCGAAGATTAGAGAGGAGAAGCCGGCCGCGCTCGTCCTCTCCGGGGGTCCCCAGAGCGTCTACGACAAGGGCGCGCCGCACCCGGCCAAGGGCCTCTTCGAGCTCGGCGTCCCGGTCCTGGGCATCTGCTACGGCGTCCAGCTCATGGCCTACTCGCTCGGCGGCAAGGTCGTCCCTTCCAAGGAGCGCGAATACGGCTTCGCCGCCCTGCGCGTCACCGCCCGTTCGGGGCTCCTGGCCGAGGTCAAGGACAAGGCGCAGGTCTGGATGAGCCACGGCGACCGGCTCGAATGCGCGCCGCCGGGCTTCGCCGTCACGGGCAGCACGGCCAACACCGTGGTGGCCGTCATCGAGGACCCGGTCCGGAAATTCTTCGGCGTCCAGTTCCACCCCGAGGTCATCCACACCAAGGAAGGCCAGAAGATCCTGGGGAATTTCCTCTTCCGGCTGGCCGGCTTGCGCTCCGACTGGACGATCTCCTCGTTCATCGAGCGCAAGGTCAAGGAGATCCGGCGGACGATCGGGACGGGCAAGGTCATCTGCGGCCTGTCGGGCGGCGTCGACTCGCTCGTCACCTCGCTCATCATCCACAAGGCCATCCGGACGAACCTGACCTGTATCTTCATCGACAACGGCCTCCTGCGGAAGGGCCAGTACGAAGCCCTGATGGAGGCCTTCCGCCACAAGTTCGCCCTGAAGGTCATCGGCATCGACGCCTCGGACCTGTTCCTCGACAAGCTCCGGGGCATCGTCGCGCCCGAGCACAAGCGCAAGACGATCGGCCGGCTCTTCATCCACCTCTTTGAACGCGAAGCGATGCGGCTCGGCGGCGCCGCGTACCTGGCCCAGGGCACGATCTACCCCGACGTCATCGAGTCCAACCCGGTCAAGGGGCCGTCGTCGGTCATCAAGTCCCACCACAACGTGGGCGGCCTGCCGAAAGGCCTGAAATTCAAGCTCGTCGAGCCCCTCCGGGAGCTCTTCAAGGACGAAGTCCGGACCCTGGCCCTCAAGCTCGGGGTCGACGCGGACTTCATCCATCAGCACCCCTTCCCCGGGCCGGGGCTGGCCGTCCGGATGATCGGGGAGGTCGACCGGAACAGCCTGGAGCTCCTGCGGGCCGCCGACGACATCGTCCTCCAGGAAGTCACCCGGGCCGGGATCTACAAGAAACTGTGGCAGGCTTTCGCCGTCCTGCTCCCGGTCCGCTCGGTCGGCGTCATGGGCGACCAGAGGACCTACCACCGCGTCGTCGTCGTCCGGCTCGTCCAAAGCACGGACGGCATGACGGCCAACTGGTACCCGGCGCCGCCGAAGCTCATGGCCCGCATCTCGACGCGCATCGTCAACGAAGTCCAGGGCGTCAACCGCGTCGTCTATGACGTGACGACCAAGCCGCCCGGGACGATCGAATGGGAATAGGGAACGCCTCATCCTCCGCCGGCGGGGTCGCCGCGGACTGACGGATAGCCATGGAACCGACATACGTTCATCTTCACAACCATTCCGAATACAGCGTCCTCGACGGCTGCCTGAAGGTCGCCGACCTCGTCGACGCGGCCTACAATAACAACATGCCCGCGGTCGCCATCACCGACCACGGCAACATCTTCGGCGCCGTCCAGTTCTTCAAGCAGGCCAAGCTCAAAGGCGTCAAGCCCATCCTCGGCTGCGAGGTCTACGTCGCCCCGCAGAGCCGTTTCGACAAGCATTCGAGCCCCGGCGATGCCATCCATCACTTCCACCTCATCCTCCTCGTCAAGGACGACCACGGCTACAAGAACCTCTGCAAGCTCGTCACCCAGAGCTATCTCGAGGGCTTCTATTACCGGCCGCGGATCGACAAGGAACTCCTGGCCGCCCACTCCGAGGGGCTCATCGGGCTCTCGAGCTGCCTCAAGGGCGAACTGGCCACGTGGCTCTCCCGGGGGTTCCCCGAGAAGGCCGAGGATTCAGCCCGGGCCTACGCTTCGATATTCGCGCCCGGCGACTTCTACGTCGAGCTCCAGGACCACGGCCTCCCCGAGCAGAA
Organism: Candidatus Aminicenantes bacterium RBG_13_64_14; assembly: GCA_001773855.1. Classification (GTDB taxonomy): domain Bacteria; phylum Acidobacteriota; class Aminicenantia; order Aminicenantales; family Saccharicenantaceae; genus RBG-16-66-30. The sequence goes on from MEXZ01000101.1 coordinate 18,680, forward strand.
GGCGGTCAACCCCCAGCTCGTCGCCATCGCCCGCAAGCTCGGCCTGCCCCTCGTAGCGACGAACGACATCCATTTCGCGCGCAAGGAGGACGCCGAGAGCCAGGACGTCCTCGTCTGCATCCAGACGAACCGGAAGATCTCCGATCCTGACCGGCTCAAGTTCAGCACGGACCAGTTTTATTTCAAATCCGCGGCCGAGATGACGGAGCTTTTCCGCGAGACACCCGAAGCCATCCAGAACACGGGCCGGATCGCCGCTCAGTGCAGTTTCGATTTCCCGACGAAAGCCTATTACCTCCCGAAATTCGCCCCGCCCAGCGGTAAAGACATCGGCGCGTACTTCGAAGAGGTCGCCTGGGCGGGCTTCCGGGCCCGCATGGCCAGACGCCAGGCCGAGGGGCCGAACGGCCCGGCATCCCACTCCATGACGGAATATGAGGAGAGGATGGAGCGGGAGATCAAGCTCATCAAGGAGATGGGCTTCGAGGGTTACTTCCTCATCGTCTGGGACCTGCTCAAGGCCGCCCGCGAGAAGAGTATCCCCGTCGGGCCGGGCCGGGGGTCGGCGGCGGGCAGCCTCCTCGCCTATGCCCTCGAGATCACCGAGATCGACCCGCTCGAGTACGACCTCCTCTTTGAGCGCTTTCTCAACCCGGAGCGCATCAGCCTGCCCGACATCGACATGGACTTCTGCGGCCGCCGCCGCCAGGAGATGATCGAGTATGTGACCAGGAAATACGGACAGGAGAACGTCTGCCAGATCATCACCTTCGGGACCATGGCCGCCCGCGGCGCCATCCGCGACGTCGGCCGCGTCCTCGAAGTGCCGCTCCCCGAGGTCGACCGGATCGCCAAAATGATCCCTTTCGTGCCGGACGCGACGATCGCCGACGCCCTGAAAAGCGTCCCCGAGCTGAGGACGCTTCGCGACCGGAACTCCAAGATCGCCCAGCTCCTGGCCATCGCCCAACGGATCGAGGGCCAGGTCCGCCACCCCTCCATCCACGCCGCGGGCATCGTCATCACGCCCCGGCCCCTGGTCGAGTTCCTGCCCCTCTATCAGTCGGTCAAGGGCGAGATCACGACCCAGTTTCCCATGGGCGACGTCGAGGCCCTGGGCCTGCTCAAGATGGATCTCCTGGGCCTCCGGAACCTGACCGTCATCGACGACGCCCTGGAGCTCATCCGCAAGGAGACGAGCCTCGTCATCGACATCAACGCGCTGCCCCTCGCCGACAGCCTGACCTTCGACGTCTTCAAGGCCGGGAACACGGACGGCGTCTTCCAATTCGAGAGCCCGGGCATGAAGGACCTCCTCCGCCGCTTCCGCCCCGAGGAATTCCGGGATCTCATCGCCCTCAACGCCCTCTACCGGCCGGGGCCGCTCAAGAGCGGTATGACCGACGAGTT
>MEXZ01000102.1:0-8655 GCA_001773855.1 Candidatus Aminicenantes bacterium RBG_13_64_14
GACCTCAGGCCTCCGAACTCGACGGCCCATCCCTGGTGAATCTGCACGGCCGCCAGCCCCTGGGCCAGGATCACGGACCTGGCCCTGTTGACCCTCCGCTCACCGACGGCTTCGAGAACCCTCAGGTATTTCTGGTGGAGCAGCCACTCGTTGAGAAGGCGGGCGATCTCCCGCGGCTCGAAGCTCTTCCAGAAAGAGGCCTCGGCCCCGGGCTCGATGAGACTGCCGATGATGAAAGCCCCGGCCTGATACCCGGTCAAGCCCTTCTCCCGGCAGAGGGTCAGGACGTCCTTGAGAAGCCCGACCCTGCGGTCGGAGGTGAGGACCCGGTAGGCGGCCAGGTTGATGTAATGGCTGCCGAGCGTCACCTCGAACAGACGCTCCGCCAGCGTCGCACGGTTGGCGTCGAACGAGCGGTTGACGAAGTCCTCCTTCCGGGGATCGTCCTGGAGCCGGCCGTACTGGATCGCGTGGCCCAGGTCCTGGAGAGTCTCGAAGCGCGTGGCGTCGACGCCCTCGAGGATCGCCCGGAATTCCCGGTAACAGGAGGAGAGGGCTTCAAACCTCGGCCTTTCGGCCGCAGTCAACTCGACGCTTTCTCCGGCCATGAAACGCAGCAGGCGGGCGGGGGCGAAAACCGCCTTGCCGGCGTAGAGGGTCCTGAGACGGCTCGATATCGAAACCCAGTCGCCTTCTCTGATCACGAACCCCTCCTGGTTGACCAGGGTCCTCGCCGCCGCGTCCAGGCGGACCCCGGCTTCTTCGAGGTTGAGAAGGACCGGGATACCCAGGTTCTGGGCGGAGGTCACGACGTGGATGGCCGCCGGACTCAGGCTGCAGATGCCGCTCGCGCTCTGCATGTTGATCACGTCGGTCGGCGTGAACCGCTCCTTGACCAGGATGGTGTTGTCGGCGGATTTCGTTTCGCGCGCGCTCTTCGCCGCCGCGGCGGAAAAATAAACCCGGCCGGTCACCGCCGACCGAGGCAGGACCGAGAGCCCTCGGCAAAAGGGGGTCAGGGCATGGAGCGACTTGGGGTCGATGGCGTCGGACTCGATCTGACGCACGTGATACGGCTTGACGACCTGGCGGACCCTCTCGGCCGAGATGCGGCCCGCCCGGTAGAGGTCCATCACGGCCGAGAGCATGCCCACCCCCGTCATCTCGGCCGCGTTGGCCTGGAGGGTCGTGTAAGTGCCATGGACGCCCGTAAACTCGACCATGACGGGCCCCTTGAAGATCGTTTCGAGCTGGGCTAGCCGGTCCCAGATGTGATAGACGGCAGGAAAGTCGCGCCGGGCCTCTTCCCGCTTGTTGAAATGGCGCTCTTCGGGGTGCAGCCGGCCGGTCATCAGGTCCTCGCCGAAGACGGCCCGGGCGAACTGGAGGAAGACGCCGGCCCCCAGGCGGGGATGGCGGCTGTAGATGACGCCCACGTAGCAGCGCTCGTCAATGGCGCTGCAGACCATGCGCTGGACGATCACGGCCGGGAATTGGAGTTCCCGGCTCATGAAATTGCGGAGCACGTCGAGCTGGTCCTCGTAATAGGAGTAGATCCTGGACAGGAAAAACCGGGCCTGGGCGTGGGCGTCTTCGAGGAGCTCCGCCCGGCGGCGCTCGATGAGACGCTCGATACGGCGGGCGAGGACGAGGTTCTGAGCGGCGTCGAGGTCCGTCCGGAGGTCCTTCTCCACGAGACGGAAATCCTCCGGGCTCAGGGCCTCGAGGATCGTCTTGCGGTTGTTGAGAAGAATGCGGGCCGACCCCGCTTCGCCGTAGCGGCGGACGAGGCCGGGGACGAGCGCCGAGGTCACCCCGACATTGAGGTAGGTCGGCATGAAGCCGGGGACGTAGAACGGCATGGCCGAACGCATCGCGACGAGGAGCGGGTTCCTGGAATTCTCGTATTTCCGGCCGCTCAGGACCTCGAGGTCCCGGATGGCCTCCCATAGATGCTCCTCGCGCTCGGGCGGCGGCAGGGCGTAGCAGGTCGATCCGAGGATCGTGAAATCGGCCGTGGCGATGCCCTGCCGCGTCAGGTCGAGGAGGACGGCGCCCTTTTGGCTGACCTGGGCTTCGGGATGGGAGACCGGCGTCGTGTAGGGGATGACGTGGGTGTTCTCGGCCAGGGCGGCGCCGGCGAAACGCGTCCTGATCGGGTCGTGGATCTCCGCCGTCCGCCGGGCGAGTTCCCGGGCCGCCCCGGCGTGTTCGCGGCGGGCCAGGTGGATGAGGTTCAGGTGCTCGATGGCCTTGGGAGGGGGAACGCGGTCGAGCGAGCGGACGTCGTAATCCCTGACGGAGATCGTTTGAGCCGTGCCGTCGAAGGCGGCGTAGTCAATCTCGGCGGGAATATATCCCGGCGGCCGGGCCCATTTCTTGCCGACGGCCCGGAAATCGAGGTTGGCCAGGATGAGACGGGCGCTGGTGTACTCGGAACGGACCTCGGTGATCTTGCGGACCTGCCTGGGGGTACGTCCGGAGGACCGTGTCGATGATCCGCGCTTCGGCATGACGGAATCCGCAGGCCTCATTTTAGCAGGATCGGCGGCCTCGCTGCAAAGCGTCTTTGGGGCAAGGAAACTTTACAGTCCCCGGATTTCTTTGCCATTATGCATGGGGAGAATAGCCTTCTTCTTGGCATGGTTATTGCTTGCCTAATGGAAGAGGTCGTCCATGGGCATTGAAGATCTCTGGGCCGATGGACTAGAGTGATCCAGACAGGGAGGAAGAGAATGACAACAAAGAAAGTGGCCGCGGCGGTCGCTATTTCGGTTGTAGCCGTCGTTATCGCGGCGACGGCTGGGCGCGGCGCATATCCTCTCCCGTCGGATCCCCTTCGGGCCCTCGGGGCAAGCGGCGAGGCCGGCGATCACCTCCAGCAGCCCCGGGACGTCCACCCCGCGCCCGTCGCCTACGACCCGCGGCGGACCTATCCGGTCGAAGCGCTCAAAGACGACCTCAAGGTCCTTTGGGACATGCTGGAAGAGGGACATGGTGGTTTCGACCGGTACACGCCGGCGAGCGTGCTCAAGAAGAGCTTCGATGAGGCCATGACCGGGATTACGGGCCCCCTAACGGAACTCGATTTTTACATCAGGCTCCTGCCGCTCGTCGCGGAGGTAAAGGACGGACATACCAGAGGGCAGCTCTCTCCGCAGGCCGAAGCCTTCCTCGACGCCCAGCCCGTCTTTTTTCCCTTCGGGCTCCGCTTCCTAAACGGGAAGGCCTATATCTTTCGCAACCTGAGTTCTGAAACGGGCATCAAGGAGGGGGCGGAGCTCCTGGCTATCAATGGGACGCCCGCGATGGAGATCGTTTCGAACCTCATTCCGCTTGTTCCGAGCGACGCCGGAATCCAGACCAGCCGGGTTCGGCGGCTCGAGTTCCCGGCCAACTTCGGCCGGCTCTTCGCCCTACGGTTCGGCCCGCGGGAATTGTTCTGGCTCCGCATCCGGCCGTTCCGTGGTAAGGACATCGAGGAGCTTTCGGTGCCGGGGATCAAGGGGGAAGACGTCAGCCGGATCCTCAGGGAACGATATCCGGCCACGGCCGAGCGCCGCCCGGTATACGAACTGTCCTTCCGGGGAACGACGGCCGTCCTCACGATCCGGAGTTTCGGCGATGACCCGGAAAAGGGAAGCACTCCTTACCCGGAATTCCTGAAGAACGCTTTCCGCGCTCTCGAAGAAAAGAAGATCCCGAACCTGATAATCGACCTGCGGGGCAACGGCGGAGGGATGGACGCATACGGAAAACTCCTTTTCGCCCACGTCATGGACCGTCCGTTCCTCTATTACTGGGCTCTCGAAACCAAGAAGGACCGTTACGACCTCTTCCGGTTCACGAATGAAACAGCGAAAGATGCCGAAGAGCTGGCCAAACCGCTCAAAAAGAACGCGCGCGGCTGGTTCGACGTCCTCGACCACCCCAACATCGGGCTCCAGAAGCCCGAAGACCCCCGTTTCACGGGCCGGGTCGCCATCCTCATCGACGGGTTGAGCTTTTCGGCGACAGGCGAGACCACGTCCCTCTTCCATTATTATAAAAAAGCCGTGTTCTTCGGGGAGGAGTGTGGCGCGGGTTATTACGGCAACACTTCGGGTTTCATGGTCATGGCCACGCTCCCCAACACCCGCATCCAGGTCCGGATCCCCCTCGTCCTCTACACGATGGCCGTGGATGGCTATCCCAAAGACCGGGGCATCGTCCCCGACTTCCCCGTTTCGCCGACGATCGAGGACCTCCTGGAAGGCCGGGATACTGTGATGGAACGGGCACTGCAATTCCTGGAAAAGAAATAGGGAAAATGCCCACATTGTCACAAAGTTGAATTCGTGATATTTTTCAACTGCTGCCGGGGTGGCGGAATTGGCAGACGCAAGGGACTTAAAATCCCTCGCTTCGCAAGAAGCATGCCGGTTCGAGCCCGGCCCCCGGCACAAGGAGGCATCCCCGAAAAAGCTCACGAGCGCCCTGGCAAAGTTGGAAGATTCTGATAGAATTCCTTGCGATGCCAGGCCGATGACGGGAGGAACCTTGAGAAGATCTCTTGTGTTGATCCTTGTGTCGGGGGTCGTGATCTCGGCCTTCGTTGCGTCCGGTCGGGCTCAAGATGTACGGAGGCAAACCCACGCCGATGTCGACCGCCTGGTCCTGACGCCGCCCATGGGCTGGTACCCGTGGAATATCTTCGGCGAGGAGCCCCAGACGGAGAAACTCATCAAGGAGATCGTCGACGCGCTCGTCGCCAGCGGCTTGAAAGACGCCGGCTACGCCTATGTCGGCCCGGACGAAGGGATCTGTTTTTCGCGCGGTTCCGACGGCAGGCTCACGTCGAACCTCACGCGCTACCCCTCGGGCCTTCGCGGCCTCGGCGACGACATCCACGGGAAGGGCCTCAAGTACGCCCTCTACACCGACGCCGGGTCGAAGACCTGCAGCACGGCCATGCCCGGGACCAAGGGCTACGAATTCGAAGACATGCGCGCCTTCGCCGACTGGCGTGCCGACTACATCAAGATCGACTGGTGCAACAGCGAAGGCCAGGACATCGTCAAGACGTACGCGCTTCTCGGCCAGGCCCAGCGCGCCGCCGGCCGCCCCGTCGTCCATAGCCTTTGTTCCTGGGGCGAAGGCTATCCCTGGGTCTGGGCGGGCGCCATCGGGCATATGTGGCGGACGACCGCCGACATCTGCGGTCCGGGCCAGGCCGACTGGGCCAGGGCCGTCCGGATCGCCTTCGCCAACGAGAAACTCTCGGCCTTTGCCGGGCCCGGCCGCTGGAACGATCCGGACATGATGGTCGTCGGCATGCCCGGGTTGAGCGAGGTCCAGAACAGGAGTCTCTTCAGCCTCTGGTGCATGATGGCCTCACCGCTCATCGCCGGGAACGACCTCCGCGATATGACCAAATCGACAATCGACATCCTGACCAACCTCGAAGCCATCGCCGTCGACCAGGACCCCCTAGGCGCCCAGGGGCATGTCGTCTGGAACGACGGGAACGTCAGCCTCTGGGCGGGCAAGCCCCTCTACGACGGCAGCCGCGCCGTGCTCGTGTTCTACCAGGGCAAGTATAAAGCTCAACAGAGGATCGCCTGGGACGAAGTGGGCTTCGCCCCGGCCGACGAGCTCTACGTCCGCAACCTCTGGACGCACGAGACGAGCGGGCCGTTCTCGGGCGGCGTGAACGTTTCGGTCGGCCCCGACGACGTGGCCTTCCTCCGGATTTCGAAAAAGAACGAATTTTCTGTCCCGCCCATCCTCGTCGTTGATACCTATCTCGTCTCCCTACGAGCGGCCGGCTCCCGTCCGGAGAAGCTCACCGGGACGGTCACGGTCGTGAACAAGGGGAGTTCGGATTTGCCGCCCTGGAGGATCGATCCGAAGTCGCTCCTGCCCTGGCTCTCGGTCGCGGTCACGGGAAGCGGTAAGGCCCAAACGTTCGTCAACACGGCCACGACGGCGGGCCTGAAAAAAGGCTCCTACCACGCCCTTGTCCGGGCCGACAACGTCGAACCCCTCTCGGGAAAACCCATGTCGGCTCTCTACTTCGACGTCGACCTCGAGGTCGTCCGGAACGTCAGAAGGTAAGCCATGGCCGATCGACAGTCGGCTGTGCAGCCGACGGAAATATCCGCCGTCAAGGACAGGATCCTGTCCCTCGATTTTTTTCGCGGCCTGACGATGTTCCTCCTGATCGGGGAGAGCACGCTTCTCTATGAGCATCTCCGGGACCCGGGGCTCGCCGGGACGGTCCTCCACGCCGTCGGGATGCAGCTCGACCATCACCCCTGGGCCGGCCTGCGCTTCTGGGACCTCGTCCAGCCCTTTTTCATGTTCATCGTCGGCGCGGCCCTGGCCTTCTCGGTGGCCAAGCGCGAGGAACGCGGCGACAGCCGAAGCCGAATCACCAAGCACGTCGTCGTCCGCTCTCTCGTCCTGCTCCTTCTCGGCTGGGCGCTCTACTGCATCGGGCCGGGCCGCATCACCTTCCGTTTCCAGAACGTCCTGGCCCAGCTCGCCGTGACCTATCCCATCGCTTATTTCCTGATGAGGCGTCGGCCGCGGACGCAGATCGCCTGGAGCTTCGGACTGATCCTTCTCACCGAGGTCATCTATCGCGTCTTCTGGGTCCCGGGTTACAACCAGCCCTTCGTCCCGGACCACAACTTCGGGTCGTGGGTGGACATGCTCATCTCCGGCGAACTCTCGGCCGGGCACTGGGTGTCGTTCAACGCCGTCCCGACAGCGGCCCATACGATCTGGGGTGTGCTTGCCGGTCAATGGCTCTTGAGCGGCCGGCCGCCGCGGAAGAAGATCGCTGTACTGGCCGGGCTGGGGGCCGGCGCTGTCGCCGCCGGATTCGCCCTCACGGCCGTCTCTCCGATGATCAAGCGCATTTGCACGAGCTCGTTCGTCGTCGCCGGCGGCGGCTTCTGCTTACTAATGCTCGCCTTCAGCTATTGGCTGATCGATGTCCTCAAGCTCCAGAAGTGGGCGGTCTTCCTCAACATCGTCGGCATCAACTCCCTGTTCATCTACTTGTTCACGGAGAGTGGGGGGACGTCGTGGATCACGAGACTCGTCCAGCCGTTCACGATGGGACTCCTCGGCTGGACGGGGGAGCTCCCGGCGGAAATCGTCACCAGCCTGGCCGCCTGGGCAGTCCTTTGGTCAATGTGCGGCTGGCTCTACCGGAGGAAGATCGTCGTCAAGATTTAAAAAACGGGATCAGGCGCGATTTACGCCTCTCCTGATGCTCAAGGCTTCTGCTCGAGCCGGTGAACCATGGAGCGCAGCCTTTCCTTTTCGCCCCTGCTCCTCATGTAAAGCATGCGGATGAGGATCCCCAGCGTGCACAGGAGCAGAAGGACACTCAGGAGCGACGCGTTGAGCAGCGGGACCCTGATATCCTGGAGCAGGGTCCAGACGCCGGTGTCGGCCAGGTAAGAAAGGATGGTCAGGACGGTCAGGACGAGAACCCACCAGATCATGGATACCTCCCCTTAGGTAATGCTTTATTAAATCGGGACGAACCCGAGGACAGACCCAAAACGAATTCCCATCGTCAAGGTCAATATACGACAGCGGAATTCGGCTGTCAACAAGCCCGTATAGCCTGTCCGGGCAACCGGGCTTCTGCCCGGCCGGCGTCATCAAGCAAAGAAGGGGTCAAACCTACGGCAGGGAGCGGCTTCTGAGGAACGACCGGCAGAATTATGGCGGAACAGCCAGGAGCCATAATTCTGGGAAATATCTGAATGGAAAGAAGGGCTCAGACCGCGGGCTTCCCCTCGACCGGCTCGACGACCACGGCCGTGCCGTAACACAGTACTTCCGTCACGCCCTGCATGATCTCCGTGGCGTCGTAGCGGACGCCGATGACGGCGTTGGCCCCGCGTTCGACGGCGTGGTTGACCATCATCTCGAAGGCTTCGGAACGGGTCTGCTCGCAGAGCTCGGAGAAGAGCGTGATGTTCCCGCCGACGATCGTCTGGAGCGATGCCCCGATCGTCCCGAAGACCGAGCGCGACCGGACGGTGATGCCGCGGACGACGCCGAAGGACTTGACGATCCGGTAGCCGTCGATGATGAAGGCCGTTGTCGTCATTTGGAAGATCTTGGCCGGCAGGGCAGCCCTAACCCGCTCGTCGGGGCTCATGCCTTCGTAGCAGCCGATGCAGACGTCGGCCGTCCTGAAATGGTAGAGCGACGGGTAATCCCGCCCGCAAACCTTGCATCTCACTTGTCCCCCTCCATTTTCTCCGCTTTCGCCGGGACCGGCGGCGCGGCTCGAGGTGAACGCCAGCCAGCGGCCGTCGGGCGACCAGGCCGGGCCGGACGAGGACTTCTTGCCGCGGGTGAGCTGGAGCGTCCGGCCCGTGGCGACGTCGGCCAGCTAGATCTGGGTGATGGTGGCATCCTGCTCGAAATCCGTTTCCGTGACGGTGTAGGCGACCCGCGTCCCGTCGGGCGAGATGCGCGCGCCGCAATGAAAGCGCAGAACAACCCCGAGATCATGAAGACCCCAACCAGAGTTCGGATATTACGCTCTATGGGAGATCTCCTCGAACAAAGATTTGTCATGTTCCTGACCCGGGCTCTATCCTACGACAGGAGGGGCGATTGGACAAGGCCCGGGTGGACCAG
>MEXZ01000102.1:8726-11935 GCA_001773855.1 Candidatus Aminicenantes bacterium RBG_13_64_14
TTTTCCGCGTTGAAGACCCAGTCCCCGGAAAAGTCAGGCTTGTCCAAGGCCCGAGCCGCGGCGCCCGCCGCCGTGGGGAGGCCGAACGCCGTGGCGGCCCACCAGAACACCCAGTTCATCCGCGCCCAGGGCCAGGCAGAAAAGCGGGTCCCGAGAGCGATGAGGGACGGCAAAGAGATTTTGTGCTTTTTAAATTCTCTAAAACCGGGATATAATCGCGCCGTAAGACAAGTTGACGGTGCGTAAATTCAGCAGGGCGACAGTCTACTTCGCCAGCGGCACTGGGAATTCCTACCTTCTCGCCGCCTGGTTTCGGGACGCCTGTGTGACAAAGGGGATCCCGGCGGCGCTCATCCCCGTGACCCGGGCCGACCCGTCACGAGACATCACTCCTGCCTCAGGGGAGCTCGTCGCCCTGGCCTTTCCGACGCACGGGGGACTTCCGCCCTGGTCGGTCATCAAATTCCTCCTCCGGATGCCCCGACGCAGGGGGACGTCGTTTCTCTGCCTGCCGACAAGGGGCAGTCTCTATATCGGCCCCGTGCTCGTCCCCGGCGCGGCGATCCTGGCCTCGTTCCTTCCTTCGATCCTACTGCTTTTCAAAGGATTCCGTCCTGTCGGCGCGGCGAGTTTCGACATGCCGGTGAACATGACTTCGATGCATCCGACGGTGACGTCCCGCCATGCCGCCCGGATCAGCGCCAGGGCCAAGCGCAAATTTGACCGGTATATCGCCCGGTTCTTCCGCGCCGGTTCACTCTGGCTGACCCGGAACAACCTCTACGAGGCCGTCTGGTCGTTCCTCATCCTGTATTTCTTCCCCTTGTTCCCGCTGCTCTATTTGGTCGTCGGCCGCTTTTTCATGGGCAAGATCATGTTCGCCACGGACCGCTGTACCGGCTGCGGCACCTGCGCCGCCTCCTGTCCCGCCGGGGCCCTGGTCATGAAGGGGAAAAAGAGGCCGCGTCCTTTCTGGCGCTACAATTGCGAGCACTGCCTAAGATGCCTGAATTTCTGTCCTCACCGGGCGGTCGGGGCATCCCTGCCCTGGGCCGCGTTCCTTTGGTGGCTCGGCACGGCCGCGGCCGCCGGGGGCGCCGTCTTCGCCAAGCTGACGGCGCTCATCCCGGGGCTCGAATCCGTCCGCGGCTACTGGACCGTCGAACTCGTGAATTCCGTCGTCTATTATCCCGTCTTTATCGCCGCTTATTTCTTGTTCTACTGCTTGACCCGGTGGAAGCCTGTGAACGTCCTCCTGTCGTGGACGTGTCCGAGCTTTTTCCTGGTTCAGTACCGGGCGCCGGAGACTTCTCTCAAAGACCTGACGGGGGGCTGAGGAAGGACGGAGTCCCCTTATTCCGGCTGCTTGAGATAGAGCTTCACGTACTCCATGTTCGTCGCCAGGACCCGCTTGCAGTCTTCCGACGCCGCGCTGATAGCCAGCCCTTCTTCGAGCAGTTTTTTCGCCGGCGCCAGGTCGACGGTCGGGTCCGCTTTGTGCATCTTGATGATCATGTAGGCGGCGTTGTTCTTGCCCCAGGCCACGAGCCCCGGACGGCCCAGGCCTTCCGCTTGCCGGGTGTATTCGAGGTAATGCTGGAGGGCTTCGACGTATTTTCCGTCCCGGTCGTACTTCTCGGCGTTCTCCTTGGCCGCCAGCCAGTTGTCATTGGAGATCGCCTGCCTGTCGCCAGAATTCTGGGGCTGCTCTCGCAATGCAGTCGTAAAGGCCATCGCTGAGGCCGTGGCCAGGACGGCCAGCAGCCCCGCAAAGACGGCTTTTCTCATGTTAGCCTCTCCCCCGACAATTAATATAGCTCATTATAATACGAATGGAGGCCGGGCTCAACTTCGCGATCGTGAAGAATATGATCTGCTTGAAGCCGGAATGAGATGCCCCAGCCCCTACATGTTAAAGAAAACGATTGACAACCACGAGAGGACAGCGGTACATTTCTTCATAGAATCAGCAACTTTTATACAAGGAGATTGACATGAAGCGTGCAAGCCTGATCATCCTGATGGTCCTTCTTCTTCCGGTCGCCGGCCTGCTGGCCCAAAGCCGGGCCGAAAAACAGAACGATTTCACCATTGAGCTGGGCGGTAAGTGTATTTTATATTCATTATCCTATCAGCGCATGGTCGGCGAGATGTTCGGGCTCGAGATCGGGGCTTCGTTCTTGGGAGGATCCGTTGATGGAGATGGCGGCGGCATCATTTTCCTATCCGGCGGCGGCCGGTTCTATTTCATGAAAAAGAACGCGTCGCCAACTCTCTCCGGAGGCCTTGTCTATATTACAGACGCGACAGATGCGGGCCCCCTTTCAGGATCAGGCGTCTACTTTTACGCTAACCCGGGCTTCGAATTCCGCCAGTCGAGCGGATTCGTGGTCCGAGGGGGTGTTTATTTCTTGATTAAAAACGGGTTCTTTGTCTGGCCGGGGATCCAGCTGGGAATCGCTTTTTAATCTGAAACTCTGGGGTTTCGGAAATCGAGCCGTCCGGTCGCCGGTCCGGCTTTCATTCGTGCCGGAGGGCGTCCAGGGGGTTCGTCCGGGCCGCCTTGAGCGTGTGATAGGCGATGGCCCCGAGAAACATCGCCAAGGGCAACGCGGAAACGAACGCGAAGAGCCCGGGTCCCGTCTCGCCCCCCCAGGGAGGCGCCGGAAAGGAATAATTTACACGCCTGAACCCGCATTGACAGTGGGTGCGCAAAGATGATAAATCCTCTCTAAATCAAACGAGGAGAGGTGGCGCTTGAGAACCCAAAATCATAGAAGGACCGGATTCGCGGTTTTGTTATTCTTGTTCGTTTCTTTCGGCGGCGTGTTCGCCGGGGCTCAGGAGGCGGCGAAGGCCGCGAAGGCAGCGAAGGCCGGGCCGGCCGGGGTTTCCTGGACGGCCGAGGACATCCTCCTCGCCGAATCGGCCTCCGACTGGGAGATTTCCCCGGATGGAAAATGGGCCGTCTGGGTGAGGACCCGGATGGACAAGGAGAAGAACGGCCGCGTTTCGAATCTCTTCCTGACCAGCCTCGACACGAAAAAAGAGGTCCAGCTGACGCGCGGCACGGAGACGAGCGGCCGGCCCAAATGGGCGCCGAACGGCGAATCGATCCTCTTCCTGAGCACGAAGACCCTGCCCAAACCGAACCCCGACCTCTCGCGCTCACAGCTCTGGCGTATGAGCCCCTTCGGCGGCGAGCCCTG
>MEXZ01000102.1:11957-23002 GCA_001773855.1 Candidatus Aminicenantes bacterium RBG_13_64_14
GGCGTCCAGGACTTCGAGTGGGTCGACGACGACACGGTCATCTTCAGCGCCCAGGAGGACGCCGCTTTCTACGAGCAGGAGCTCAAACGAAAGAAGGACACGACCCGGGTCGTCGACGACGTCGGCCACGAGCCGCCGGTGCGCCTGTTCAAGCTGACCGTCAAGGACAAGAAGGTCGTCCGCCTTACCGATAACACGGACTTCATCCAGTCCTGGGCCGCGACGCCCGACGGGAAGAGGGCCTTGACCGTCCACCAGCAGTATTTGAGCTTCGAGTGGGACCACAAGATCCTGCCCCGGATATTCCTCTACGACCTGGGAAAAGGGACGGCTCAGGAGATCCTGGCCGGCCGGCGCATCGTCCCCACCGAGATCCGGGGGGCCGTGGACGGCAGCGGTTTCTATTACGCCGCGCCGTATTCCTCCGACCCGCGCTTCTTCACCGCGTCCGTGACCCGGATCTATTTTTATGACCTCGCGACGGGGAAGGACGTCCGGGTCGACGAGGATTGGAAGAACGGCCTCGGCGCGGCTTTCGAGACGACCCCGGACGGGTTCGTCGCCTTGCTCGCGGCCGGCCCCCGCTTCCTCCCGGCCCGCTACGTCAAGACGGGACTCGCCTGGAAGCGGACCGATCTCGAAGGCGAGCATATCAGGAACATTTTCGAGCTGGCCGTCAGCCGCGACGCCAAGGTCGTGGTCTACGACCATTCGACGGCGAGCCAACCGTCGCAGTGGTACCGGGCGACGCTCGAGGGCGCCAAACTGACCAACCCGGTCAAGCTGACCGACCTCAACCCCGCGTTCAAGGACAAGGCCATCGCCCGGACCGAGGTCGTCCGCTGGAAGGGCGCCTTGGGCGAGGAGATCGACGGCCTCCTCTACTACCCCCGCGACTACGAGGCCGGGAAAAAATATCCCCTGCTCACGGCGCCTCACGGCGGGCCGGCCGGGGCCGACCTCGACGCCTGGGACGAGGGCTGGGCCTACGCCCACCAGCTCATCAGCCAGCGCGGCGCCTTCGTCCTCAAGCCGAACTACCACGGCAGTTCCAACTACGGCCTCAAGTTCGTCGAGTCCATCTGCTGCGGCAAGTACTACGAATATCCGGTCGAGGACATCGAGAAGGGCGTGGACTTCCTCGTGAGCAAGGGCCTGGTCGACCCGGACCGGGTCGGCACGTTCGGCTGGTCGAACGGCTCGATCCTGTCCATCGCCGTGGCCATCGCCAATCCGGCCCGCTATAAGGTCGTGGCCGCGGGGGCGGGCGACGTCGAGTTCATCAGCGACTGGGCCAACGTCGATTTCGGCCAGTCGTTCGACACCTACTACTTCGGCAAGTCGCCGCTCGAGGACCCCGAGCTCTACGTGCGCATCTCGCCGCTTTTCCAGATGGACAAGGTCCGGGCGCCGACCATCATCTTCTTCGGCACCGAAGACCGCAACGTCCCGACGAGCCAGGGCTGGACCCACTACCGGGCGCTCTATCACCTGGACAAAGTGCCCGTGAAATTCCTGCTCTTCCCCGGCGAACCGCACACGCTCCAGCAGTACGCCCACCAGCTGAGGAAGCTCGAGGAGGAGATGGCCTGGTTCGACCGGTGGTTCTTCAAGACGGAGAAGGCGGAGAACGAGGCCTTCAAGAAGGATTCCCCCCTCGGCCAGGCCATCAGGAAGAAGGGCGTCGCCAAGGCCGGCCTCCTCTACGGAGTCGAGGCCGGGGCGGCGAAGACGCTCGTCCCCGAAGTCGTCAAGAGGGCGGACCTCGAGGTCGGCCGCTTCGAAGTGACCCGGGCCCAGTACGCCGCGTCTGACCCGAAGTACAAGGCCGCTAGGGGAACGGAGAACTATCCCGTGACCGGCATCTCCTTCGACCAGGCCAAAGCCTACGCCGCCTGGCTCTCAAAGATCACGGGACAGGCGTGGCGCCTGCCGGGCGAGGACGAGGCGGCCAAGCTCCGGGAAGGCTTGAGCGGGGAGAACACGCTCGACTACTGGGCCGGATACGCCCCCAACCCCGACGATGCCCGGCGTCTCGAGGCCAAAATCAGGGAGCTGGGCGGCCCGGCCGCGCTCCTCAAAGAGGCCGGGAGCTTCGCGGGCGCGGGGAAGGAGGACGAGGAGATCGTCTTCGACCTCGGTGGGAACGCCGCCGAATGGGTGTCGGCCAAGGACGGCGGAGGGAAAGCGGTCGGCGGGAGCGCCGACAGGCCGGCCGATCCGAAAGCAAGGACCGGAATTGCGGCCGCCGAATGCACGGGGTTCCGCGTCGTCCGCGACCCGGCCGGCAAAGGCTAGCTTTACTTCAGGATAAACAGGGAGAAGGAGTCGGGGACGATCACAAGATCGCCCTCGACCCGAATTCCGTATGGCTCGCCCGGCGTCTTGAAACCGCCGGCAGGCTTGGGGGCGGCGGGTCGGCTGACGTCGAATTTCCTGACGCCGAAAGTTTCGTCCGAGACGTAGGCGAAATTCCCCCGGATGGCCACCCCGTTGGCGAAGCCCTCGAAGGGCACGCTCCCGATCATTTTTATTTTGAGGGGGTCCGCTACGTCCAATACGACAAGCCCTTCGGGGCCGTCAGCAATGTAAGCGGCATTCCCTTTGAGGGATACGGCGCGCGGTTCGCCGCCGGTCCGGAAGGAGCCGAGGAGTTTCGGACCGGCCGGGTCCGAAATGTCCAGGACGTGGAAACCCGTGTCGCTGTTGCAAACGTAAGCCCTCTCGCCGGCCAAGGTCAAGCCGTAGGCGAAGCCCGGCATCTCCAAGGAACCGGAGATTCGAGGCGCCCTGGGGTCGCCGATGTCGACGATGAGAAAACCGTAGTGGTCGGAGGTCAGGTAAGCATAGCGATCCCGCACCACGACGGCCCGCGGCACGCCGGGGAGGCGGAAGGACTTGACGGTCTTGACCGCGGGAAGCGAGGATACATCGAGGATATTGAGGACACCCCTCTCCGTGACGTAGGCGTAGGGGGCTTGGACGTCGAGGGCCTGGATGCCCCGCGAAATCGGGGATGCGCCCGCCTTGTTGGGAGCGGCGGGGTCGGTGATGTCGAAGACTTGGAGACCAGACAGCTCTCCGATGGCGAAGAGGTTTTTCCCTTGGACCGCGGCCGCGACGATGGAGCTCGGCGTCTGATAGAAGCCCCGGATTGCGGGATTGGCGGGATTGGTGATGTCCATCACGTGGATCCCGGCGAAGTAGTCGACGACATAGGCCGTCTTCCCTTCGATCGCCACGCCCCAAGCTTCGTTGTACATTGTGTATTTCCTGATGGCGAGCGAGACCGGAGCGGCGGGGTCGCGGATATCCAGGACCTGGAAGCCGCCATCGTAGAGGGTCCCGACGCAGGCGATGCCGTTGGCGACAGCGATGCTGTTGGCGTAGCTCGAAGTCATCAGCGAGGCGACGGGTTTGGGAACGGCGGGGTCGCCGATGTCGAGGACGGCCAGGCCGGCGGCTCCGTTGGCGACGAAAGCAAAATCCCCGGAAACGGCCGTTTGCCGGGCCGATCCCTGCGTGTCGCAGGAGCCCGTTTTCTTGGGGTCGGCCGGGTTCCGGACATCGATGACCTGGAGCCCTCCGTCCCCGTCGGCGACGTATGCCGTCGTGCCCGAAAGGGTGATCCCTTCGGCTTCGCCCGGTGTATCCAGCGTGGCGACAAGTTTAGGAAAGCGTGGTTCGCCGACGTCGAAGACCCGGAGACCGGCCGGGCCGTCTGCGACGAAGGCATGCCGGCCGGCGAGGGCCACCGCCTTGGCAACGCCGCCCGTCGCCGCTTCCCCTTTCAGCAGGGGAGACCTGGGATTCGAAACGTCCACGATCTTCAGCCCTTCGTTTCCCGCGGCGATATAGACGAGCGGTCCAGCCTTAGCGATGTCGAAGCCGCCGCCCAGGTAAAGTTGCGAAACGAAGTCGGGGGAACGCCCGCCGGCGAGGTCGAGAACGACCAAGCCGTTGAGGAAAGAACAATAGGCGAAGTTTCCGTCGACGACCAGGTCGTAAGCTTTCGACCAGAGGATGGAGCTGACATATTCCAAGCTCTCCTCCGGGGCTGGAATAGCAGGACGGGCCGGTGGCATTCCGCCCGCCCTGGCGGATAATCCTGCGGTGATGACGGTTGCGACGATGATCAGGATGAAGCCCGTTTTTTTCTTGTGGTTCATCAGGTCTCCCCCAGAAGGCCTCGGGGCCGGATCAAACCAGGATGTCTTCGTTCCAGCCCAGCTTGACGAGCTCGATGGCGTTGATGTCGCTCACGCCGATCCCGTGCCGGGTGTCGGCGAGCTGGATGTGCTTGGGGACCGGCGGCAGCTCCTGGTCCTTCCCCAGGACTTCGCGCCGCTTGGCCATGATCAGCCGGAGCCCGATGGTATCCACGGCCACCGGGTCCTGCCCGATGATGAGGCCTTTATAGCTCCAGACGTACCGCCGGCTGAAGTGGTGGGGACCCCGGCCATGGAACTGCGGGGTCAGGGCGCAGAGGATATTGAGCCTCGTCTTGCCCTTGACGATGGGCAATTTGAACAGGGACCCGAGGTCGGCGCAGCTGTCGGGGTGCAGAGCTGGCTGGGATTCGGCGAACATGATGTAGTTCTTGATGCAGCCTGACATTCCAGACAGGTAGTGCGTCCGGAGAGGCCTGGCGTTGATCAAGGACGTGGCGTTGATGAAAAGAGGATTCGTCCGGACGGTGTGATCGTCGAGGCCGATCCGGTCTTCCGCGATCCCAGCGTCCAAGAGGCGCCGCTTGATGGCCGTTTCGAGCTCGCGCGGCGTGGGGAGGTAGGACCAGACGTTGGTCTTGATGCCCACGGTTTCCCCGGGCTTGACCATTTTTCCGAAAGCCTTGACGGGATCGCTCTCGTCGAAGATCTTCATGACGGCCTCATCGAGCATCTCTTGGAGGACGTCCGGGTTGATGGCCGAGTTTTCATCGAGGACGTCGCGGTGCCGGACGAGGATGACCCGGGTTTTATTCACGGCGGGGCTGTTCTGGCCGAATCCGAGGGAGGCGCCGAGAAGCGCCGCGGTCGTACCTTTGAGAAAGTCGCGCCGGGTGAGCGGATGTGTCATGGAAACCTCATTTCGCGGGCAGGCCGACTGAGGAGCCGAGTTTGCGGGCCCAGTCCGGGCTCGGGGACTCGAAGACGATGATCAAATATCGGTCCCGGACGACGGCCGAGACCCACTTTTTATTCTCCGTCTGGGCCAGGCCCTCGGGCCCGGCCTCCGGGGCGTAAGAAGAAAGGAACGATCGTCGGGCGGCGATCGCCCGCTCCGCGCCGGCGTAGCGAACGAGAAGCAGATAGCCGGGTTTGTCGGACGCCGTCTCGTATTCCGCGAAGGCGCAGTCCGTTGACCGGTCGAGGCCGAGGATGTTCTCGCTGGCGACGAAATAACGGTTGTTGAGGTTGACGTTGCCGTGAAAATAGCTCGTCCGGTCCGGCCGGAGGGATTCCCGCGGCAGAAAGCCGACAATGTCCGGGCCGGGCCCGGGCGAGCCGAGCGCTTTGACGGCGGCCCGGCCGACGTCCAGGACGGCCTTACCCGAGGCTTCGTCCTCGTCGGCCGTCATCACCGTCACGAAGAACCGGCCTTGATGGAAGCGGAGGAGGCCGAAGCCGTATTCGGAACCCTGACCGATTCCGGCGCCGGGGTCCTCGCGGTCGCAGGAGAAGATGCCGAAGGCTTCCCCCGGCGAACCCATGTCGTAAATGTCCAAGGTCAGTCCCCCCCCGCCGGGGCCGGCGTATTTCCGGACCCAGACCTGACGGAAGTCGAAGGCTAGATAGACTTCCGCGCCTCCGTCCATGTAATCGTAAAGCGTTTCCCGGTTGTAAAGTTGGTCCTTCCCGGACGCCTGCCAAGCGCCGATCTTTTTGGGGATCGACCGTTCAAAATCATCCACGGGTCCTCCAGCGGGAAATGAGAGTGAGGCCGAAAAAAATAACGCGACGATGAGCCGCGCCCTCGATGCCTTCATGCCTTCGATACTCTCATTTGAGGGATCAGAGATCAAGTTTAATCGATTTCGGCGCGAATATCCATATCGATGCAAACGAGTTTTCGCAGCCGTGCCCGCGCAACGCGGCGAGAAAATAATCAGTCCTGATATTGAATATATCACGGTTCTGGTTGATAATGGCGGTGCCTTGAAGCAGAAAACCAAGATCGGAATCCGCAGCATCCTGGGGATAGCCGTCATGGCCGGCCTCATCTTCATCTCCTCGGGGCATCTCGATTACTGGGAGGGTTGGGTATTTTTCGGCATCAACCTGGCCATCTTCGCCGTGACGGCCTGGGTCCTCCGGAACGAAGCCGGGCTCGTTGCCGAGCGACTTAATCCGGGCAAGGGGACGAAGTGGTGGGACAAGGGCTATTTCCTGCTCTCAACGCCGCTCTGTTTCGCCGCAGTCATCCTGGCCGGCATCGACGCCGGGCGCTGGCATTGGACCTACGGCCCCCCGGCGAGTTTGTATGTCCTGGCCGTGGTCGTCTACGTCGGGGGACAGGCGCTTTTCTTGTGGGCCAAGAAGGTCAACTCGTTCTTTTCGAGCGTTGCCCGCATCCAGACCGAGCGCGGACAGGCCGTCTGCCGTGAGGGCCCCTACCGGTTTTGCCGTCACCCCGGATACCTCGGCGGTATCCTCTTCGGGCTGGCGACGCCTCTCGTCCTCGGTTCCTATTGGGCGCTCATCCCGCAGGCGCTGGCCACCGTTTTTCTTATCGCCCGCACGGGCCTCGAGGACCGCATGCTCAAGAAGGAGCTGCTTTGGTACACGGAATACACGAAAGCGGTGCGGTTTCGGCTCGTCCCGGGCGTCTGGTGACGCATCGTGCCCCGAGCGCTTTTGACTGGGAAGCCCGGCCCCCGCATTCATGCCGGGGAGTGTAGGATTTGACAGCCTCGTTTGTCGTCTGATATAAAACGGTCTCATCATTTTCCGAGGAGGGTCTTGGATATGCCCATACGTTCCCGACTTCTTTGTTCTCTCAAATCCGGTTTTACCGCGCTCCTCCTCGTCATCGCGATCGCGACGATCCCGTCCGTCGCCGTAGCGGTCCCGTCCGCTGCGGCGGCCAAGATCACGAGCCCCCGGGAGCAGTTTGGCTTCGCCGTCGGCGACGACTACCAGCTCGTCAACTACAAACAGCTCGTCGCCTACTGGAAGAAGCTCGACGCCGAATCCGACCGCATGAAGCTCGTTGACATCGGAAAAACGGCCGAGGGCCGGACGATGATCATGGCCATCATCACTTCGCCGGCGAACCACGGACGGCTGGCCCACTACAAGGGCATCGCGACACGCCTGGCATTGGCTAAGGGCCTGAGCGAGTCCGACGCGCGTCGCCTCTCGGCCGAGGGCAAGGCCGTTGTTTGGATTGACGGCGGGCTCCACGCGACGGAGATCCTCGGCTCCCAGCAGCTCGTCGAGCTCGTCTGGCGGATGGTCAGCGCGAAAGACGCCGAGACCCTCCGCATCCTCGACGACGTCATCCTCCTCGCCGTGCCGGCCAACCCCGACGGGCTCGACCTCGTCGCCGACTGGTACATGCGGGAAAAAGAGCCGGCGAAGCGCTTGATGAGCGGCGTCCCGGTCCTTTACCAGAAATACATCGGTCATGACAACAACCGCGATTTCTACATGAACACCCAGGTCGAGACGAAGGCGATGAGCCGCCAGCTCTACATCGAGTGGCATCCCCAGATCCTCTACAACCATCACCAGTCCGGGCCGGCCGGGACGGTGCTCTTCGCGCCGCCCTTCCGCGACCCCTTCAACTACGTCTTCGACCCGCTCATCCCGGTCGGGCTCGACCTCGTCTCGGCCTCGATGCACAACCGCTTCGTCACCGAGGGCAAGCCCGGGGCGACGATGCGCGCGGGGGCGGGCTACTCGACCTGGTGGAACGGCGGCCTCAGGAGCACGGGCTACTTCCACAACATCATCGGCATCCTGACCGAGGCCATCGGCAACCCGACGCCCATCAACATCCCCTTCATTCCCGAGCGGCTCCTGCCCAAGCACGACTATCCCTATCCCATCGCGCCGCAGAAGTGGCATTTCCGGCAGTCCGTCGAGTACGCCATCACGGCCGACATGGCCATCCTCGACGTGGCTTCCAAGCACAGGGAGGATTTCCTCTACCGGCGCTACTTGATGGGCAAGCACGCCATCGAGCTCGGCAGCAAAGACTCCTGGACGATCGTGCCGGGAACGATCGCCGATGTCCAGGCAGCGATCGAAAAGGACAGGGGAAGCGCGTCCGGCCAGACGCAGGCGCCCGCCGGCCGGGGCGGATTCGGCAGGGGAGGGGCCGCGCTCAAGTACTACGAAGGCATTTTCGACAAGGCCAAGCGCGACCCGCGCGGCTACATCATCCCGGCCGGCCAGGCCGATTTCCTGACCGCGACGAAGTTCGTCAACGCCCTGATCGAAAGCGGGGTCACCGCTCACCGGGCGACGGCCGATTTCGCAGTGGCCGGGAAAAACTACCCCAAGGGTTCCTACGTCATCATGACGGCCCAGGCTTTCCGGCCGCATGTGCTGACCATGTTCGAGCCCCAGGACCACCCTAACGACATTCCCTACCCGGGCGGCGCTCCACGTCCTCCCTATGACGCTGCCGGATGGACGCTGGCCTACCAAATGGGTATCGCCTTCGACAGGATCCTCGACGGCTTTGACGGGCCGTTCCTGGCGATCCCGGGCGTCGTCAAGCCGCTGGCGGGAGCGTTCGACGCAAAGGCCGGATCGGCCGGGTTCCTCCTCGACCACCGGGTCAACGATATGTTCGTCGCCATCAACCGGCTGCTCAAGGCTGGGGAGGAGGTCTACTGGCTCAAGGCGGGTTTCGAGGAAAACGGCAGGACCTATCCCGCGGGGACGATTTACGTGCCGGCGAAGGCCGGCGCGGCGGCCCTGCTTCAAAAAACAGCCAGGGATATCGGCCTGAGCGTGGAGAGCGCCGGGAGCGCGCCGAAAGCCGAGGCCTTCAAGTTGAGGCCGCTCCGCGTCGGGCTGTGGGACAGCTACGGCGGCTCGATGGCCTCGGGCTGGGTCCGCTGGCTGCTCGAGCAGTTCGAGTTTCCCTTCGAGCTCGTCTTCGCGCCCGCCATCGACGCGGGAAACCTCAACGCCAGATTCGACGTCCTCATCTTCGTCGGCGGCTCGATCCCGCGGCCTCCGGCCCCGGGCCAGGAAGGAGCGGGAATGCGCAGGGACTTCCAAGCTGCCGCTCCGGCGAACATCCCCGACGTGTATAAAGACAGGATCGGGCGGGTCACGGTCGATAAGACGATCCCGAATCTCAAACAGTTCGTCGAGGCCGGCGGAACGATCCTGGCCCTCGATTCGGCCACCGTCCTGGCCGAGCACTTCAAGCTCCCGTTGACCAACGCCCTGGTCGAGAAAGCCCCCGACGGGACGGACACGCCCCTGCGATCCGAGAAGTTCTATATCCCTGGGTCGGTGCTGTTGGCCCGGATGGACAACACGCATCCGCTGGCCCACGGCATGCCCGATACGGTCGACGTCTTCTTCGACAACACGCCCGCGTTCACGCTCCTCCCGGACGCGGCCCTCAAGGGCGTAAAGGCCGTGGCCTGGTTCGAAGACGGCAAGCTCCTGCGGAGCGGCTGGGCCTGGGGCGAATCGTACTTGCACCGGAGCGTCCAGGTCGCCGAGGCAACGATGGGAAAGGGAAAGATCTTCCTCTACGGGCCCGAGATCGCTTTCCGGGGCCAGCCCCACGGTACCTTCAAGCTCCTGTTCAACGGCATTTATTACGGCCCCGCCGAGACCGTGGTTCTGAAATGAAGGAAGAGGGGGTCAAACCTACCTTTTGCTGCAAAAGGTAGGTTTGACCCCCTCCGTCTCGTTACAAGAGGGCCCGGAGGAGGAGGATGGCGCCCATCGCGGCGAGGAAGACGTAAACGAGTTTCACGAAAACAGCGGGCCTCAATTTCCGGTTGACCAATCCGCCGAGGACGACGCCGAGGACGATGGCCGGCAGGGAAAAGAGATAAAACCGGAAAACTTCGCCCGTCCACATCCCGGCGAGGCCGTGACCGGCGAGGATCATCAAGCCCGTCGGCAGAAAGTAGCCTTGAAGATTCGCCCGGAAACGGCCGGGAGGCCATCCCCGGAGCATTCCGTAGGCGACGACTGGCGGCCCATTGGTGTTGTAAGCGCCTCCGAGGACACCCGCCGTCCAGCCGACCATCCAGGGAACCCAGGCCTTCTCGTTTTTTATCCGGACCGAAGGCCTGGCCAGGCCGAAGAGGCCGTAGAGCAGGATGAGAACGCCAAGGACGATTTTGAGCGGCTCCTCCGGCAGTCGGGCCAGTCCGTAGACGCCTAGCGGGATGCCCAGCAAAGACGCGACGATGAGCCTCGCGGCCGCCTTCATGTCGCCCGCCCTCCAGTCTTTCATCAGGATGAGAAGCGAGATCGTCGGCCCCATGAAGGCGACGAGCGGCGTCGCCGTCTTGAGCCCGATGACCATCGCCAGCAAAGGCATGGCGACGACCGCGTCGCCGAAGCCGAGGGCCGAACGGACGAAGGCTGCCGCTAAGATGACGCCGACGACGGGGATCAAGTTTTTTTCTTTTTCCTTCCCAGGATGCCGCCGCTCAGGAAGAGGCCCGCGCCGAGGACGAAGCCGAAGTTGTACCAGGTTCCGGTGTTGTGGACTTCATAGAACCGGATGTTGCGGCTGAAGATCGAAATGACGAATGTCACGGGCGAGATGAAGCCGTGCCAGAGGCCGAAGAAGAACCCCGCCGTCCGGCCGTCGGCGGCGGCCGTTTTTTCGAGGTCGTTCCGGCCGGGCGCGCAGCCCGCCAGGACGAGCGCCGCAATGATGATCCCCGTCAAGATGATCGAACGTCTCATGCTTGTCCTCCTTGGACGATGGGCGTATTTTAACCTAAATCCAGACGCCTCTCCAATATCAATTAACGCTTGGACTCGGCATCGATTCTCACCGGAACGGAGACGCGCCCAAATCGGCCGGGCTTGCGTTTGTGCGGCGAA
>MEXZ01000103.1:0-4425 GCA_001773855.1 Candidatus Aminicenantes bacterium RBG_13_64_14
GATCCAGAAAAAAAGAGTGGAGACCCGGGGCTGAACCGCGTCGGACCGGAAGACCGTCAGCTCAAGGATCAGGGCGACGGAAAATAGGAAGAGATAGAGAAGGAACAGGAAGAAAGCCCGCCTCCGGCTGGGAAAGACCATGGCATAGAGAACTCCGATGAGGCCCATGAAGATAGCCCCGTCCGACCGGAAAAAACCGCCCAAGAGACAGGTTATGATGAAGGAACTGAGGATGAGGAAGGTTTGGCTGCTGAGAGCGAAGCTCTCGATATTATTTCGGACAACGGCGAACAGGAACAGGGAGCCGGTCCAGAAGACGGCATGGATGAGCCAGAACACGGCGGACGGCCATTGGCCCATCAGCTGGTAGGTCAAAGCCATTCCCGCCGTGAGAGGCACGGCCAAAGCCAAGGTGATCGTCCAGATCCGCTTGAGCAGCCGGACTTGCTCGGAGTCGGACGGATCGTCCCCGATGTTTCCGACGAGCGCGATCGCATTTTTGAGGAGACTCAATCGCGATCTCCGTGTTTGGTCTTCACGAACTTGATGGAATCTTACTGGGGAGCGCTCCGTGTGTCAAGGCGTTCCGGGCCCGGCCACCTGCGGTTCATTTGACCCGGCCGATCCGGTTGCCTTCCTCCATCAGCACGATCTTCGGAGTGAAGAACTCCACCTCATCGTCCTCGAGATAGGCGTACGCGGCGATGATGATGATATCGCCGACCTTGACCTTGCGGCCGGCGGCACCGTAAACCCCGACCTGACGGGAGCCTTTCTCGCCGCGGATGATGTAGGTCGAGAAGCGCTCGCCGTTCGACACGTTCCAGACGTCGATCCTCTCGAAGGGCCAGAGCCCGGCGGCCGTCATCAGGTCTTCGTCGAGGGACAGGCTGCCCTCGTATTCGACGTCGACGTGGGTCACGGTGGCCCGGTGGATCTTCGACCGGAGGAAGGCTCTGAGCATGGCGGTACTCCTCAGACGTGAAGGCGAATGTTGTCGATGAGGCGGGTCGAACCGATGAAAACGGCCAGAACTAACAGAACATCGCCTCGGATCTCGGCGAGCGGTTCGAGGTTGACGGGGTCAACGGCCTCGACGTAATCGATCCGGGCCAGCGGTTGGGCTTCGATCGCGGCCCGGATACCGGCGATCACTTTGGTCGCGTCCCTCTCCCCTGCCGAAATCGCCCTCTCGGCCCAGCGCAGGCTGATCGACAGGACGAGGGCGGCCTTTCTTTCTTCAGGAGACAGGTAGGCATTCCGCGAGCTCAGGGCCAGCCCATCGGGCTCCCGGACGAGCGGACAGGTCACGACTTCGACGTCGAGGTCGAGGTCCGCGGCCATCTTCTCGATGATCAAGACCTGTTGGGCATCCTTCGCGCCGAAAAAAGCGAGGTCGGGCCCGATGATATCGAAGAGCTTGAGGACGACGGTTACGACACCCTGGAAATGGCCGGGCCGGGATTTTCCGCAGAGCCGGTCCTGGAGGCCGCGGACTTCGACATAGGTCCTGTAACCGGGGGGATAGATCTCCGCGGCATCAGGGAAAAAGAGACAGTCGACGCCGTCCTTCGCCAGGAACGCCGAGTCCTTCTCGAGGTCCTTCGGGTATTTCTTGAAGTCCTCGCTGGGCCCGAACTGTGTCGGATTGACGAAGATGCTGACAACCGTGACGCTGGTCCGTTTCTTAGACTCCCGGACGAGGTTCAAGTGCCCTTCGTGGAGATAGCCCATGGTCGGGACGAAGCCGACCTTCTTCCCTTCTTTCTTCCATTGGCGGGCGAGGGCCTTCATCCCGGCGACGCTGGTGACGACCTTCATCTCTTAGCTCTTCCCTTCGGGCTCCGCCCCTTGGACCGCACGACCTCGGCGGCCACCTCGGGCTTCAGGTGGTAGGACGTGGCGTCGTCCGGAAAGCGGCCCTCCCGGACGTCCTTGGAGTAGGCCTCGACGGCCCCGCTCATGACCCCGTGGAGGTCGGCGTATTTCTTGACGAACCTGGGCATGTAGCCCGTCGAGTAGCCCATCATATCGTGAAAGACGAGGACCTGCCCGTCGCAGGCGGGGCCCGCGCCGATCCCGATCGTCGGGATCCTGAGCGTCCGGGTGATAGCCTCGGCGATCTCCACGGGCACGGATTCGAGGACGACGGCGAAAGCCCCGGCCTTTTCCAGGTTGGCGGCGTCGGCGACGATTCGCCCTGCTTCCTCCGCCCCCGTCCCTTTGACCCGGTAGCGGCCCAGGTGATGGATGGACTGGGGCGTCAAGCCGACATGGCCCATGACCGGGATCTCGGCCTCGACCATGGCTTCGACGAGCTTCAGACGCTTTCTCGAGGCTCCCTCGATCTTGACCGCCGCGGCGCCGCCCTCCTTGAGGAAGCGGGAGGCGTTGCGGATCGTTTCGTCGGCGCTCAGGTGGAACGAGAAATAGGGCATGTCGCCGACGACCAGGGCTCTCTTGGCCGCCCGGTTGACGGCCCGGGTGTGGTGGATCATCTCGTCCATGGTCACGGGGACGGTGTTTGCGTAGCCCAGGACGACCATGCCCAGGGAGTCGCCGACCAGGATGAGGTCGACGCCGGCCTCGTCCAGGATCTTCGCCGTCGGGTAGTCGTAAGCCGTCAGGCAGATGATCTTCGACCCAGAGGCCTTCCTGGCCAGGAGCAAGGGGATGGTGATCTTGTCGCCGCGCGGGTCTTCCATCGTCCGTCCTTTCTCCCCATCCCGCCTTCCCCGCGGGATTGAGGTAAAGCCTATTCTATTGAGCGGAACGTCCGGTCCCAGCCCCGCGCTTCGCGGGGTCCGGGCCATATCCGTCTATTCAGCCTTTCTTCGCGCCTTTCCCTCCGTAGCTCTGGGGGACGTAGTAAAGGGAGCTCTTCTTCATCTCCCGGAGCTGATCGAGGAGGTCGAGGACGTCCTCTTCGCGGCCGAAATCTATGTCGTCGGCCTTGACCACGAGGACCGGCGCTCCTTGGTAGTTGAAAAAGAAATAGTCGAAGGCCTCGACGATGTCCTCGAGGTACTTCTCGGAGATGTTCTTCTCCAGAGTGTCGCCCTCCTTGGCCACCCGCCGGGTGAGGGACCCGAGAGAGATCTGGAGATAGATGACCAGGTCGGGTTTGGGGACGCGCTCGGACAGGATACCGTAGATCTTCTCGTAAACAAGGAGTTCGTCGTCGGACAGGGTCTGGTAGGCGTAGATCTTATCCTTCTCGAAGAGGTAGTCGCAGATGATCCGGTCGATGAACAGGTCCCTCTGGAGGAGGCGGATCTGCTGGTTGTAGCGGTTGGCCAGGAAGACGAGCTGGGTCAGGAAGGCCGACCCGTCTTTCTCTCCGTAGAAATCCTTGAGGTAGGGGTTGCCGACGTTGTCAAAGATGACCTTGCCCCCGATCCTCTGGGCCAGGACGTTGGCCAGCTGGGTCTTCTTCGACCGGAATACGCCCTCGATAGCGATGTGCTTGAACGGGATCTCGAGAGCGCTCTTCATGCCCATCTTGAAAACCGATTAGTTTATAGCCGATGTCTGACTATATGTCAACGGCCAAATCCGCCGCGCCCCTAGGGCTTGGGCCCCTCCTGAGGGACGACGATCCAGGCGATGATGTAGAAGAAGGTCATGGGCAGGACCGCCGTGACCAGGCCGATGCCGACGAAGAGCAGGCGGACGAGCGAGACGTCGAGGTCGAAATACTCGGCCACACCGCCGCAGACGCCGCCGAGCATCTTCTGGCTTACCGACCGATAGAGCTTCTTGGTCATGGAAATTCTCCTTTTCGGGGGAAGGCCACGCCCTCCACCCGTCTATTATACGTAATTCCCGGCCTTTTCGCCCTTTTCGTCTTGACTAAGCCGGTAGGCCCAGTTAGGATTAAGGAGGTATTTTTTATCATTTGGAGGACGGAACATGAACGGGTGGACCGGCCAGATCCTGAGAGTCAACCTGACCGCGAAGACCTTTAAGAAAGAGCCGTTTTCCGAGGAATTCGCCCGGAAGTGGATAGGCGGACGCGGCTTCGCCGCCAAGATCCTTTTTGACGAGCTCAAGCCCGGGATCGACCCCCTCGGCCCCGACAACAAGTTCATCGTCGCCCTGGGCCCCATCGCCGGCATCCCCGCCCCCAACACCGGGAAAGCGGTTGTCGCCGGCAAGTCCCCGATGACCGGCGGCTACGGCGACGGCAACCTGGGAACGCGGGTCGCCGTGGAGCTCCGGAAGGCCGGTTATGACGCCCTCATCGTCGAAGGCAAGGCCGAGCGTCCGACGATGCTCACCATCGAGGACGACAAGGTCGAGTTCCTCCCGGCCGACGCCGTCTGGGGCCAGGGCACCTACGCCACCAACGACTGGATCTACGCGAAATACGGCAAGGGCGTCGGCGTCCTCAACATCGGACAGGGCGGCGAGAACCTGGTCCGC
>MEXZ01000103.1:4817-5903 GCA_001773855.1 Candidatus Aminicenantes bacterium RBG_13_64_14
CGACGCCGCCGGGGCCAAGAAGCTTCTGGGCCTGATCGCCCGGCGCGAAGGCGAGATCGGCAACCTTCTGGCCGAGGGCTCGCTCCGGGCCGCCCGGAAGTTCGGCCACGGCTCCGAGGCCTACGCCATGCAGGTCAAGGGCCTCGAGGTCGCGGCCTACAACTGCAAGTTCATTCCGGGGATGGCCCTGGCCTTCGGGGTCAGCCCCATCGGCGCCCACCACAAGGAGTCCTGGGTAATAACCTTCGAGCTCAAACAGACCTCGCGCGAATCCTACGACCCGGAGAAGGCCCAAAAGGTCATCGAGCTCCAGAGGATCCGGGGCGGCCTGTTCGAGTATATGGTCTCCTGCCGCTTCCCCTGGATCGAACTCGGCTGGGGCCTCGAGAACTACCCGAAGTACTTCAAGCTCGCCACCGGGCTCGACTGGACCCTCGACGACTTCTGGACGGTCTCGGACAGGATCTACGCCCTGATGAAGCTCTTCTGGCTCCGGGAATACCCGCAGACCGACCGCAAACTCGACTATCCGCCGGCCGTCTGGTTCGACCCGGCCAACGCCGACACCGACGGGCCGATCGCGGGGAAAGTCCTCGAATACGACAAGTACGACGGGTTGCTCCAGCACTACTACGACATCCGCGGCTACGATAAGCGCGGCATCCCGACGAAGGCCACCCTGGAGCGATTGGGGCTCGAGGAAGAGGCGAAGGCGGCGGAAAAATTCGGATCGGTGACCTGAGTCAAAAAGACGGAGAACGCAGCATGAAGGTCACGGTCAAACTGATCGGGCCGTTCGTCCAGGCCTTCGGCTTCAGCGAGAAGGAGATGAACGTTCCGGCCGGGACGACCGCCGATGGGCTCGTCGCGCTTATCAATATCGACAAGGCCCGGCCGAAAATCGTCACCCGGAACGGCCGAGCCGTCGCGCCCGACGAGGCTTTGGCGGACGGTGACCGGGTCGTCATCTCCCCCATCTACTCCGGCGGGTGAGCCTCCGGCCGGCACCTTGACGGGGATGGAGAGCCTTTGATGCGATCGAAAACATTCCCAATCCTTGTCGATGGGCATTGGCGGCCCGCCGGC
>MEXZ01000103.1:5975-6121 GCA_001773855.1 Candidatus Aminicenantes bacterium RBG_13_64_14
TGGACCGATATCGCCGATGCGCTGGCGGCCGGAGCCCGGGCGGCCTCGGAAATGGCCGCCGCCGGCCCCAAGCCCGTCTCGCGTTTCCTCGAGATTTTTCCCAATCTGGTGGAGGGACGGAAGGATGCGCTCGTCGCCACCGCCCA
>MEXZ01000104.1:0-1692 GCA_001773855.1 Candidatus Aminicenantes bacterium RBG_13_64_14
TGTCAGGCGAAAAATGATCAGGCCCGTTCTCGAGGCGCTCGGTTTTCAGGAGGACGGCCGCCATTATCGACATCCGGATACTCCCTATATCGTCGAATTCCTATCTCCTCCGCTCTCCGTCGGCGGGGAGCCTGTCCGCAAGATCCACGAGATCCGCCGCGGGAAAATGATCCTAAGGCTCCTCTCTCCGACGGATTGCGTCAAGGATCGGCTGGCCGCCTTCTATCACTGGAACGACAGGCCATCGCTCGATCAGGCCCTCATGGTCTGCAAGGACGCCGAAGTCGACATCCGAGAGGTCAGGCGCTGGTCCATGAACGAGGGAATGAAGGATAAGTTCAAGTTTTTCGAGGAAGCCCTATCCGGATCGGGATCGAAATAGTCGGGCGGGCGGAATTATTTCGATGGGCGGATGTATTAGCCGATGAGGGCGATTTATATTTCCGATAACGATGACGGCGGACGGATCGCCGGGAGGAACGGATGAACAGCCAAGAACCCAACAGGAAATCCCCGATGAAAGATCGCTCCCGGAGGCGGTCTCCGGTCATCGCCGCGCTGGCGATCTTGGTCGCCGTCCTAGTGGCCGGTCTCTTCGCGGTCATCGCCGACCGCCCCTGCCCGCTCGCCGCGGGGCCCGGGAAGCCGGCCGCGTTAACCACGACTCCCGCCATGGCGACACCCGGATCCGCCGGAATGAACTCGGCCGATGGCGCCGAGATATTGCAGACGCCGCCGGCCGGTCATAGCGAGGATCTCTCAGCAGTTCCGGCGCCTCAAGCCCGCGACAAAGCCGCCCGCCAGGCCATCGAAAAGCTCGTCGACGAGCAGAAATTCGAAGCCGCCGCCGCTGAGGCCGCCCGCATCCGCGAAGAGGCCAGGAAGGCCGGCGACAACTCCCTCTGGGCCTGGGCCCTGATCAAAGAGGGCCAGCTGCGGACGGCGCTTCACGGCTACGAAACGGCGGTCCGGTTCTTCAAGGAACAGCCCTGGCCGGACTCCCCTCTCGAGCGCGACATGCTCGATCTTTTCTTCGGCCATTCCCTCGTCGTTTATTATCATGCTTACTCCTGGGACATCGACCGCCGCGAGCGCGTCGAGGCCAAAGGTCCCATCGACCTCAAGTCCTGGACTCGGGACCAGATATTCGACGAGGCCTGGCGAGCCGCGCTTCGAGTCTGGAAGGACCGCGAGGGCCTGGCCGCGCACAAGCCCACTGAGTTCCCCGACTTCTGGACGGCCGGAGACTACCCGGCCGGCGTCCGCGATACCCTGCGCGACGGCGTCGTTTACCTCATGGCCCGGCTCCTCGCCGACACCTCCTTCTGGACGCCGCGCCAATCGAACGAAACCTGGCTCCTTCCCCTCGATAAGCTCCTGGCGCAAGCCGGGAAAGCCGGCTCCGGCGACACCGCCGCCGAGCGCATCCTCGAATCCGCCGCGAGCCATCCGATAGAAAAGGTCTGCGCCCTTCTCGGCGAGCACGAATCCTTCAGCCGCCGCGCCTCCCGTCCCGAAGCCGCCCTCGAGGCCCGCTTCGAGCTCGTCCGGGCGCTCTACGCCGCGTTCAATTCCGACGAAAGCCACGCGACAATCCGCGCTCACCTGGCCGAATTCCTGCCCTCCAACCGCAAGCACGCCTGGTGGGCCGTCGGCCAGGCGCTCCTGGCCGAATACACGCGCGAAGAGGCC
>MEXZ01000104.1:1714-1832 GCA_001773855.1 Candidatus Aminicenantes bacterium RBG_13_64_14
CGACATCGAAACGCTCGTCAAGACGGCGAAAGACTACAACCTCTTCCCGCAGGGCGACGAAGCCCGCAAGATCGTCGACGCGCGCCGCCCCGACGCCGCCTGGGCCGCCGATCTGCCC
>MEXZ01000104.1:1840-2344 GCA_001773855.1 Candidatus Aminicenantes bacterium RBG_13_64_14
GGACTACCGAGACCACCGCACTTTCGCGAACCTGCCCGAAAGCCTGGCGCCGGGTTTGTATCTCATCGCCGCCTCCGCGCGCGAGAATTTCGCCGCGACCGGCAACCGGACGATCGGCCTCAGCGTCATCCTCGGCGACCTGGTCATGATCAAGCGCGACGGCGGCGGCCGGGCCCGCGTCCGGAACACCGACATCGCGGGCGGCAAAGAAGTCCTCGTCCTCTCCGGCGCGACGGGCCGCCCCCTCTCCGAGGTGACGGTCGACCTCTACGCCTTCGAATGGCGAAAAGGCCACACCCGGGTCGAGTCGAAAACGACCGACGCCCAGGGCCGCGTCTGGTTCGCTCCCCGCGAGCAGCCCGGCCCCTATTTTCTCTTGGCGAAAAAGGGCCGGGACGTCGCCTTCGACCCCGACTACCTTTATCTTTACGGCGGCTCCGAGCCGCGCGATTCCCGGGCCGCCCTAATCTACACCGACCGCTCGATCTACCGCCCCGGGCAGAA
>MEXZ01000104.1:2351-4412 GCA_001773855.1 Candidatus Aminicenantes bacterium RBG_13_64_14
TGGAAGCTCCTCGCCTATAAAGGCCGCGCCGACCTGGGCCGGCTCAGCCCCGACGCGGGAACCGGCGTCTCGGTCTGGCTCGAGGACATCAACAACCAGCGTGTCGCCGAAGCGACCGCCTCGACCAACGCCTTCGGCACGGCCAGCGGCGAATTCACGGTGCCGGCGGCCGGCCGCCCTCTCGGCGGCTGGCGCCTCCGCTCCTCTCCCAACGGCCAGGCCGCGGTGCGCGTCGAGGAGTACAAGCGGCCGACCTTCGAGGTCTCGGTCAAGGATCCGGAAAAGCCGTTGCGCTTGAACCGGCCCGCGGCGCTCAAAGGCGAAGCCCGGTATTATTTCGGACTTCCCGTCACGGGGGGCGAGGCCGTCTGGCAGGTCAAGCGCGAGCCGGTCTACCCGCGCTGGTGGTGGTGGGAGACCGGCGGCGGCCGCAGTCAGCCTGTCGCCGGCGGACGGGCGAAGATCGACGCGGACGGTGTCTTCGACGTCGAATTCACGCCATCGGCCAACGAACGGCAGGCCGATGGGGCTGCGGGCCTGTCCTACCGCTACACGCTCTCGGTCGACGTCACAGACGAGGGCGGCGAGACGCGCTCGGCCTCCCGATCCTTCCGGCTCGGCTTCGTCAGCGTCGAAGCTAGGATCGAGGCGGAGAGCGATTTCGTCCGCACCGACGCCAAGGGCGTCTTCACGGTCACGCGCGCCGACCTCAACGGAACGCCGAAGGCCGGGAAGGGCGCTTGGCGCGTCCTCCGGCTCGTCCAGCCCGAAGCGACGCTCCTGCCGGCCGACCAGCCCCTGCTCGTGCCGCCGGGGACGGAAGACCCGATTTTTCCGCCGACGCCCGGCGACCGCCTGCGGCCCCGGTGGGATCCATGCTCTCCGGATATGATCCTTCGCCTGTGGAAGGAAGGAAGCGTAGCAGCCCGGGGAGCGGCCGATCACGACGCCAAGGGGATGGCGACGGTCGGTGTCCCGACGCTCGGGCCGGGAGCCTATCGTCTGCTCTACGAGACGAAGGACGATTTCGGGGCTGTCTGCCGCGAAAGTCTTGATTTTCTAGTCGTCGGAGCGGCAAAATCCGGCTTCAAGCTGCCGCTCGTATTGAGGGCCGAGAAAGCCTCGGTGCCGGTCGGCGCGACCGCCCGTTTCCTGGTCGACTCCGGCTGGAGCGGCCAGCCCGTCCTTCTCGAGACGTTCCGCGGCGGCGGCCTCTGGGAGCGCCGTTGGATCGAAGCGGGCAAGGACGGCGGTATCATCGAGATCCCGGTCGCTGAGGACTTGAGAGGCGGGTTCGGCGTCCGGATCACCGCCCTGCGCGACCATCAGTTCATGAGCGAAGAGGTCTCGGTCTTCGTCCCTTGGGACAGCAAAGAGCTGGGGATATCCTTTGCCTCGTTCCGCGACAAGCTCACGCCCGGCGGCCATGAGACCTGGCGCGTGACGGTCAAAGCTCCGGACGGGAAGCCGGCGGAAAAGGGCGCGGCCGAGCTCCTGGCCTACATGTACGACCGGAGCCTCGACCTCTTCGCGCCGCATCGGCCGCCGCGCCTGACCGGTCTTTACCCCAACCGGACGGGCACGAGTTGGTGGGACCCGACGCTCGGGACGGCCCCGATGTCTTTTGCCTTCGATCACGGCTGGAACCGCGTCCCGAGCTACCCCACGTTCAGGCCCGACGAGCTCTTCTCTCTCGCCGGGTACGGGATCGGAGGCCCGGGAGGCCGGATGCGCGGCGGAGTGTTGGGCGGCGTTGTCGGGGGCGTTCTCGGGGGAGTCGTCGGCGAAGTAGAGCGGCTCTCGCCCCAAATGTCGAGATCCGCGGCCAAGTCCGAAATAGCGCTGGACGCGGCGGGCGAATCCAAGAAAGACAAGGAGGCGGCGGCCGGCGCGGAAGGAGCGCCCGAGCTTCGCTCGAATTTCGCCGAGACGGCCTTCTGGCAACCCCACCTGCTCACGGGAGCGGACGGGACGGCGACGATCGAGTTCACCGTGCCCGATTCCGTCACGGGCTGGCGCGTGTTTGTGCATGGCGTCACGCGGGACCTCATGGGCGGGACG
>MEXZ01000104.1:4437-4658 GCA_001773855.1 Candidatus Aminicenantes bacterium RBG_13_64_14
AGGACCTCATGGTCCGGCCGTACCTGCCTCGCTTCTTTCGAGAGGGAGACAGGGCCGAGCTTCGGGTTATGGTCAATAACGCGGGGGCGGCGGCGCTTTCGGGCGACGTCACACTCGAGATCACCGACCCGCTGACGAACGAGAACCTGGCCCCGGCCTTCGGCCTGCCGGCGAGTGTTCCGGCCAGGGCGTTCAGCGTCGCGGCGGGCGGCGGGGCGGCG
>MEXZ01000104.1:4756-5177 GCA_001773855.1 Candidatus Aminicenantes bacterium RBG_13_64_14
GCCGGTCCTGCCGGGGCGGATGCACCTCGTCCAGTCGCGGTTCGCGACGGTTAAAGAGGGCAAGCCGCGCGAGCTCCGGTTTGATGACCTGGCCAAGGCGGACGACCCGACGCGCATCAACGAACAGCTCGTGGTCACCGTGGACGCCCAGCTTTTCTACGGGCTCCTCGAAGCCCTGCCCTACCTCATCAACTATCCTTACGAGTGCACGGAGCAGACGCTCAATAGGTTTCTGTCAACGGGCATCCTGACGAGCCTCTACGATAAATATCCGCAGGTCGCGCGCATGGCCCAGGCGTTGAGCAAGCGGGAAACGATCTACGAAACGTTCGACGCCGCCGACCCGAACCGGAAAATGGCCCTCGAGGAAACGCCGTGGCTCGAAACGGCGCAAGGCGGCAAGGACGCGGGCTTGGGCGCG
>MEXZ01000104.1:5289-5789 GCA_001773855.1 Candidatus Aminicenantes bacterium RBG_13_64_14
CGTCGCCCTATATGACGCTGTACATAGTCAGCGGCTTCTCCAAGGCGCTCGAGTTCGGCGTCGATGTGCCCAAGGAGGCGGTGGTGCGGGCCTTCGGCTACCTCCACAGGCACTACATCGACGAGATCGTATCGACGATGATGGCCCACGACACGGGCTGGGAGTTCGTCACATTCCTCAACTACACGATCAGCAATTTCCCGGACGCGTCATGGACGGGCGGCGTTTTTACCGACGCGGACCGCAAGCGGATGCTCGACTTCTCGTTCAAGCACTGGAAGGACCACGCCCCCTACCTCAAGGGATATCTGTCACTTACGCTCAAGCGCGCGGGGAGAGTCAAGGACGCGGCGCTCGTTTGGGCGAGCGTCATGGACAGCGCCAAGACGACGGTCGACGGCGGCACAAGCTGGGCCCCGGAGGACCGCGGCTGGCTCTGGTACAACGACACGATCGAGACCCACGCTTTCGCCCTGCGGACGCTCATGGAACTCAAGCCG
>MEXZ01000104.1:5813-6150 GCA_001773855.1 Candidatus Aminicenantes bacterium RBG_13_64_14
GTCCAGTGGCTCTTCCTCAACAAGAAGCTCAACCACTGGAAGTCGACGCGGGCCACGGCCGAGGTCATCTACTCGGTGGCCTATTTCCTGAAGAAGACGGGCGCGCTGGGCGTGCGGGAATTGGTGACGGCCGAGGCCTGCGGCACGCGGACGACGTTCACCTTCGAGCCGGACAAGTACACCGGCAAGAAAAACCAGCTGGTCGTCCCCGGTGAAAAGATGGGGATGGGGCCGGAGTGCGCCGCGGTCCGGGTCTCGAAAGAAGGGAAAGGCATGGCCTTCGCCAGTGCCACCTGGCACTTCAGCACCGAGAAGATGCCCGAGAAGGGCGACGGCG
>MEXZ01000104.1:6169-6369 GCA_001773855.1 Candidatus Aminicenantes bacterium RBG_13_64_14
GACCTATTACAAGCGCGAGAAGAGAGGCGAGGAGGTCGTGCTGAAGCCGCTCGCGGAAGGCGCGCCGCTCGCCGTGGGCGACGAGATCGAGGTCCATCTCGCGATCCGGGCCCGGCACCAGGCCGAATACGTCCACCTGCGGGACCCCCGGCCGTCGGGCTGCGAGCCGGCGACGCTCACGTCGGGCTACAAGTGGGACC
>MEXZ01000104.1:6411-6908 GCA_001773855.1 Candidatus Aminicenantes bacterium RBG_13_64_14
ATATGCTTGGCGAGGGTATCTTCGATTTCGCCGTGTCTCGGGACAGGCTGCTTCTTACCGTTGTTTGGATTTGTGTAAATGTCGTGTCGTGAGCCGTGGCGATAAAGGACACACCCGGATTCCGTGAGTTGTTTCAGAAGCTCCTTCCGCTTCATACGGATATTTCGAGAGTTCGGTAATCCGCGGGGACCTCGTCGAGTGTCATCTGATAATAGGCATCCTTAATGTTCTCGATCAACTCTTTGAGGGTCCTGCCCTGGGACATGATTTCGGGATTCTCGACGAGCTTCCCCAGCCAGAATTTCTTGCCTTTCCAGTATATCAAGGTCAAATTTTTTTGAACTTTCTTCTCTTTTTTCATTGTCTACCCTCGTATGATTAGTATGCCCTTTTTTGGCCTGAAAATCAATGCCCGAAGAACCGGGAAGATAGACCCTCTCCCCATTCTTTGGACAGTTGAGGGGTTTCCTGAAGGTGGCCAGATAAATTTTTCTCAG
>MEXZ01000105.1:0-105 GCA_001773855.1 Candidatus Aminicenantes bacterium RBG_13_64_14
TGGCCCGGGCCGAAGCGGCCTTCGCCAGGCGGCCGGACGTCTGCTGGCCCGAAAAGCCGGCGGTGCCGCCGCCCGGGACCCGCTCCAGCCGCTTCTTCCAAGCCA
>MEXZ01000105.1:175-407 GCA_001773855.1 Candidatus Aminicenantes bacterium RBG_13_64_14
TACATCGCCGACCTCGTCGGCTACGCCATGCTCCGCGAGCTCGTCCCGCTGATGACCGGCGTCATCCTGGCCGGCAAGGTCGGCGCCGCCGTCACGGCCGAGCTGGCCAGCATGACCGTCCTCGAGGAGGTCGACGCCCTGCGGACCATGGGCGTCGTGCCGGAGAAGTTCCTCATGGTCCCGCGCCTTATCGCCATCACCCTGGTCGTCCCGCTCCTCGTGGCCATGGCCG
>MEXZ01000105.1:515-1134 GCA_001773855.1 Candidatus Aminicenantes bacterium RBG_13_64_14
CCTGGGGCCTCGTCAAGACGGTCGTCTTCGGCTGGGCCGTCGTCGTCGGGGCCGGGTTCAAAGGCCTGACCGTCGGCCGGAGCGCCGAGGAGGTCGGCCGGGCCACGACGCAATCCGTCGTCCTGTCGATCACGATGATCATCATCATCGACTGCATCTTCGCCTTCGTGCTGTACTGACATGGACATCATCACGGCCCGCGATCTGACCGTCGGCTACGGACGGACCGAGATCCTCCGCGACCTCGCCTTCGCCATCCCCGAGGGCCGGATCACGGCCGTCGTCGGCGTCAGCGGCTCGGGCAAGTCGACCCTGCTCAAGACGCTGGCCGGCCTGCTCCCCCCGCTCGGCGGCGGCTTCGAATTCGCCGGCAGCCCCGTCGACTACCGTTCCGAGGCCTCGCTCGGCCGCCTGTATGCCAGGATCGGCGTCCTTTACCAGGACGGGGCGCTGCTCAACGGGCTGAGCCTCTACGAGAACGTGGCCTTGCCCGTGCGCATGCACTATCCGGAGCTGCCCGAGGCGGTCGTCCGCGACATGGTCCATGCCGGCCTGGCCCAGGTCGAGATGGCCGGCAGCGCCGAGAAGTTCCCGTCCGAGCTCTCCGGCGGCATGCGAA
>MEXZ01000105.1:1196-2104 GCA_001773855.1 Candidatus Aminicenantes bacterium RBG_13_64_14
TCTTCGGGCCTCGACCCGATCACGTCCCGCCTCCTCGACGACCTCCTTCTCCGGCTGAAGGAGAGCTTCAAGATGACCCTGGTCGTCGTCACCCACGAGCTCCGTTCGATCGAGCGGGTGGCCGACCGGGTCCTCCTCCTCAACGACGGCGGCCTCCGCTACGCGGGCGAATACGGCGATCTGGCCGCCTCCGGCGACGGATTCATCCGGACATTCTTCCTCAGGAAGGGCCATCATGATGACGCATGAGCAAAAGAACCGGCTGGGGATATTCCTGTCCCTGGCGACGGTCGTCTTCGTCACCGTCGCGGGATTCTTCATCGTCCCCAAGCTCCGGGATCCCGGCGACGTCTACGTCATTGAGTTCCGCGACACCTCCGTCCATGGGCTCCTCGAAGGCTCCCCCGTGAAATACCGGGGCGTTCCTATCGGGCGGGTCGTCGGGATGTCGTTCAGCGCCGTGGACATGGATTGCATCCATGTCGAGGTCAAGATCCGGCCGGAGCTTACGGTCAAGTCGGACATGCAGGCCACCCTGGTCTATGTCGGACTGACGGGGCAGAAATATATCGAGCTGAGCGGCGGCACCCTCGAGTCCCCGAACTTGAAGGCCCACGGGGAGATCCCGACGGGGAGGGGCCTGGGAGAGCGGGCCGACGACATCATCGCGAACATCGAGATCACGGCCAAGCGGATCACCGAGTTCCTCTCCCCGGAGAACGTGGCCAGGGTCAACGCCTTTCTCGAGAACAGCCAAAAAGCCTCGACCGCGATCGCCGGGGTCCTCGACTCACGCCGGTCCTCCCTCGAGAACACCCTGGCCAGCTTCGAGAAGGCTGCGTCCGAGTTCGCCCGGGCGACCGAGAACTTCGTGCCCATGACCGAAGACCTCGACCGTCTCGTCCGGA
>MEXZ01000105.1:2111-2631 GCA_001773855.1 Candidatus Aminicenantes bacterium RBG_13_64_14
GGCGAACGCCCAGAAGACCCTGGGCAACATTTCGGACCGCTTCTCGGCCGAGGAGATGGGCCAGGTCCTCAAGGACGTCCGGGATTTCCTCGCGACGGCCTCGGTCAGCCTGAAGAAGGTCGAGAGCGTCCTCCTCGAGCAGCAGTCGGAGCTGACGCGGACGTTCATGAGCCTCGGCGTCGCCGTCGAGAACCTGGCCCAATTCTCCCGCGAGATCGCCGAGGACCCGTCGGCCATCCTGAGGACGCGAAAGGACAAGAAATGATGAGGAAACTCGCCGTTCCGCTCGTTTCGATCATCCTCCTCGCCGGCTGCTTTTCCACGCCGGCCAAGCGGTATTTCCAGATCGTGGCCATGGACCTCGATGCCCAGCCGCATGCCCCGATCGGCAAGGTCATCTACGTCGAGCCCGTCCGCGTCGACCCGCTCTACGACGACTTCCGGGTCATCTACCGGGTTTCCCCCTACGAGCTGAAATACTACACCTCCGTCTTCTGGGCCAAGAAGCCCGATGTCCTCT
>MEXZ01000105.1:3070-3343 GCA_001773855.1 Candidatus Aminicenantes bacterium RBG_13_64_14
AGACGAGCGGCCCCATGGCCGAGGCGAAGAAGGCGATGTAGAGCAGGATGATGAGGAGCAGGGCCGAGGCCGGCAAGACCGGGAATTTGAACGCGGCGCCGAGGAGGACGAGGGAGACGCCCATGCCGCCCGTGGCGACGAGCAGGAGGGGCCGGCGGCCGACCCTGTCGGCGAGGACGATGGCCACGACCGTGAAGAGCATGTTGACCAGGCCGACGATCGTCGACTGCCCGATGGCCGACATCCGTTCGAACCCCGCGCCCTCGAAGATCC
>MEXZ01000105.1:3415-3687 GCA_001773855.1 Candidatus Aminicenantes bacterium RBG_13_64_14
GGGGCCGGCGGAAGGCGGGACGGAAGAGCTCGCGGAAGGAACCCTCCTCGAGGGCCAGCGTGTCCTTGATCTCGCGGATCCCGGCGGCGGCCGCCTCCGCGGAGTCGGCCCGGGTCAGGACGGTCCGGGCCTCGTCCTCCCGGCCGTTCTTGACCAGCCAGCGCGGGCTTTCCGGGACGCCGAGGAGCAGGAAGAAGAAGAGGACCGAAGGGACGGCGCCCATGGCGTACATCCAGCGCCAGTTCGCCGGGCCGGCCCCGGCGAAGGCCCAG
>MEXZ01000105.1:3717-3805 GCA_001773855.1 Candidatus Aminicenantes bacterium RBG_13_64_14
ACGATGGCCAGCTGATTGACCGAGACGAGGGCGCCGCGGACGCGGGCCGGCGCGATCTCGGCGATATAGAGGGGCGAGAGGACCGCCG
>MEXZ01000105.1:3826-4266 GCA_001773855.1 Candidatus Aminicenantes bacterium RBG_13_64_14
GAGTCGAGCGAGAACTGCTCCTTCATGTACCGGGTCGCGCCGGCGACGATGGCCGTATCGAACCCGAAGATCAGACCGCCGATCGCGGCGACGAGGGTGACGGAGAGGACGTACCAGGCCGCTTTCTTCATGCGCTCCTCAGGGCTTCGAACATGGCCGCGATGTTGGCGATGGGGACGTTGGCCTGGATGTTGTGGACCGTGTTGAACACGAACCCGCCGTCCCGGCCGAAGATATCGCAGCGCTCGAGGACCTCGGCCCGGACCGCCTCTGGCGTGCCGAAGGCCAGGGTCTTCTGGGTGTCGACGCCGCCGCCCCAGAAGACGATGTCGCGGCCGAATTCCCGTTTGAGCCTTTGCGCGTCCATTCCCGCGGCCGAGACCTGGACGGGGTTGAGGATATCGAAGCCGCTTTCTATGAAGGACGGGATCAGAGTGTGA
>MEXZ01000105.1:4301-4627 GCA_001773855.1 Candidatus Aminicenantes bacterium RBG_13_64_14
CGTATGCCGGTGGATCCAGTCGTTGATGCGCCGGTAATACGGCATGAAGAGCTCGCGGAAATCGGCGACGGAGCAGAAGGTCGACCGCTGGGTGCCGAAGTCCGTGCCGCAGATGAAAGCGGCCTGGACCTCGTCGCCGACCCGGGCGTGGATCTTCTCGAGGT
The DNA here is from genome assembly GCA_001773855.1 of Candidatus Aminicenantes bacterium RBG_13_64_14. GTDB lineage: Bacteria > Acidobacteriota > Aminicenantia > Aminicenantales > Saccharicenantaceae > RBG-16-66-30. The sequence goes on from MEXZ01000105.1 coordinate 4,466, forward strand.
TCTTGAGGGCGATCTCGGTCTGGCCCTCGAAGACCGCGTGGACGTACGGGCGGCGGGTCAGGGTCGAGATGTACCATTCCTCGACGTCGCGGATGCCCTTGGGGTGCTTGAGCTGGGGGGCGGGGACGAGGGCGATATCGCCGAGGGCGGTTCCGCCGAAGC
>MEXZ01000105.1:4673-4998 GCA_001773855.1 Candidatus Aminicenantes bacterium RBG_13_64_14
CTCGAAGTGGTCCAGGGTCTCGGCGTCGATCGGCCCGAATTCCTGGAGGTTGTCCGCCGGGTCGAGCTTGTCCTCGTCGATGGGGTCCTGGCGGATGACGGTGTCGAAGAAAAAGCCGTTCTTGGGCAGGCGCCCGGAGGGCGGGGCCGAGCGGTCGCCGCCGGGGTAGACGAGGGTGTCGCCGTTCGCGTCCTTGGTCGTCTTGAAGTTCCCCGACATGAGGACCTCGGTCCCGTCGTCCATCCGCCACGGCTGCCAGTTCTCGTTGCGGTAGCCGAACATCGTGTTGGGCCCGTAGACGCCCTCGACGTCGATGCCCAGGGCG
>MEXZ01000105.1:5470-5559 GCA_001773855.1 Candidatus Aminicenantes bacterium RBG_13_64_14
TGGATGACGCCGCTGCCGGCCGTCATCCACTGGACGTCGCCCGGGCCGATGACGCCGCTGTTCCCCATGCTGTCGCCGTGCTCGGCCGA
>MEXZ01000105.1:5773-5891 GCA_001773855.1 Candidatus Aminicenantes bacterium RBG_13_64_14
TTGTCCATGAGGCCCTCCCTTCTCCGTCCATCTTACCACGAGCGCGGTCAGGCCTTCCGGCTGACTCGCCGCATCAGCAGGAAGACCGGGAAGCCCACGGCGAAGAAGATCGCCCCGT
>MEXZ01000105.1:6005-6907 GCA_001773855.1 Candidatus Aminicenantes bacterium RBG_13_64_14
CGCCGGAGAGGCGGGCCTTGCGCCGGAGGAAGAAGACCGTTGACGACACGATGGCCAGGGTCACCGTATCGAGGAACATGACGTAGTTGACGATGTTCTCGAACGTCCGCAGAAGGAAGATGGAGACGAGGATGATCCCGCCGAGGAAGAGAAGCCCGAACTCCTGGGTCTGGGTCTTCGGATTGACCTTCTGGAAGGCGGCCGGAAGCGTCCGGTCCTCGGCCATGGAATAATAGACCCGCGGGATCTGCATCAGGGTGACGTTGAGGAAGCCCATGGCCGAGAGGAAGATGGCCAGCGAAACGACGAGCTTTCCGGTCTCGCCCAGGGTCACCCGGGCCGTCTCGGCGGCGACGAGCTTGGCCGCGGCGATCCCGGGGACGCCGAGCGTCTTGACGTAGGCGGCGTTGATGGTCAGGTAGCAGGCGAGGACGATGAGGATGCCGAAGAAGAGGGCCCGGGGTACGTTGCGCCGGGCGTCGTGGACGTCGGCGCCGAAGTTGATCGAGTTCTGGTAGCCGCCATAAGCGTAGAAGACGTAGATGAAGGCGACGCCGAGGGCAAAGAGCCAGGGTTTGTCGAGCGGGAGCGCGGCCGGGCCTTCGGGGACCTTCTTGGACAGGAACGCCGCGGCCGCGAGGAGGCCGATCATGCCGACCTTGAGGATGCTCAGGACGTTCTGGGCCCAAGCGCCCGTCTTGATGCCGATGTAGTTGATGACGAGAAGGGCGACGATGAGGATGACGGCCGTGACCTGGACCGTCGCCGCCGGTGGCGCCGCGCCAGGGAAGACGATCGGCGTCAGGTACTCGGCGCCGATCAGGGCCACCGCGGCCGCGCCGGCCCCGTTGAGGATGACGACGTTGGTCCAGTTGAGCATGAAGGCCAGGCCGGAGCTGTAG
>MEXZ01000106.1:0-1969 GCA_001773855.1 Candidatus Aminicenantes bacterium RBG_13_64_14
GCATGTTGTAGGCGGCCAGGGCGGCCATCTGCTCGACCGAGGGCGGGCAGAGCCGGGCCTGGGCGAACTTGAGGGCGGCCGCATAGACGTCCTTGTTGCGGGTGATGATCATGCCGATCCGGGCGCCGCAGCAGCTATAGCGCTTGGAGATGCTGTCGACGACGACCACCCGCTCCTTGATATCCTCGTACTCGAGGATGCTTTTATGCTTCAGGCCGTCGTAGATGAACTCCTTATAGACTTCGTCGCCGACAAGGAAGAGATCGTGCTTCTTGACCAGGCCGACGACCCGGTCCAGCTCCTCCGGCGTGTAGACGGTCCCCGTGGGGTTGTTCGGGGAGCAGAGCAGGATGGCCTTGGTCCGGGGTGTGATCTTGGCCTCGATGGCCTCGACAGGAGGCAGGCGGAAACCGTCCTCGACGCTGAGCGGCAGGGGAACGATGCGGACGCCGGCGAAAGAAGCGTAGCCGTTATAATTCGTATAATAGGGCTCGGGGATGACGATCTCGTCGCCGACGTCGGCCAGCACGGAGAAGGTGAAGTGGATGGCCTCGGAGCCGCCCGTGGTAATGAGCACGTCGTCCGCCCCGAGGGGAATGTTGTATTTCGCGAAATAGCGGGTGACCGCCTCCCTGAGCTCGAGGAAGCCCTGGGCCGGGCCGTAGCCCAGCACCGGCTGGTTCCAGTTGTGGAAGGTGTCCATGACGGGCTTAGGGGCGGGGATGTCGGGGTCACCGATGTTGAGGTGGATGACCTCGATGCCCCGGGCCTTGGCCTGGTCGGCATAGGGTTTCAGCTTCCTGATGGGAGACGCCTGGATGTCGTATCCGCGCCGGGAGATCTTCATGGCAGAGTCCTCCGTCGTTGGGCTTCGGCTCCGAGGCCCCATTATAGGAGATATCCCGGGCGGGGCGCAACGGCTCGGTTAGAAGGCGAAGCCGACGATCAGCTTGTAAGTGGAATAGCGGAACTTGAGGCTTTCGAAGGGGTCCCAGAATCCCTCGAGCTCCTCGCGCTCGAGGATGTCCGGCCGGCTGCCGATCTCGCGGCTGCCGAACGAATAGCCGAGCCCTACGGTCAAGGCCGAATTCTTGATGGCGATCTCGGCCCCGGTGACGATATGGTAGATGTCCCAGTCCGTCAGGGAGATATTGGTCGCCGTCCTGGGATTCTTCGCCGAGTAGTCGGTGTTGAAGCTCGCATAGCCTTTGAAACGGGGCGAATAGAACCATTCGAGGCCTATCCCCGTGTTCAGCACGGAGGCGAGTTCCTGGGTGACGTCGGTCGACAGCATCTCCCCGGTGCTTTGGGCGGTGAACTCGGCCGCGTCGACGACGGTATAGGGGCTGCTGTGGGCGAACCATTCCGCGCTCCAATAGAGACGGACCTTCTGGATCTTGAAGGTCACCCCGGCCGCCAGCGAGAAGGGCGACCTGAAGGCCGCGGGCTGGCGGTCGCGGTAATCGGCGGCCATGAAATCGTCGCCGTCACCGTCGCCGTCCATGTCCAGGGCGACCACGGTGGAGTTCACGCCCGTCGAGCCGGTGCCGGAGAGGGTCAGGCCGGGCGTGGTCAGCGTCAGCCCCATGGTCGCCCATTTGAAGTCGAGGGTCAAGCCGAGCTTCCACAGGATCCGGATGTTCTGATAGTAGTACTGCCGGGCTCCCAGGGCCATGGAGACCCAGTTCTCAGCTGTCAGCGCTTCGACGAGCGTTTGGATGCTCGCCCGGTGCGTCCGGACCGCGATATACTGGCTGACGCCGATGCCGACGTTCTTCGCGACCTTGTACGACCAGGTCAGCCCGAACCACGGCTCGGATATCTTTTCCTCCAGCCGGAACTGGGTGGCATACTGCTCCCGTCCGGGGACGCCCGGGAGGATGTCTCTGGTGCCGGTCGACGAGACCGATAGGCCGAGCTTGACGTCCTGGCGGGGGAGGTAGGAGTAGCCGAACCAGTGCTTGCCGAG
>MEXZ01000106.1:2377-2591 GCA_001773855.1 Candidatus Aminicenantes bacterium RBG_13_64_14
CGCCGGCCTGGGCACGGAGATCCTGTCCCGGAAAAAGCTCGGCGATACCCTCGACCTCATCGGCCCCCTCGGGAAAGGCTTCACCGTCACGAACGGGATGAAGGGAAAGCAGGCTTATCTCGTCGGCGGCGGCCGGGGCATCGCCCCTATCTACTTCCTGGCCCGCGAACTTGGCGCCCACGGCGTTCAAACGACCGTCTTCTACGGCGGACGG
>MEXZ01000106.1:2647-6744 GCA_001773855.1 Candidatus Aminicenantes bacterium RBG_13_64_14
CTGTTCGACCGACGACGGCAGTTTCGGGTTCGGCGGCCTCGTCACCGAGCTCGTCGGCCGGGAGCTCGAGCGCACAAAGCCAGACATCATTTACGCCTGCGGCCCGGACGCGATGATGAAAGCGCTTGCGTCGCTGGCCGCGAAACACCGTGTCCCGGCCGAGTTCTCTCTCGAATCCGTGATGGGCTGCGGCATCGGCGCTTGCTGGGGCTGTGTCCACCGCATCAAGAACGAGAGCGGGGACGGTTGGACGAAGATCTGCGAGGAAGGCCCCGTTTTCCCCGGGGAGCGCATCCTATGGCCATGACGAAGAAGAGCATAGATCTCACGGCGGACATGGGCTTCCTGAAGCTCCGCAACCCCGTCCTCGCCGCTAGCGGCACCTTCGGCTACGGCCTCGAATTCGAGCCCTACCTCGACCTCGAAAAGCTCGGCGGCTTCGTGGTCAAGGGCCTCTACTTCAAGCCGCGCGAGGGCAATCCCCCGCCGCGCCTCGTCGAGACGGCGAGCGGCCTCATCAACGCCATCGGCCTCCAGGGCGTCGGGGTCGAGATCTTCTCGGAAAAGGTCCTGCCCAAGCTCCGCCGCCTGAAGACGGCGGTCATCGTCAACGTCTGCGGCGCGGACGACGACGAGTACGCCGCGGTCGTCGAGTACCTCGATAAGCAGGACGGGATCGCCGCCTACGAGCTCAACATCTCCTGCCCCAACGTCAAGACCGAAGGTCTCTGCCCGGCGCTTTCGCCCCGGACGACCTTCGATCTGGTGAAAAGGATCAAGGCCGCGAGCCGCCGGCCGCTCATCACCAAGCTCTCGCCGAACGTCACCAGCATCGTCGAGATCGCCAAGGCGGCCGAGGAGGCCGGGACGGACGCGATCGCTCTCGTCAACACTTTCCTGGCCATGGCCCTCGACCTCGAGACGCGCCAGCCCAAGCTTCGCAATGTCTTCGGCGGGCTGAGCGGCCCGGCCATCAAGCCCATTGCCCTGCGCATGGTCTACCAGGTAGCTTCGCGAGTCCGTGTGCCGGTCATCGGCATGGGCGGCATCATGACCGGGACGGACGCCCTGGAGTTCCTTGTCGCCGGGGCGGCCGCCGTCGAGGTCGGGACGGCCAACTTCGTCGACCCCGCCGCCGTCCTCCGCATCTTGGCCGAGATCGAGAGCTGGTGCGAAGCGCACGGCGTCGCCGCGGTCCGCGAGGTCGTGGGGACGATCAAAGTATCCTGAAAGGACGGCGCCATGGACAACGCCAACGCCAACCGCATCATCATCGCCCTGGACGTTCAGACTAAGGAAGAGGGAATAGCGCTCGTCAGCCGGCTCAAGGACGCCCGGACGTTCAAGGTCGGCCTGGAGCTCTTCACGGCCGAGGGCCCGACGCTTTTCCGCAAGCTCAGGGCCCTGCGCAAGGACATCTTCCTCGATCTCAAGCTCCACGACATCCCCAACACCGTGGCCGGAGCGGTCCGGTCGGCCTTCAAGCACGGCGTCCAGATGATGACCATCCACACTTCGGGCGGGCGCGAAATGATGGCCAAGGCCGTGGAAGCGGCCCGGTCCGCCGCCGAGGCCGGCAAGGGGCCCAAGCCGGTCCTTCTGGGAGTCACCGTCCTGACCAGCCTCAAGGGCGCCGACCTCGAAGAAGTGGGGATGGGCGCGGACGTGGCCTCCCAGGTCCTCCGCCTGGCCGGGCTGGCCAAGGCGGCGGGCATGGACGGCGTCGTCTGCTCGCCCCAGGAGATCGAGGTCCTGCGGAAGGAGTACGGACGGGAACTTCTTATCGTGACGCCGGGGATAAGGCCCGTCTGGGCGGCGGCCCAGGACCAGAAGAGGATCATGACGCCGGCCGAGGCCGTGGCCAAAGGCGCGGATTATCTCGTCATCGGACGCCCCATCACCGGAGCGCCTTCCCCCAACGAAGTCTTTCTCAGGATCGTCGAAGAGCTCGATCAGAGCCGGCCGTAGCGGACGGCGAAGATCCCTCCGAGGATCAGCGAAAAGACCACATAGAGGACGATCACGACGACAATACTAACGCCCATGTAGCTCATGACCTTGTCCTTGGGCGTCTCCATCATCGGCGTGTCGAAACCCAGGTAAAGGACATAAAGGCCGTACAGGCTGGCCAGAATGCCCAGGATCCAGAGGCCGGGAATGATGTAGAGGATACCGGCCACCCAACCCGGGGTCATGCTGTAGACCGCGAGCTTGAGGGCGCTCGTCATGTTCTTGGCCGAGCCGAAGTTCGGCGCCAGCTCGTTGATGATCAGGGCGAAGAGGTAGACCGTCGCCAGGGCGAAAATGTAGGAGACGATGGCCTTGCCGAGCGCCCGCCCGATGGACCACCTGTAGAGCCCGACGACGGGCAACCGGTACCCGACCATGATGTTCCCAAGGAATTGAGCGCCGGCCGGGATAGCGGCCAGGATCATGGCGTACGAGGTGAAGAGGCCGGCCACGGTCGACGGTTCGGCCTTGATTTTGACCCATTCCTCTTTCGGTTTGATAAGGATCGCTTGTACTCTCGGAACGATATCCATTGGGGCCTCCTTCCTGAACTTAGGCCAACTATATACCTGTCGGCAGAGGAGTGTCAACGCGGCATTCGGGGCGGAGGGGGAGAAGGAATGGAGGCGCGGGTCGGACTCGAACCGACGAATAAAGGTTTTGCAGACCTCTCCCTTAGCCGCTTGGGTACCGCGCCAGGTTCGTCATGAGGACTGAGTCAGTGCTTGGAGCGGGCGATGGGACTTGAACCCACGACCTTCTGCATGGCAAGCAGACGTTCTACCACTGAACTACGCCCGCCCGCTCGCCCCTCCCTCGAGGGAGAGACAGCACGCCCTAAACTAGCAGAATCGACCGGCACTGTCAACCGCGTGCGCAGACCCGAAATCGGGAGTTTTTAGCGGGAGACGTTGAGCTGGACTTCGCTGCCGATGTCGACGATGTCTCGGGCGCTGAGGATCTTGACCGTCGACGTCGCGCCGCGGACGTCGATGACGATGGCGCTGGCGACGGCCTCGCGCGGCAGGTCGGGCCGGGCGCGATAGAAGACGTTGAGCTGGTCACCGATCTGGACGCAGTGCTGGCGGCCCATGTCGATCAGGGCCCACTGGCCGGCGCCGGCTATATGGAAGTCGTTTTCGATGTAGACGACCTTGCCGTGCTTGCTGGCGTTCGGATCCATGTCTCCGAAGCCCAGGTCCTTGCCCATCTCGCCGGCGTCCTGCTCGAAGGGGAGCAGGAAATCGCCGACCTGGATCGTGCCGCAGCTCTTCTCGACCTTGGCCGTGGCCATCCTGTCCTCGAGGCGGACGACCCGGGCCCGGCCGTGCCGTTCCATCACGGTGCCGAGCTTGGCGACCTTGGCCCGGAGGCCGACGGTCAGGAAGAGCTGGCCGATCTCGAGTCCGTCGGCAGCCCCCTTGTTGATGTAGATGACGTCGCCATCGCTGAAGATGCCTTTTTCGTTCATGCGCTCGGCGCCGATGATCTGGATGTCCGGAAGCAATTTCCCTACCTCGTGCATATAGAAGGAGCAATTGAGGTCCGAATCCGTGATCAGCTGGTAGGTGTCATCGAAGATCTTCGCCCTCTTGATCTCGTTCTCTTGGGCGAACGGCCGCCCCGGAACGATCAGGGTCAGGCTGGCGAAAACGAGAACCAGGAAGCCCAAACAGAGTGTTGATTTTCTGCTCATGGTCACACCTCTCGGCCGATGTAATTCCACCTGGCGGTATTATAGAGACCAGTTCGCGCGGCTGTCAACATATAGTTAGCGGCTTTCATCGGGCATTAGACAATTGACCGCGATTCGATTAAAATGATTCAAACCATAAGGTTAGTCGTGCCGAGGGCTTGAATGTCCAAAAAAATCGTGGTCTCCCTGATCTTCGGAGGCCGCTCGGCGGAGCACGAGATCTCCCTGGTTTCGGCCGCCGCAATCCACAAGAACCTGGACAGGACCAGGTTCGGGGTCAAGTCCATCTACATCACCCGGCAGGGCCTCTGGAGAGCCGTCGACGCCCCCTCCCTCGATATACGGACACTCGAGGCGGGCCGGGCCTTCTCCTTCCTTCCCTGGGTGGGGC
>MEXZ01000106.1:6754-26757 GCA_001773855.1 Candidatus Aminicenantes bacterium RBG_13_64_14
GCCGGAGCTCGCCGCCGACATCTATTTTCCGATCCTTCACGGACCCTATGGCGAGGACGGGACGATCCAAGGTCTCCTCGAAATGGCCGGCGTCCCCTATGTCGGGGCCGGCGTCCTGGGATCGGCTTTGGGCATGGACAAGTCCGCGACCAAGTCGATCCTCCGCGACAGTGGCCTTCCCATCGTCCCCTGCCTCGTCATCCGGGAAGCAGACTTCCGGGCGGACCCCGGCAGGCTTCTCGGCCGCATCCGCAGGTCCTTGCCGCTTCCCCTCTTCGTCAAACCCTCCAACCTCGGGTCGAGTGTCGGGATCACCAAGGTCGGCGACGCCAAAGACGTCCCGGCCGCCCTTGCCACCGCCTTCCGCTACGACACGACGGCCCTCGTCGAGAAGGGCATCCGCGGCCGGGAACTCGAATTGAGCGTTCTCGGGAACGAAACGCCCGAGGCCTCCCTCCCCGGGGAAGTCATCCCCTTTCGGGAGTTCTACGACTACAACGACAAGTACATCGACGGCAGGACGACGTTCGTCATTCCGGCCAAGCTTGCGCCGCGGACGCTGGTCAGGATCCAGGGGCTCGGCATCGCCGCCTTTAAAGCCCTCTCTTGTTCCGGCCTGGCCAGGGTGGATTTTTTCCTCGAGAAGGGGACGAACCGTCTCTACCTCAACGAGATCAACACCATCCCGGGCTTCACCGAGATCAGCATGTACCCGAAGCTCTGGGCCGCCTCGGGCTTGCCGTTCCCCCGGCTCCTGGAGCGCCTCATCGAGCTCGGCCTCGAGCGGCACAGGAACCGAAAGGCCTGCCTCGAAAGGGACCGCTGATGCGGGTCCTGGGGATAGACTACGGCGACCGCCACATCGGCCTCGCCCTGAGCGACCCGCTCCTCATCACGGCCCAGCCGCTGGGGACCTACGAGCTCACCGGGAGGGAAAACATCGACCGTCAGCACTTCCGCGACCTCGTCGCCAAACACGATGTCGGGGAGATCGTCGTCGGCGACCCTCTCCGCATGGACGGCAGTTCAGGGACCCGGGCCGAGAAGACGCGCGTGTTCGCCGCCTGGCTGGGGAAGGCCGTCGGGAAGCCCATCGTCTTCATGGACGAACGCCTGACGACCCGGCAGGCCCTCAACGTCCTCCAGGACGAGAAGCTCCGCGGCAAGAAGAAAAAAGAGTGGGAGGACCAGATCGCAGCCGTCATTATCCTGTCGACCTACCTCGAGCAGAAGCGCGGTGCGAGGGATGTTCCTGAAGCCGATTAAGGCCCTTCTTCTGGCCGCCGTCCTCATCGTCCCCGCTTTCACCGGCTGGCTCGTCAGGGAGCTCGCTACGCCCGTCGGGGGCGGATCCTCTCTCGTTCTCTTGGACCTTGAGAAAGGCCGGAGCGCCCGCGGCGTCGTCGACGGCCTGCGGCAGAGCGGCCTCGTCCGGAGCGCGCTCCCTCTCAAACTGGCCTGTCGCCTCTTTTACCCCGAGGAGCAGTTCAAGGCCGGCGAATACCAATTCTCCCCGCCCCTCAAGCCCAAGGACGTCCTGTTCCAGGTCTTCAAGGGCCGCATCCACCTCCAGCCCGTCACCATTCCCGAAGGCCTGGCCGGACGCGACATCGGGGAACTCCTCAGGCCCGGCGACGAGGAGGGGCAGGCGGCCTTCCGGCGGGCCCTGCTCGACGTCGGCCTCATCGCCGACTGGGACCGCCGGGCGAGGGACCTCGAAGGCTACCTTTTCCCGGACACCTATCTCCTCCCCCGGAAGGCGACGGAGGCCGAGCTGGTCGCGGCCATGGTCGCCGAGTTCCGAGAGGTCTTCGACGAGGGCCGTCGGCTGAGGGCGGCTGAGCTCGGCATGAGCGTCCGGGATGTCGTTACGCTGGCCTCCCTCATCGAGGAAGAGACCGCCCTGCCCGAAGAACGGCCGCTCGTTTCCGCCGTCTTTCACAATCGGTTGAGGTTCGGCATGAAGCTCGACTGCGACCCGACCGTCATCTACGCTCTCAAGCTCGAGAATAAGTACGCCGGGCGTCTTCTCCTCCGCGATCTCAAGTTCCCCTCGCCCTACAACACGTACATGCACCCCGGCCTGCCACCCGGCCCCATCTCCAATCCGGGCAAGCCGGCCATCGACGCCGCCCTGAATCCCGCGGCGGAGAAATACCTCTACTTCGTTCTCCAGGGCGACGGCAGCCATCGATTCAGCCGGACCCTGGGCGAGCATCTCGACGCCGTCCGAAATTATCGAGGATTGAAAAAATAATGAAATTTGATATATTAGCTGACTCGATCCGCCTCGGAGACGCCGGCGTAAGGTTCGCTGGAAGGCTGTAAAGGAATCTTACAGGTCCCGCCGGGTTTTCTCGAGGGCAAGAGAGCCCTTGCCATATAAGTTGGCATGAGAATTGCTCTCTAGTGAGGTGGAATGAGGTATTTCCAACAGGAGGAAAAATGAAAACCTTTAGAATGATCGCGGCCGGCCTCGCGCTTTTCTCCGTTATCAGCATGCTCTCGGTTTCCGCACAGGCGGCGTCCGGAATCCAAGCCAAGGGTCAAGAGGTGAAGCCCCCGGTAAAAGCCTCGCTGCCCAAAGAGGTCGCGGCCCTGATCCAGGAAGGCCTGGCCACCCGGCAGGGACGGCAGGATATTCCTTTCAGCTTTTTTAAGCAACTCGTCCTTATCGCCAAGGGTGGCCTTTTTCCCGTTTTCATCTTCAAGGCAAAAAACGGTGACCTCGGCTACACACCGTCGTCCTCCGGGTCGGGAGAGATGGAAACCATGCTCACCGTCTTCTACCAGTTTTTCCTGGTCGATAATGCCGGGATGCTCAAGCCTACAATGGGAGGAAAATCTCCGGCTCTCCTGAAGACCGAAGGCGCGGGCTATGACCCGGAGAAAGAGGATTGGTACTCTTTCGGCACCGGCTTGCAGGTCGGAAAATACGCATTAGCCTTGGTCCTCGCCACTCCCGACATGAAGAAAATGAGCGTCGCATACGCCGATACCGTCGTGCCGGGACCCGAATCCTACCAAACCACAATCTGGCCGACGGAGCCTGTGCTGCTAAAATCCATGCAGGCCATCGACCCAGACCAGAGGCCGACAATCCACCGGGGATATCTTTCCTACGGCGGCGCCATGATTGTTGCCAACGTCATGGGCAACGTAGCCACTGACGAGCTCCTGGATATCCTCTTCTATGTCCTCGGCGCGGCTGTCAAGGACCCCGCCGCCGTCCGGCCGGTGAACGACCTCGAGGTCACTTTCGAGGTCCAGGGTGAGGATGGAAAAGCGGCCATCAAATGGGCTCCCCAGTCCTATGATTCCTTTGCCATAACCCAGCAACTGCCCCTTATCCAGACGCTCCAGATCAAGGACGACAAGGGCGAGCGCATCGAGAAGAGGCCCCTGCCCGCGGGGAAGTATGTCCTTCTCGCCAATGTCATGGACAAGGTTTCCGGGATGAAGGGCGAAACCAAGGTCGGCTTCGAGGTTAAGTAGTCACTCCAAATCTGAACGAACAGCAAAGGACCGTCCCCCGGGCGGTCCTTTTTTTTCTCAGGACGAAACTTTGATCTCGAAGAGCTTACGGATCTTGCTGGCGGTCCCCTGCTTCCCCTGGATGATGACGTCGACGAAATTCGTGCCGGGCTTCAGAGGGATGCTGAACCGGAAGGGGATGGTCTTCAGGCCTCCGAGCTCCTGGGTCGTGGACTCGAAGGTGCGCTCCTCTTCCAGGGTCTTTTTGCCGAGGCTGGGGCCTTCATAGATATAGAACTTGAAGCGCAGATCGATCTGGAACTTGCCCGCGTCGTTTTCCTTGAAGTTGAGGAGCTTGGTCGGGAGGGTGACCTCGATCTCTCCGGCCTCCCGGTCGTACGTCAGGTCGAAGTTGACGACTTTCTTCAGGAAGACGTCGTCCGTCCCCACGTAGGTGCCCAGCTTGAGGATGTCGATGGCTCCGAAAAAATCCCCATCGTAATTTCGGATCTTGTATTGGCCGTTCCCTTTTTCGTCGACGAACTCGATTCCCAGCATGTAGTTGTAGTAGACCCACCAGAGGATCGGCCCCCGGATGGTCGAATCGCCATGGGTGAAGTCTTCCTGGAACTTATCGGGCGGCCCCATGAAGATGTAGATGCGGCCCCGGTCCGTGTTCCAGCCGGGACCCCCTTCCGTCTTGAACCTCTTGGTGACATACGCGACCCGGTTTTGGAATTCCACCTTGAATTCGTTGACGTCGTTGTCGGGGTTGGGGTCCCGTTTGACCCAGAAATCGTCGATGAACTCCTTCCGGGATTCCTGGTCCGGGAGAAGCTTGAAGATCTTGGCCTCTTCGCGAGTCATGATCAGGTTGGCCGTGTCGTAGAACTTCTTGCTCTCCGCGTCCAGGACCACCTTGGGGCCGCCGCCGCAGGACGCCAGGAATCCCAGGCCGGCCGTCAGGAAAAGGATAATGACACCTGTTCTCTTGTTCATGGAGTCCGCCTTCGCGGCGCCACGACGGGCCGCGCTATTTTTTCTTCAGGTATTCGATGAACGCCTTGACCTGGGCCGCTCGCGGGGAATCCGGGTCGATCTTCAGATAATCCTCGAAGGTCGCGATGGATTCCGCATTTTTTTGGAGATTCAGATAGGTCAATCCCAGTTGGTACAGGGCATCCGGGGATTCCTTCTGCTTTTCAACGGCCTTCAGATAGAATTTCAGGGCGTCTTCGAACTTGCTGTTGTTGTAATAGTTCGTCCCCAAGTTGTAGAGGACGATGGGATCGTCGATTTTCTCGAACTCGACTTTCCCGTACCACTCCAGGGCCTTGGCGGAGTCGCCTCGGTTGGAATGGCAGTTGCCGATGGCGATGATGGCGTTGGTATCGCCGGGGGCCTTCTCCAGGACCTTGAAATACGCCTCCTCGGCCAGGTCGTACTTCTCCTGGGAGAAGTAACAGTTGCCGATATTTGCGTAGATGATGTAGGCGTCGGGGTATTTGGCAATGATCTGCTGGTAGGCGGCCAGGGCTTCGTCGAATTTCTGCTGTTCGAAGGCCGTGTTGCCCTGGATGAGGAGGGTCTTGATCTCCTCGGTCATGGCCAGGCCTTCGACCTTTACCATGATGGCGGTGACGTCCGGGTTTTTCGCGGTTTCCTGGACATTGACGGTGACGTTCTGGGGCGCGTAGCCGACTTTTTCGAAGCTGATCGTCCAACCCCCGCTCCGGATCCAGGCGCCCATCCACTTGCCGTTCTTGTCCGTCTTCACCTCGAAGCCTTGCTGTGCCCTCACGGAAAACAGCTTGACCTTGACGCCCTCGAGAGGCGCCCCTTTTTCGTCAAAGACAACGCCGCCCTGGCGGGCTTTGCCCTTGTAATCCTGGGCCGCGAGAACGAGCGCCGCGACGAGCACGATCATCACTGCGAGGACCGCTTTCTTCATCTCTGACCTCCACCATTCAAACGTATAATTTCCCAAGCGGCAATCCGCTTTCGGGGTTTCTATATTATCATTTCTTCAGGAATTCGAGAAGTTGCTTGGCGATCCCGGCCTTCTCGTGATCGGGGGCGAGAGCCAGGAACTTTTCCAGGCTGGCACAGGCTTCGGCCGCCTTGTTTTGGCCGACGAGGATCGTGCCCATCTGGTAATACGCCTCGGCGTAATCCGGCTTGATTTCAACGGCCTTCTGGAAACGCGGCAGGGCCGCCTCGGATTCACCGGTGTTGACGAGACAGACGCCCAGGTTGTATTGGGCGTCGGGGTCGTCGGGGCTCAGGGCGGCGGCCTTTTCATAAAAGGGCTTGGCCTCGGCGAACTGCTTGGCCATGCCCAGGGCCTCGCCGGTTTCCTTGTTGGCGCTGTAGCTTTCCGGATTGAGCTCGACCGCCTTGCGGAAGGCGGCCAGGGCCTCTTCAAGACGGCCGGCTTTTTTCAGGGACAATCCCAAGTTGAGCCGGTAGCCCCAGTTCCCCGGGTCGAGCGCGATGGCCTCTCCGTAAGCGGCAACGGCCTCGGAAAACTTCTGCTCGGCGTAAAGCTTGTTCCCCTTGAGGAAGAGCTTGTCCGCCGCAGAGTAGGCTTTTTCGGCTTCGGCTTCGATGGATTTTAGGCTGATCTCGACGGATTCTTCGCCCGCGACGCCAACCTTGATCTCCTTGGACCCCGGCGCGAACCCGGCTTTCTTGACGGTAAGCGTGTAGTAGCCGGGCATCAATCCCACCTGAACGAACCGGCCCTCTTTGTCGGTCTTGCTCTCGTAGCGGACAGTGGAGGTTTTCTGAGAGACGAGCGTCACTTCGGCCTTATCGACGGGGTTCCCGGAAGGGTCCAGGACGCGTCCTTTGATCCGGCCCTGGAACTGGGCCCAGGATACGGCCGCGAACACGAAGAGAAGAAGAGCAACTATGGGGACTTTCTTGGGTATCATCTCGAACTCCTATTTTTGACCGGCGCGCTTTCTCGTTTTTTCCTCCAGGGCCTTGATCGCAGGCTGGTCGGGAACGAGCGAAAGCGACTTCTGGAGGAGGGGCAGGGCTTTTTCCGGGCGATCGAGGGCCAGGTGGCATTCGGCCGCCAGGTTCAGGACCGGGACTTCGGTCGCTTCGGCCATGAGCTTTTCGAGATAGGTCAGGGCGGAATTCCAGTCCTTCAGGGCGGCGTAGTCGAGGGCAATGACCTTGGCCGCCTCCCGGTCGGGCGCCCGCTCGTGAAGCGGCAGGGCGTGGCCGAGCGATTCCTTGAAGCGCCCGAGGCCGTAGAGCGACTTGGCCAGTAGCAGGTGTGAATCGGCATCGTCCTTCTGCCGAAGGACCTTCTCGAAGGTGTCCCTCGCGCGTTCGTAGTCCCCGGCCAGGAAATGCTGGGAGCCGAGGACCTTGAGGTGCTCGGGGCTGGGGAACGGCCCGTGCAGGCGGGCGTAAACCCACGGGATAACCGGGACGGCCTGGGAGAGGACGACGAAATTCTCCTTCTGCGCGAGGAGCGTCCGTCCGTCCGCGGATCGGACCGAGATCTCCGCCCGGTAGTAGCCGGGCTTGACGTCCTTTAGGGGGACGGTCCCCGAGACGAGGAGGGTGGCGGGATCACCGGGGTCAACGGCCACATCCGCCAACGGGAAGGCCCCGACGCTCTGGTTCGCGTCGAGCGAGATGATGTCGAGGACGAATGACGGCGGTCCGCTCAGGCCGAGCTTGTCGAGATTCCAGGCCTGGACGAAGACGCCCAGCGTCAAGGCCGTACTGAACTCGTTCCGGGCGCCGACGACATACTGCCAGCCGCCGAAAACGAACGCTTTGAGGTTGTTTTTCTGCGCGGCCGGGACGGCCTCCCGGGCGTGGAAGATGAGCGGGGCGCTGAGCCCGGCCTGGCCGGCCTCCGGTTCCGCCGGCGTGACGACCCTCGTCTCGAAAGAAGAGAAGTCCTTGCCCGTTTTGTTCTTCAAGAGGAACAGGGCCCGATGCTCGCCGGGGACGACCGCCAGGAGGTCTTGAAAAGCGAAGCGCTGGCGTTCGTGGGCCTTATACTGCTCAGGTGTGAGCTTGAGCGGGATCTCTTCGACCTTCTCGAAGACCATCCCGCCGCGGCCGTCCTCGAGCCGCAGGACGAGCTCGAAGCTGGCGTAGATGGCGCTGCCCTGGGCTCCGAAGTTCATCTTCTCCGGCTCGATCGTCCAGTGGACGAAGGCCTGGCCGCCTTCCCGGAAAACCTTGACCTGGAAGGCGCTCTGGAGATAATTGTCCGAATATTCCGTCTCGATATAATCCTTGTAGGACATGTAAGACTTGGCGTAGGTGTCCGAGAATTTCTTATCCGCGAGGCCGCGGACGGAGGCGATGATGGTGTCGGAGGAAAACGAGCCCGAGCCCATCGGTTGTTCGCCGGGCATGTAGCTCAGGGCCGCCGAGGCGAGCTCGGAATTCGCTTTCCTGATGGCCTCGAACGCCCGGGAGCGGTTCATGGCCCCCCCCCCCATGATGGGGACGGCCAGCTTCTCCGGGCCATCGACGCCCGGCGAGTAGAGACGGTAATCGCCGATCCCCTCGGGTTGGTAGAAGATCAGGTAAAAATAATCCGGCAGGCCGTATTCCTGGGCCCCCTTATAGAACCAGAGTTCGAGGGGCCAAACCTCGGATTGGGTCGTGAAAAAATGGCGCTCGAGCGGCGGCCCGAGGACGAGGTAATAGTAACCCCGGTCGGTCTGGCTCCCCCGTTTCGGCGAATATCGGCCGAAGTTCTGGTCGGCGAAGCGGACCCGTTCCTCGTACTCTTTCTGGAACTCGTTCGCCGTCGTGTCCGGCAGGGGGTCCCGCACCCGCCAGAAGAAACGGACGAACTTCTCCCGTTCGGCGTTGGTCTGGAGTTTCTGGAAAACGGCCCGCTCCGTCCGGGTGAGGATCGGGGAAACGTCCTCGAACCAGGCCTGAAGTTCCGGAGAAAGCTTTTCCGGACCGGCCAGGGCGCCGGCCACGAGGAGGAGCGAAAATGCGACAACAAGCGTTCTGGCCTTCATCTTCCTGGAAACTAAGATAGCATACGCCCGGGGTCAATTCAAATCGCCCCCGGGACAACGCCCGTTTTCGCAAAATTTTGCTTGATATCATCGGTCTTTTTGTATAACATTCAAATAAATGGATGAGCGGATGCTTATCATGATTTTTATTTAATTTATTATCAATGAGATGCATGCAACCTAAAGTTGGCATTGAAATTGCTTGGTTTATAGAGGAGGTGGAAATCGAAAAATCCATAAATCATTCCGGCCAAGAAACAAGGCGTGTAACAACCGAAAGGAGGACTATTTGAGAAACAAGCTTTTATCCATCCTGGCGATCACTCTTCTCCTCGCCCCCATCGCCTTCTCCCAATCCAAGGAAACCGGCGCCATCCGCGGCGTCGTGACTGACGAGCAGGGAGGGCCGCTGCCCGGCGTCAGCGTGACGATCTCGGGCCAAAACCTCATGGGTATCCGGACGTTCCTTACAGACGCCAACGGCGAGTTCCGGTTCCCGGCCCTGCCGCCCGGCGAATACCAGGTCAAGGCGGAGCTCCAAGGCTTCGGAACGATCGTCCGCGAGAAGATCCGGGTGAACACCACGTCCACCCTGGACATCGACCTCCAGATGAAGGCCTCGACGATCTCCGAGGAGGTCACGGTCACCGCCAAGTCTCCGACGGTCGACGTCAAGTCCACGGAGACGGCGTCGGTCACGCTGTCGAACGAGATCCTCAGGAACGTCCCCAACAACCAGTTCACGGCGAGCATCGTCAACATGGCCCCTGGGGTCACGGACAACGTCGCCTACGGCGCGTCGGCGAACACGGGCATCGCCTACTCCATGGACGGCGTCAACGTCGCCGACCCCGAAGGCGGCTCGGCCTGGGTCTTCTCGGACTACAACATCATCGAGGAGGCCAAGATCATGGGCGTCGGCCTGCCCGCCGAATACGGCAACTTCACCGGCGTCATCTTCAACCTGGTGACGAAATCCGGCGGCAACAACTTCTCGGGCCACTTCGAGTTCGATTTCCAGGGCTACCAGGCCGACTCCAAGTTCTGGCAGGCCCAGAACAACCAAGCCTACCTCACGGACTTCCCCTTGCTGACCTCGCCGAGCTCGAAGCTCATGGACGTCAACGGGCACCTCGGCGGGCCCATCGTCAAGGACAAGCTTTGGTTCTACCTCGGCGGCCAGTACTACCAGACCAATAACCGCCCGACCGGCTTCCCCGAGGATGTTACCTACAAGCAGCCGCGCTTCTTCGCCAAGTTGACCTCCCAGCTGACGCCGACGCTGAACATGAACCTGGCATTCCAGAGGACCAAGTATCAGGGCGTGAACCGCGGCGCCAACGCCACAACGGCTCCCGAGGCCTGTGTCACCCAGGACTCGCCCGACTGGCTCGTGAGCTTCAGCCTGACCAAGATCCTCAGCCCGAAGACCTTCTTCGACCTCAAGGCCAACTACTTCGAGGGCATCTATTATCTCGACCCTGAAGTCGGCTTCGCCACTTACTCCCACATCGACTGGGCGAACGACGACTATATCTCCGACAGCGCCGGATACTTCTATTGGGCCGACCGGGCCCGCTTCGGGACCAACGCCAGCTTGACCCACTACGCCGAGGACTTCCTCCTCGGCTCCCACGAATTCAAGTTCGGGGCCGAGTTCGAGCGGTCCATGGCCCGGAGCCGCTACGGCTACACCGGCACGGACGGCGCGCTGGGTGATAATATCAAGTATTACGACTTCTTTGGGCCCTATTATGCCTACCAGTACGCGGGCTACGATACGAACACCCGCTACACCCGCGCGGAGATGTTCTTTCAGGATTCCTGGCAGATCGGCAAGAGGCTGAACCTCAGCCTCGGCCTCCGCTACAGCCAGAACTGGGGCGACGTCAAGGGCATCAGCGGGACCGTTTTCAAGACGAAGCGGCTGGCTCCCCGCCTGGGTTTCACCTTCGACATCCTCGGCGACAAGTCGACCATCCTCAAAGCCCACTATGGCCACTTCACCGAGGCCAT
This sequence comes from Candidatus Aminicenantes bacterium RBG_13_64_14, assembly GCA_001773855.1. Taxonomy (GTDB): domain Bacteria; phylum Acidobacteriota; class Aminicenantia; order Aminicenantales; family Saccharicenantaceae; genus RBG-16-66-30. The sequence continues at coordinate 17,263 of MEXZ01000106.1, forward strand.
GCTGACCGCCTACCACGAAATGATGAACCCGACCGCGAACTTCAGTGACTGGGTCTCTTACTACTACGATGGCGCGGCGTGGGGTGAAGAGTACCGGGTTGCCCACACCCCTTACTCGATGGACCCCAACATCAAGCACCCCTACATGGCCCAGTTCACAATCGGGATCGAGCGCGAGCTGTTCAAGGACACATCGCTCGGCGTCACCTACATCAACCGGAAGTGGAACGACCTCATCGGACGCTACAACAGAGCCGCCGACTACACCGAACAGGAGGTCTACTCCTCCGATCTCGACGAGTACTTCACCGTCTACGAGCAGACGGAGGAAACGCTGGAGGAAACCGATTTCCTTATCACCAACCTCAGAATGGACCCCGTGCTGTTCCCCTGGATCCTCGATAATCCCTACCGGAAATACGAGGGCATTGAGGTCCTGTTCAACAAGCGCTTCTCCAACCGCTGGCAGTTGCTCGCTTCCTACGTCTACGGGAAGGCCACCGGGACCATAAACAACAGCTTCGGCAGTGACATCGGCTGGGGCGGAGCTAAGAGCGACCCGAACATCTGGACAAACGCCGAAGGCAATCTCACGGGCGACCCGACCCACATGATCAAGATCCAGGGCACCTACATCCTGCCCTTCGACATCAGCTTGACCGGCTACTTCTGGGGCATCACGGGCGACGCCTGGACGACGCGACTCCGGACGCAGGGGTTCAACCAGGGCCGGATCACGTTCTTCACGGAACGCCGCGGTTCCAATCACTACCCTATGGAGAAGATCCTCAACCTGCGCCTCGAGAAGATCTTCACCCTGGCCGACAGGTACCGCCTCGGACTGATGGTCGACGTGTTCAACGTCTTCAACGCCAACACCATCACCTCCTGGGGCACGCGCATCGGCTATGACTGGAATCCCGGCGATACTCCTTCCACGGACGGGCACAATCTCTTAGCCATCAGCACTCCGCGGCAGGCGCGCGTCGGCGTCCGGCTGATGTTTTAAGCTCAAGCACACCGCAGACGCTCAAAGGGCGGCGGGAGAACCCGCCGCCCTTTTTTTTCGGGACACAATACCGTGTCCCCCTTTTTCGTGCTAAGATAGTGCTCTTCGATGGCCAAGAGAAAATTTCCGCTACTGGCCGGGGCCGCCCTCGTCGCCGCCGGGGGCCTCGCCGCCTTCCTCCTCCTCCGTCCGCGCACGCCGGATTTCGGCCGCCTGCGGGGAGGGCGGGACTACAACGTCATCCTCATCACGGTGGACACGCTCCGGGCCGACAGGGTCGGCTGCTACGGCGCCGCCCGCGTCGCCACGCCGACCATGGACGCATTCGCCGCCCGGGGAATCCGCTACGAGCACGCCATCTCGCAGACGCCCCTGACCCTGCCCTCGCACACGACGATCATGACCGGCACGCTGCCCGTCTTCCACGGCGTCCGCGACAACGGCGGCTTCATCGTCCCCTCCGAGCTCGTGACCATGGCCGAAGCGTTCAAGGCCAAGGGCTACGACACGGCGGCCTTCGTCGCCGCCTACGTGCTCGACTCCAAGTGGGGCCTGAACCAGGGCTTCGACACCTATTTCGACAAGTTCGACCTGAGCCGCTTCGAGAAGATCTCGCTCGGCGAGGTCCAGCGGCCCGCCAACGAAGTCATCGACGAGGCCCTGAGCTGGATCGACAAGAAGAAGGACGGCAAGTTCTTCGCCTGGATCCACCTCTACGACCCGCATACCCCGTACGCGCCGCCCGAGCCCTTCAAGAGCGAGTATCCCAACAGTCCCTACCTCGGCGAGATCGCCTTCACGGACACTCAGCTCGCCCGGCTCTGGGACCACCTCGGCAGCAGCGGCCTCCGCGACAACCTCTTCCTCGTCTTCGCCTCCGACCACGGCGAGAGCCTGGGCGAGCACGGCGAGACGACGCACGGCTTCTTCGTCTACCAAGCGGCCCTACATGTACCCCTGATCATCGTCACCCCGTTCCCCGGGCTCCAGGGAGTGACGTCGGCGGAGACAGTCGGACTGGTCGACGTCATGCCCACAGTGTGCGAGATGGCCGGAATCCCCGTCCCCGCCGAGGTCCAGGGGAGAAGCCTCGTCCCGTCGTTCTTCGCGCCGGGGGCCGCCGCGGACCGCCTGGCCTACTCGGAGACGTTCTATCCCCGCTACCACTTCGGCTGGTCCGACCTCCAGAGCGTCCAGGACGGCCGTTTCAAGCTCATCCTCGCCCCGGTGCCCGAGCTCTACGACCTCGACCGGGACCCGGGAGAGGAAAATAACCTCGTCTACCTCGAAAAGAAGGTCTTCGAGGACCTCTCCGCCCGGGCCGGGGTCCTCATGGAGGAGGCGGGCCGCAACGCCCTCGAAGTGGACCTGAAAAAAGTGGACGAAGAGACCCGGGAGAAGCTAGCTGCCCTCGGCTACGTCGGCTCGTTCACGAACTCCTCGAAGCTCAAGGGCCAGAAGCTGGCCAACCCCAAGGACAAGATCGGCGTCTTCAACGCGCTGTCGAAGGCCCGCGAGACGGGCATGGACGGGAATTTCGACGAGGCCGTCCGGACGATCGAGGCCATCATCAAGGAGGACCCGACGATCGCCGACGCCCATTTCTCGCTCGGGAATATTTTCTCCAAGGCCCGGCGGTTCAAGGAGGCGATCGAAGCCTTCAAGAAGTCCCTCGAGCTCAAGCCGGACGACTCCTTCGCCGTGATCAACATCGCCAACTCCTACCAGGCCATGGGCCGTTTGGACGAGGCCGAGAAATACGTCCTCGACTTCATGGCCAAGGGGTTCGACGACTCCCAGCTCTTCTTCCTCCTGGGGAACCTCATGGTCCATCAGAACGAAACCGACAAGGCCGTCTCCTACTTCGAAAAGTGCCTGACCGGCAATTCCCGGTCGGCGTCGGCCCATAACGCCCTGGCGGCGATCTACCTCAACCGAGAAAGCGGCGGCGACCTCTCCCGGGCGGAAGAGCACCTGAGCGCCGCCTCGGCCATCAACTCTACGCTCCTGAGCTTGCGCTACAATATGGCCCAGCTCCGCGAGAAGCAGAACCGTCTGGCCGAAGCCGCCGACCTCTACCTCCAGGAGATCCAGGACTCCCCCAAAAGCTACAAGGCCATCTTCAACCTGTCCCGGGTTTACCGCCTCATGGGGCGCGAGGATGAGGAATTCGACGCCTTGCAGAAAACGATCGAGGCCGAGCCGGAGTTCCCGATCGCCTATTTCTACCTCGCCCGGATCCATATCCGGCGCGGACAGAACTTCGAGGAAGCCATCGCCCTGACGAAAAAGGGGATCGACCTCAAGCCCGCCCCGGCCGACCTGCCGCTGGGCTATTTCCTCCTGGCCGACCTCTATAACCGCGTCGGGGACATCGTCCAGTCCGAGGAATACGCGAGGAAGGGCCAGGCCGCCGCGGCGGCCGCCGCCGCCCGGGCCAAGAACTGAGCTAGATCTCGAACTTCCGCTCGAGCGAGGCCTTGCTCCCGTCGGTCGTGTTGGTCACCACAACGCTCAGCGAGCAGGAGCCGGGCCGCGCCGGCGCGAAAGGGCTTGCAATCGCCCGGCGCTTTTTCTAAACTGGTCCTTCAACATGAAGTTCGTCGCCGACCTTCACATACATTCGAAATTCTCCCGGGCCACGTCGCGGGACATGGTCCTCGATTCCCTCGCACCATGGGCCAAGGTCAAGGGAATTTCGCTCCTGGCGACCGGGGATTTCACCCATCCCGAATGGCTCTTCCTGATGAAGGAAAAGCTCGAGCCGATGGGAAACGGTTTTCTCCGGCTCAAGAACGGGACGACGTCTCTCGAAGCGCCGCCGTTCATGGGCCTCCCCGCCCTGTCGCGGGAAGTCGCGTTCATCCTCTCCTCCGAACTGAGCTTCATCTACTCGAAAGGGGGCAAGGTCCGGAAGGTCCACGTCATGCTGCTGGCCCCGGATTTCGAATCCGTCGAGAGGGTCAACAGCCGCCTCCAGGCGGTGGGCAACCTCGTCTCCGACGGGCGGCCCATCCTGGGCATGGACGTCCGTCTCTTCTGCCGGATGGTCGCCGATACCGCCCCCCGATGCGTCGTCATCCCCTCCCACATCTGGACGCCCTGGTTCTCGCTGTTCGGGGCCAACTCGGGGTTCGACGCGATCGAGGAGTGCTTCGAGGAGATGACGCCGTCGATCTTCGCCCTGGAAACGGGCCTGTCCTCCGACCCGCCGATGAACAGAAGGATCTCCGCCCTCGACCGCTACGCCCTCGTCTCCAACTCCGACGCCCACTCGCCCTCGAAGATCGGCCGCGAGGCCAATGTCTTCGACACGGACTTCAGCTACTCTGGGCTCGTCAACGCACTGCGGACGAACGACCCGTCGAAGTTCCTCTACACCGTGGAGTTCTTTCCCGAGGAAGGCAAGTACCACTACGACGGGCACCGCAAGTGTGGCGTCGTCTCTTCGCCGCGGGAGAGCCTGAAGACCAGTGACCTCTGCCCGAAGTGCGGGAAACGCCTGACCATCGGCGTCCTCCATCGCGTCGAGGAGCTGGCCGACCGGGAGCCGGGAGAGGGGCGGCCGAACGGGGTTCCCTTCAAGAACCTCATCCCGCTCAACGAGATCATCGCCGAAGCCGTGGGCAAGACGCCGGAGAGTCAGGGCGTCTGGGACCTCTACTTCCGCTTTATCCGGGAGTTCGGGGACGAGCACGCCATCCTGACCGAGATCCCCGTGGCCGACCTCGCCCGCTTCTCCCCGGACAGGGTCGCAACCGCCGTCGACCGGATGCGCAAGGGCCAGGTCCGGATCCTCCCCGGGTACGACGGCGAGTACGGCGCGATCCGCATCTTCGGCGAGGAGGCCTCGGCGGACTCCTCCACCTCCCAACTCTCGCTCTTTTGATCCTTTTTTTCCTCCCCCGGGCTTGTCGAATCTCCCCACATGGTTCCCTACCGCCCGGCAAGCGAGGCAAGGGGCGGTGACGCACGGCGTGGGGGCCCCCAAGGCCGAGGGAATTGTCTGAACGAGCATGAGCGGTGATTTGGTCGGTCAGCGCGCCAATGGGGAGTGGCCGAAAGGAACCCACGTCGCGCAGGAGTGTTCCCAGAGGAGGCCGCCTTGTTTGGAGGGAGAAGGCGTCCCGCCTTCCCCCTAGCCAACGGTCGCTTCGCTCCCTGCCTCCCCTCCTCGAACGCTACGGCGTTCTGCGGCCAAAGGGACATATCCCTTTGGAATCCCTTCCGGCCCAAACGGCCTCAGGGCGGATTGAGGGCTGAGCGGGCACGGATGGTAAAGAGGGACTGTTCCCCTCCTTAGGGGACAGTCCCTCTTTACCACTCGCTGTTTTAGGGAGGGGGACACGTACCGGAAGTACATCTCCCCCTCCTGCTTTTTTCCTCCTCTGGGCTTGTCAAATAGCGATGTAGCCCGGGCAGTGATGGGGGCCATGCATAGACCCCGCAACGAGAGCGCCGTCCGGTCGTTAAGCGGCACCCAAGGCCGAGGGGTATCATTGACGGAAGCATAAAGCGGGGATTTAGCTTTCTCGGGACGGATACGCGGACTCCTCCCATCGAATCCGGCCCGGGAAAGCGTTAAGAATCACCGCGCGGACGGAGATGATACCCCGAGGCCGCATTTGACAAGCCCCCCCCCGCCACCTATATTAGAGTCGGTACGAACCGGCCATGGAAATCGAAATGAAGGTCAAGGGTCTTGTGGTGGACCCCATCTCCAAGATGCCCATCGTCGTCCTCGAGAACCCCAAAAACGAGCAGATCCTGCCCATCTGGATCGGCGTTTTCGAGGCCAACGCCATCGCCCTGACCATCGAGAACGTCCCGACGCCGCGGCCGATGACCCACGACCTTCTCAAGAGCTTCCTCGAGAAGCTCGACATCGCCATCGAAAAGATCGTCGTCAACGACGTCCGGAACAACACTTTCTTCGCCATGATCCACTGCCGCCGGGCCGAACAGGTGATCATCATCGATTCCCGCCCCTCCGACGCCATCGCCCTGGCCCTGCGCATGAGCTCTCCCATCTTCGTCGAGGACGAGGTTGTCCGCAAGGCCAACGGGCTGAAGTTCGACGAGAAGGTCGAATCCTCCGAGAAGCTCCGGAAATGGCTCGAGAGCCTGCGGCCCGATGACTTCGGCAAGTACAAGATGTAGTTAGGTCCGGAGCCTGAAGAGAAGAGACACCCCCGCCAGCCCGAAAAGGAGGTTGGCCCCCCAAGCCCCGAGGAAGGGCGTCAGGACCTCGGCACCGCCAAGACTCCGGAAGACCGCGAACGTCCCCCAGTAGGCCATGGCCAGGCCCACGCTCAGGCCGACGCCGACGAGGGCGCCCTTTTTCCCCATCGAGAAGCCGAAGGGCACGGCCAGCAGGGCCATGACCAGGCTGACAAGGGGAAGGGCCGTCTTTTGTCCGATCTCGGCCCGGAGCCGGCCGGCCCGGAAGCCCATGCCTCGGACTTCGGCGGTGTATTTCCGGAGCTCGCGGAGGGTCATCTGCAGGGGCTCTTTCCAGGCCTTGAGAAAAGCGCCCTTCTCCTCGTCGACAGCGAGCCGGCCGCTTTCCGCTCGGACGAAGGACGGGCCCGCCGACGCCGCAAAATCCCGGACCCAGCCTTCCCGGTAAAAAAGGGCGTCCTTTTCGAAAGTCGCTTTCTCCGCGAAAAACCGCCGGGCGAGGGCCCAGCGGCCAATATCGATGTCGAAAACCGACATCCGGCTGAAGGTCGAGGAGCCGGGCTCGAAATAATCGTAATGGTAGATCCTGTCCCCGGCCCGGCCCAGGACCCAGTGGCGGTTGAGATAGCTGTAGCTGCGGGGCGGCAGGTCCGTGATCCGGTTCCAGGCGTCCTCGGCACGGGCGTGCGCAGCCGGGACGACGCGTTCCTGGACGAGGAAAGCCAGGCCGCTCACCGCGGCGGACAGTACGAGGACCGGGAGGATCGCCCGGTAGGCGCTGATCCCGCAGGCCTTCATGGCCGTCGCTTCGTTGAACTTGGCCAGCAGGCCGAAGGTGAGGAGCGTCGCCGCCAGGACGGCGACGGGAAGGAGGTAGGCCAGGAATTCCGGGAGCTTGAACCAGACATAGCGAACGAGGAGGCCGACCGGCTTGCCGTGCCGGAGGGTATCGTTCAGGCGTTCGAAGAATGTCGCCAGGAGTGTCGCGGCGGCCAGGGCGGAAAAAACGAGGGCCAGGATGGCCAGGAACTTCCGCGCAACATACCTGTCCAGGACGCCGGGGAAGGGGATCGACGAAAGACGGGACACGGACCGGGGCCTGCGAGAGACGGCCTTCGGGGCCTGCTGCCCCCTCTTTTCGCGGGACCTCGAGAAGCCGGCGAGCTGGATCGGCGCGGACGATCCCCGGTCCGCCTTCAGGAAAAGGAACACCCCCGCGGCGGCCAGGACGATATCCGGGGCCCACATGCCCAAGAACGCGGAAACGCGTCCATCCATGGCCATCTTCTCGCCCGCCGTAAGCAGGACGTAGTAAAGGAGGATGATGACCAGGCCCAGCGAGAAGCCCCCCGTCCGGCCGGCCCGCCCGGTCATGACGCCCAACGGCAGGCCGAGGAAGGCGAAAACGATGCAGGCGAACGGCACCGAGAACTTCTTGTGGATCTCGATCCAATGGGCCCGGACCTCTCGTCGTCCCGTGGCGTCGGAAGGGTCGGCCGCCAGGGACTTGACGTCCCGGACGAGCTCGCCGATATCCTTTTCCCGGACCCTCTTCTCGCTCGAGACCGAGGCGAAAAGGCCTTCGACATCGACTTCTTCTTCCAGGCGTTCGAACGTCGTCAGGCTGTCCTTTTCCGGCTCGGCCAGTGACCCGGAATAAACGAAACCGTCGGAGAGCTCCAGGACAGCCCGCCGCTTTTCCGGGAAGAGGTGGATCGACCCTGTCCGGGCCATGACCAGACGGGGATGGGCAGGGTCCTTGTTCATGGATGCGAAGACGTCGCGCCAGACTTTGTCCCTGCCGACGTCCCTGACGAAGAAGACCATGTTGGGGATGGACTCGTTGAACTCCAGCGGGTTGACCTTGAGCCGGACGCGGGAGAGGACGGTGTCGGTCATGGCCTGGACCCAGGCGTGGTTGGCCCTCGGTGCGACGAGGAGGGCGAGGGGCAAGGTCAGGAAGAATCCGCAGAGCCCGAAAAAGAGAATGGGCTGGAGGAGCCGGCGAGGGCCGATCCCGAGCGACTGGAAGGCGACGACCTCGGAGTCGGCCGAAAGCCGGGCCAGCCCGCCCAGGATCCCCATCAAGACGGCCATCGGCAGGGCGAAGGCCAGGATGGACGGGATGAGCAGGGCCAGGATGCGGACCGCCTCGGCCGCCGGCACGCCCTTGTCGATGAAGAGCTCGGCCAGGAGGAGGATCTGGTTCATCAGCAGGACGAACGTCACGAGGAGAAGGCCGACGAGGAAGGGCGGGACGACTTCGCGGAGGATGTAACGATCCAGGATCTTCGGCATGAACTCAGCTCAGAATATAGCACAGGAGAAGAAGGGGTCAAATAAAAAAAGCCCCGGGCGGCGGACCGCCCGGGGCTTCCGGTTCATTCGCTTGACGCGATCAGTACATGTCGCCGGGGGGACTCGGGTAGCCGGACTTCTTGTCTTCTTCGGGGAATTCGGCGACGAGGCCTTCGGTGGTAAGCATCAGGCCGGCGATGGAGGCCGCGTTCTGGAGGGCGATCCGGACGACCTTGGTCGGGTCGAGAATGCCGCCCTTGATCATGTCCTCGTACTTCTCGTTGAGGGCGTTGAAGCCCATGTCCTGCTTCATCTCCTTGACCTTTTCGACGACCACGGAGCCTTCGAACCCGGCGTTGGCCGCGATCTGGCGCAGGGGCTCTTCTATGGCCCTCTTGACGATGTTGACGCCGATCTGAAGGTCGCCTGCGAGCTGGAGTTTCTCGAGCGTTTTCTGGGCGCGGAGCAGGGCGACGCCGCCGCCGGGCACGATGCCTTCCTCGACGGCCGCCTTGGTGGCGTGCATGGCGTCTTCGACACGGGCCTTCTTGTCCTTGAGCTCGGTCTCGGTGGCCGCGCCGACCTTGATCAGGGCGACGCCGCCGACCATCTTGGCCAGCCGCTCCTGGAGCTTCTCCCGGTCGTAGTCGGAGGTCGTATCCTCGATCTGGACCCGGATCTGCTTGATGCGGGCCTGGACGTCGCTCTGCTTGCCATTGCCCTCGACGATCGTCGTGTTGTCCTTGTCGATGACGACCTTCTTCGCCTCGCCTAGCCAATCCGAGCCGACCTTTTCAAGCTTAACGCCGATCTCCTCGGTGATGACCTGACCGCCGGTCAGCGTGGCGATGTCCTCGAGCATGGCTTTGCGGCGGTCGCCGAAGCCGGGGGCCTTGACGGCGCAGCACATGAAGGTGCCTTTGAGCTTGTTGACGACGAGGGTCGCCAGCGCTTCGCCCTCGACCTCTTCGGCCACGACGAGCAGGGGCCGGCCCTGGCGCGCCACG
>MEXZ01000107.1:0-4466 GCA_001773855.1 Candidatus Aminicenantes bacterium RBG_13_64_14
CGAGGGCGGCCGGACGGTCGGCGCCGGAACGGTCACCGAGATCATCGAGTAGCGGCGGCCGCCGCCGAGGGTCCGCCGGTCCCGACGGCCCGGGAGAGGAATTCGGAGTACAGAGGAACGAACGATGGAAAAAATCAGAATCCGTTTAAAGTCCTTCGACCACCGCCTGCTGGATCAATCCGTGAAGGATATCGTCGTAAAGGCGAAACGCTCGGGCGCCAATGTCGCGGGTCCCATCCCCCTGCCGACGCGCATCCATAAGTTCTGCGTCCTCCGCTCTCCGCACGTCGACAAGAAGTCGCGTGAGCATTTCGAGATGCGGATCCACAAGCGGCTCATCGACATCAGCGAATACAACAACGAGACGATCGAGGAGCTCCAGAAGCTGGACCTGCCGGCCGGGATCGACGTCGAGATCCAGGCCTACGGAGCGGGGGAGTGACCATGATCGAAGGATTGATCGGCAAGAAGATCGGTATGACTCAGCAGTTCGACGACGCCGGCAACGTCATCCCCGTCACCATCCTCAAGGCCGGGCCTTGCACGGTCATCCAGAAGAAGACCGTCGAGAAGGACGGTTACGTCGCGGTCCAGCTCGGGTTCGTCGAGGAGCGGGGCGTCCGCAAGCCGCGGAAGCCCCAGATCGGCCATTTCAAGAAGTCCGGCGTCCCGGTCGTCAAGAAGCTCCAGGAAGTCGGCTGCAGCGACCCCGCCGCGGTCACGGAAGGCGACCAGGTCCTCGTCGACATTTTCGAGGTTGGCGAGACGATCCACGTCGTCGGAACGAGCAAGGGCAAGGGTTTCGCCGGCGTCGTCAAGAGGCACCATTTTGCCGGCGGCGGCGCCTCCCACGGTTCCATGTTCCACCGGGCGCCCGGTTCGATCGGGGCCTCGTCCTACCCTTCGCGTGTCGTCAAGGGCATGCGCATGGGCGGCCACATGGGCGATGACCGGATCACCGTCCGGAAGCTCAAGGTCGTGGCCACGGACAAGGACAACAACCTCCTCCTGGTCAAGGGCGCGGTGCCCGGAGCCAAGGGGGGATACGTCCTGATCAAGAAAGGGGCGTTCGTTTCCCCGCGGGCGAAGTGAACGGAGAAGAAGTCACCATGGAGAAACTCGACATCATCGACAGAGGCGGCCAGGCGGCCGCCCAGGTGGACCTGCCGGAGAGCATCTTCTCCCAAGCCGCGAACGACCACCTGATCTACGAGGCCGTCGTCAACTACCGGGCTAACCAGCGCCAGGGGACGGCGTCGACGAAAACCCGGGCCTTTGTCAGGGGCGGCGGTAAGAAGCCCTGGCGGCAGAAGGGGACTGGCCGGGCCCGTGTCGGCAGCATCCGCTCACCTCTCTGGAAAAAAGGCGGCACGGTCTTCGGCCCCCATCCCCGCGATTATTCCTACGAGCTGCCGAAGAAGGCTAAGCGGAGCGCCCTCCGCGCAGCCCTGGCCGGGAAGCATGCGTCCGGCGAGCTCGTCGTCGTCAGCGAGTTCGAGGTCAAGGAACCCAAGACCCGGGAGGCCGTCGCCCTGCTCAAGGCGTTCAAGCTCGACTCGGCCCTCCTCGTCGACCTTCACGACAACGCGAACCTGTTCCTCGCGGTCCGGAACCTGCCCCGGGTCAAGGCGGTCGACGTCTCCGGCCTCAACATCTACGACGTCCTCGCCCACAAGCGGCTGGTCTTCAGCCGCCGGGCGTTCGAGGCCGTCCTGGAGAAATTGAAGTGATCAAAGACCCCCATAAAATCATCATCCGTCCGGTCATCACGGAAAAGACGACCCAGCTCAAGGGAACGAGCGGCGTCATCTGCTTCGAGGTCGCCCGGCGCGCCAACAAGATCGAGATCAAGAATGCCATCGAGCTGCTGTTCAAGACCAAGGTCGCCGAGGTCCGGACCCAGACGAAGATAGGCAAGGTTCGCCGCGTCGGCCGGAACATGGGCAAGACGAAGGACTGGAAGAAGGCCTACGTCCGGCTCCGGGAAGGCGAGAAAGCGATCGAATACTTCGAGGCGGTATAACATGGGTATCAAAACATACAGGCCAGTGACACCCGGCTTGCGCCACAGGACGGGCAACCGATTCGAAGAGCTGAGCGGAGACGGCCCCTACAAGCCCTTGCTCGTGTCCCTGCCCAAGTCCGGCGGACGGGACAGCCGCGGGCACCTGTCCATGCGGAACAGGGGAGGCGGTCACAAGAAGCTCTACCGGGTCATCGATTTCAAGAGGGACAAGATCGACATCCCGGGCACCGTGGAGACCGTCGAATACGACCCCAACCGCTCATCCTTCATCTCTCTCGTGAAGTACCGGGACGGCGAGAGGCGCTACATCATTTACCCCGTCGGGCTGCAGGTCGGGCAGGCGGTCGTTTCGACCGACCGCCAGGCCGACATCCTGCCGGGCAACGCCATGCCCCTGCGATTCATCCCGCTCGGAACGGTCATCCACAACATCGAGCTCCGGAAGGACAAGGGCGGTCAGGTCGCCAAATCCGCCGGGGCCGGCGCCCAGATCCTGGCCAAGGAAGGGGACTACGCCCAGGTCCGGATGCCGTCGTCCGAGATCCGGAAGGTCCACCTCGACTGCCGGGCGACGATCGGCCAGATCGGCAACCTCGACCACTCCAACATCAGTATCGGCAAGGCCGGCCGGAACCGCTGGAAGGGCATCCGGCCCCATGTCCGCGGTACGGCCATGAACCCGGTCGACCATCCGCACGGCGGCGGGGAAGGACGCTCCAAGGGCGGCCGCCATCCGGTGAGCCCTGAGGGCATCCCGACCAAGGGTTTCAAAACGCGGCAGAATAAGCGGACGCAGTCCTTCATCATCCGGCGGAGGAGCAAGTAACCATGAGCAGATCAGTGAAGAAGGGCCCGTTCATCGACGGCCACCTCCTGGAGAAGGTCCAGGCCCTGGCGACGCCCGCGGGCAAGCGCCAGGTCATCAAGACCTGGTCCCGTCGGTCCACGATCATCCCCGAGATGGTCAGCATGACCATCGGCGTCCACAACGGCCGGAAGTTCATTCCGGTCTTCGTCACCGAGAACATGGTCGGGCACAAGCTTGGGGAGTTCTCCCCGACCCGGTATTTCAAGGGGCACACGTCCAAGACCGCTAAGCAGCTTAAGGTAGGGAAGACGTGAGCGGGCCAAAACCGCTGTCCCATGCCGTCGCCCGGTACATCCGGATGAGCCCCCAGAAGGGACGCCTCGTGGCCGACCTCATCCGGGACCGTCTCGCCGGGGAGGCCCTGACGATCCTGCGCTTCAGCGACAAGAAAAAGATCGCCGCCATCCTGCAGAAGGTCCTCCGCTCGGCCATCGCCAACGCCCAGCAGAAGTCGCCGAACGTCGACGTCGACAACCTCTATATCTCGCGGATCCAGATCAACGGAGGCCCCGTGGCCAAGCGGATCCGCCCGGCGCCCATGGGTCGAGCCTACCGCGTCCAGAAGCGGACGAGCCATGTGCATATCTATCTCGACGAAAAAGGGAGATGAGACGTGGGACAGAAAACGCATCCATACGGGTTTCGGCTCGGCTTCAATAAGCAGTGGACGTCCCGCTGGTTCGCCAAGGGCCCGGACTACCCCCGGCTCATGCATGAGGACCTGCGGATGAAAAAGGCCATCAAGGAAAAGTACTTTCACGCCGGCATTGCCGAGGTCGACGTCGAGCGCATCGGTCCGAAGATCCGCGTCATCATCCACACGGCCCGGCCGGGGATCATCATCGGCCGCGGCGGCAAGGAGATCGAGAGCCTCAAGGCCTTCCTGGAGACGATCGTCAAGAGGGATGTCTACGTCGACATCCGCGAAGTTGACCGGCCCGAGCTCAACGCCCTCCTCATCGGCGAGAGCATCGCCGTCCAGCTCGAGAAGCGGATCGCCTACCGCCGGGCCATGCGGAAGGCCGTGGAATTCGCCCTCAAAATGGGGGCCAAGGGCATCAAAGTCATGTGTGCCGGCCGTCTCGGCGGCGTGGAGATCGCCCGCTCGGAGTGGTACCTTAGGGGGCGGCTCCCCTTGCAAACGCTGCGGGCGGACATCGACTTCGCCCGCACCGAGGCCTTCACGACCTACGGCCAGATCGGCATCAAGGTCTGGGTCTATCGGGGTGACGTCGAAAAGCCCAAGATGACCTCCCAGATGGCCGAGGTCGAGGAGATCTAACCATGTTGATGCCCGCGAAAGTCAAATATCGCAAGCAGCAGCGCGGCCGCATGCGAGGCAAGGCCTTGCGGGGCGGCACGCTGACGTTCGGGGAGTTCGGCCTGCAAGCCCTCGAACCCGGCTGGCTGTCCTCGCGTCAGATCGAGGCCGGCCGCATCACCATCTCCCGGCACATGAAGAGAAAGGGCAAGCTGTGGATCCGGACCTTTCCCTGGAAATCGGTCACCAAGAAGCCGACCGAGGTCCGCATGGGCAAGGGCAAGGGCGACCCCGAATTCTGGGTCGACGTC
>MEXZ01000107.1:4536-8267 GCA_001773855.1 Candidatus Aminicenantes bacterium RBG_13_64_14
CAAGAAGGACATCGCCCGCATCAAGACGCTCTTGAACCGAACGCTGAAGGCAACGGAGTAGCGCATGGACACCACAGGAAAGAAGCGGAAGACGACCAAGGTCGGGAAGGTCGTCGCCAAGAAGATGAAGAAGACGGTCACGGTCCATGTGGAACGGCAGATCCGTCACCCTCTCTACAAGAAGACCATCCGGAGGAAGCAGACGTTCCTCGTCCATGATGAGACCGAGAAGTGCAAGCTCGGCGACGTCGTCCGGATCATCGAGACGCGGCCGATCAGCAAGACGAAGCGCTGGCGCGTCCTCGAGATCATCGGCCAGACGCCGGCCGCAACCGCTTCCGAGATCGTTAGCGGAGAGTTGAAATGATCCAGATGAACACGATGCTCAAGGTCGCCGACAACTCCGGCGCCCGGCGGATCATGGCCATCACGCCGCTCGGCGGCAGCGTCGGCCGGATCGCCCGGATCGGGGACGTCATCTCCGCGACCGTCAAGGAAGCCGCCCCGGAGAGCAAGGTCCGGAAGGGCACGGTCATCCGGGCGGTCGTCGTCCGCACCCGCAAGGAGCTGCGCCGCAAGGACGGGTCCTACATCCGGTTCGAGGACAACGCCGCAGTGATCATCGACAAGGCGGGAGAGCCCGTGGGGACGCGCGTGTTCGGTCCCGTGGGACGCGAACTCCGGGAACGGAAGTTCATGAAGATCATCTCCCTCGCCCCCGAGGTCCTGTGATGCATAAAATCCAGCTCAAAAAGAACGACCTCGTCGTCGTCATCCGCGGCAAGGACAAGGGGAAGACGGGCAAGGTCCTGATGCTTTACCCCGAGACCAACCGGGTCATCGTCGAGAGGATCAATTTCAGCAAGCACTTCGTCAAGGCCGACCGCAGCAAGAACGTCCAGGGCGGGGTCATGGAGAAGGAGGCCCCGATCGCCGTGGCCAACGTCATGATCTACTGCCCGGAGTGCGCGCAGGGAGTGCGCCCCCGGAGCCGGAGGCTCGAGGACGGCAGCAAGATCCGGCTCTGCCACCGGTGCGAGACGATGATCGAGAAGCAGAAGTGAGGATGCCCCAATGAGCCGCTTATATGACAGGTACCGGAAAGACGTGATCCCCGAACTCCAGAAAGAGCTCGGTATCACGAATATCATGGCCGTGCCCCGCCTGGAGAAGGTCATCGTCAACGTCGGCGTCGGCGACGCCATCCAGAACATCAAGCTCCTGGACACGGCCAAGGCCGAGCTGGCCCTGATCACCGGTCAGCTCCCCGGCATTGGGCGGGCCAAGAAGTCGATTTCGTCCTTCAAGCTGAGGAAGGGCCAGCCCATCGCCTGCTACGTCACCCTCCGGAACCGGAGGATGTACGAGTTCTTCGACCGGCTGGTCAACATCGTCCTGCCGCGGGTCCGGGACTTCCGCGGCGTCCCGGCCACGTCCTTCGACAGCCGGGGCAACTACACCCTGGGGATGCGCGACCAGCTCGTGTTCCCCGAGATCGATTACACCAAGGTCGAGCGGCCGCGGGGGATGAACATCACCATCGTCACGACGGCCCGGACGGACAAGGAAGCCCGAGCTCTCCTCAAGAAGCTGGGCATGCCTTTCCGGGAAGCCTGAGAAGCGAGGTCAACATGGCAACTACAGCGCGCATGGCCAAAATGGTCAGGAAACCGAAATACGCGATACGGATCCGCCGCCGCTGCCGGCTCTGCGGCCGCTCCCGGGCCTACTACCGGAAGTTCGACCTCTGCCGCCTGTGCTTCCGCGAACTCGCCCTCAAAGGGGAGATCCCGGGCGTCACGAAGTCGTCCTGGTGACATCGGAGAAAGGATCAAATCATGGATTCCATTTCAGATCTGCTCACCCGGATTCGTAACGGCGCGAAATCCAAGAAGAGGGAAGTCAGCATGCGCTCCTTCCGGCTGGGGGTCGAGGTCGTCAAGATCCTCAGGGAGGAAGGGTACGTCAAGAACTACAAGGTCATCGACGACAGCAAGCAGGGGATCCTCAACGTGACGCTCAAGTACACCGAGGACAACCAGAGCGTCATCAGCGGACTCAAGCGGATCAGCAAGCCGGGCTGCCGGATCTACTGCACCAAGGATTCCGTTCCCAAGGCCCTGGACGGCCTGGGCCTCGTCATCGTCTCCACCTCCCGGGGCGTGCTGACGGGGCGGTCGTGCGAGGAGCTGGGGGCGGGCGGCGAAGTCCTCTGCAGCATCTGGTAGGCGCGAGGAGAGGGTACCATGTCAAGAGTCGGGAAAAAGCCCATCACGATACCGGCGGGCGTGATCGTCACGCCCCATCCGGACAGGATCGATTTCGAAGGGAAGTTGGGGAAGCTTTCCTCGCCGCTCCAGCCGGGCATCTCCGCCGTCCTGGAGGGGACGACCCTCGTCCTGGCCCGGGCCGAAGAGACCCAGACCGCCCGGGCTAACCACGGCCTCTGCCGGGCCCTGGCCCGGAACGCCGTCGCCGGGGTGTCCGAAGGATTCTCCAAGAAGCTGGAGATCTTCGGCGTCGGCTACAAGGCCAAGGTCGACAAGAGCAAGCTCGAGATCAGCTTGGGCTATTCCCGGCCGATCGTCTACGCCATTCCCGAGGGCGTCGAGGTCGTCGCCGAGAAGCCCACGCTGCTCACTGTCCGGGGCATCGACCGGCAGAAGGTGGGCCAGGTCGCCGACAACATCAAGAGACTCCGCATCCCGGACCCCTACAAGCAGAAGGGCGTCCGCTACCTCGGCGAGAAGCTCATTAAAAAAGAACGAAAGGCGGGGGTGACCGGTGCTTAAAGACAAGACAACCGAAAAAAGAGTGCGGGACGACCGTCTCCGGAAACGGATCCGGGATAAGGTCAAGGGGACGCCCGAGCGGCCCCGGGTCCACGTGTTCAAGAGCAACGCCTATATCTATACCCAGGTGATCAACGACCAGGAGGGCTCGGTCCTCCTGACCGCTTCGACCCTGGAGAAGGAGTTCCGCGAGAAAGCCAAGAACACCAAGAACATGGACGCCTGCTGTATTCTCGGCGAACTCTTGGGCAAGCGGCTCAAAGCGGCCAAGATCGAGCGGGTCGTTTTCGACCGGGGGGTCCACCCCTACCACGGACGCATCAAGACCCTGGCGGACGCCATTCGGAAAGAAGGCATCCAGTTCTGAGCGGACGGCCGAATAAGGAGAGACAAGCGTGGACGATCGTAAACACAGGAAAGTCGGAGTTCTCGATGAAGACGGCATGGAGCTCAAGGACCAGGTCATTTCCATCCGCCGGGTCACGAAGGTCGTCAAGGGCGGCAAGAACATGAGCTTTTCGGCCCTCGTCGCCGTCGGCGACGAACGGGGCCGGGTCGGCATCGGCAAAGGCAAGGCCCGCGAAGTCCCCCAGGCCATCGCCAAGGGCGTCGAAGCGGCGCGGAAAAGCATGATCCGGGTGCCCCTGGCCGAAACGACCATCCCCCATCTCGTCAAGGGAGTGGACGGGGCCGGGCTGGTCGTCCTGCGTCCGGCCTCGAAGGGCACGGGCGTCATCGCCGGCGGCGCGGTCCGCGTCATCATGCAGCTCGCCGGGATCCGGGACATCCTGACCAAGTCCATCCGCAGCAACAACCCCATCAGCGTCGCCAACGCGACCCTGGACGCCCTGCGGCGGATCCGGAACCCCGAGGACGTGGCCAAGATGCGCGGAAAGGCGAAAGGTGCGCTATGACGGACAAAGAAACCAAACCCAAGAA
>MEXZ01000107.1:8375-9672 GCA_001773855.1 Candidatus Aminicenantes bacterium RBG_13_64_14
CCTCGGCCTGCGCAGGCTCCAATCCCACGCCGTGCTCAAGGAAACTCCCGAGACGCTCGGGATGGTCAATAAGATCATCCACGTCCTCAAGGTGGAAACGGTGGAGAAACCATGAACCTCAGCAACCTGAAACCGGCCCAAGGATCGAGGAAGGACCGAAAAAGGGTGGGGCGGGGCCCCGGCTCCGGCTGGGGAAAGACCGCTGGGCGCGGCAGCAAGGGCCAGAAATCCGGCAGCGGCTATTCCCGCAAGCGCGGGTTCGAGGGCGGCCAGATGCCGCTCACCCGGCGCATCCCCAAGCGCGGCTTCACCAACATCTTCCGGACCGAGTTGACAGTCGTCAACCTGGACCGCCTGGCCAAGTTCCGGAAAGAAGAGATCCGGCCCAAGGACATGGCCGACCATGGCCTGATCAAGAAGGAATCCGAGCGGGTGAAAGTCCTCGGGCGGGGCGACCTGACCTCGGCCAAGACCATCCACGCCCATGAATTCTCCGAGTCGGCCGTGAAGAAGATCGAGGCCAAGGGCGGCCGGGCCGTCGTCATCGGGAAAGACTAATGTTAGACAGCATCCGCAATATCTTCAGCATCCCCGAGCTGCGGAAGAGGGTCATCTTCACCCTCCTCCTCCTCGCGGTCTACCGGATCGGCGGGCAGATCCCGAGCCCGGGCCTGAGCGCGACGGCCCTGCAGGAGTTCTGGCAGTCCCAGAAGGGCTCGCTGTTCGGCTTCATCGACCTGTTCTCCGGCGGGAACATGTCCCGAATGACCATCTTCGCCCTGGGCATCATGCCCTACATCAGCGCGTCCATCATCCTCCAGCTGTTGACGGTCGTCTGGCCCTACCTCGAGCGCCTGTCCAAGGAAGGGGAGCTCGGCCGGAAGAAGATCACCCAGTACACGCGCTACGGTACGATCGTCATCTGCCTCATCCAGGCCATCGGCATCTCCATCTTCCTCCAGGCGCTGAGGACCCCCGCCGGGGCGAGCATCGTCCTCAACCCGGGCTGGGGTTTCAAGCTGCTGACCGTCCTGACCATGACGACGGGGACCATTTTCGTCATGTGGCTCGGCGAGCAGATCTCGGAGCGCGGCATCGGCAACGGCATCTCGCTCATCATCTTCGCCGGCATCGTCGTCAGTTTCCCGGCCGGGCTGAATCAAATGATCTCCGGCCTGCGGACCGGCGCCATGGACCCCCTCAAGATGATCTTCCTGGGCGCCATCATGGTCGCGGTCATCGCCTTCATCGTCTTCGTCGAACGGGGTCAGCGCCGCATCCCCGTCTCCTACGCCAA
>MEXZ01000107.1:9730-10064 GCA_001773855.1 Candidatus Aminicenantes bacterium RBG_13_64_14
AACCCGGTCGACGTCGCCGACAATCTCCGCAAGTACGGCGGCTTCATCCCGGGCATCCGGCCGGGGAAAACCACCTCGGACTACATCGACGACGTCCTCAGCCGGATCACCCTCGCCGGCGCGATCTACCTCGCCGCCGTGGCCATCCTGCCCGAGTTCATGATCACGGGCTTCAAGGTCCAGGCCCTGCCCTGGATCGGCCCCTTCCTCGACGCCAACCTGCCCAAGTTCATCACCCAGGGCCTCGGCGTCCAATTCATGTTCGGCGGCACGTCGATCCTCATCGTCGTGGGCGTGGCCATGGACACCATGCAGCAGATCGAGGCCCAGCTCG
>MEXZ01000107.1:10078-14029 GCA_001773855.1 Candidatus Aminicenantes bacterium RBG_13_64_14
GACGGCTTCATGCGCCGCAGCCGGATCCGAGGGAGAAGGGGATGAGGGTCATCCTCCTGGGCGCGCCCGGAAGCGGGAAGGGGACCGTGGCCGAAGGCCTTCGTTCTGCCTACGGCTTCCCCAAGATCTCCACGGGAGACCTGCTTCGCGCGGCCGTCCGGGAGCGGACCCCACTCGGCCTGAAGGCCGAATCCCAGATGGGCAAGGGCGGCCTCGTCGACGACGCGACCGTCCTGGCCCTCCTCGGCGAGCGGTTGGCCCGCGAGGATTGCCGCGACGGGTACACCCTCGACGGGTTTCCGCGCAACATCGCCCAGGCCGAGAGCCTGGAGGCGCTCGGCGCGACCGGGCCGGAGGTCGTCTTCGACCTCCATGTCGGCGAGGATGTCATCTTTCGCCGCCTGACCAACCGGCGGACCTGCCCCTCGTGCGAGGCGATCTACCACGTCATCAATAAGCCGCCGAAAAAAGAGGGGACTTGCGACGTCTGCGGGACTGCGCTCGTCCAGAGGGCCGACGACAAGCCCGAGGTCATCGCCGAGCGGCTCAAGACCCATCATGCGAAAACCGAGCCCCTGATCGCCCGTTACACGGCCAAGGGGACTCTCCACAGGATCGACGCCGGCCAAACGGCCGAGGCAACTATCGCTGAGGTCCGGAAGGTCCTGGACGCCGTCAGGGACAAGACCGCAAGATCGCAGGATTGACGATGATCATTTACAAGTCCGAAGCCGAACTCGAGGGCATGCGTCAGAGCAGCCGCATCGTGGCCGTGGTCCTTGGGGAGCTCGAGCCGCTCATCCGGCCCGGGATCCGGACGCGCGACCTCGACCTCTACGCCGAGAAACGGACCCGCGAACTCGGGGCCGTCCCGGCGTTCAAGGGCTATCGGGGCTACCCGGCCTCGGTCTGCATCTCGGTCAACGAGGAGGTCATACACGGCATCCCTTCAGGCCGGATCCTCCAGGAGGGCGACATCGTCAGCCTCGATTTCGGCGTCCTTTACGAGGGCTTCTTCGGCGACTCGGCCCTGACCGCCTCCGTCGGTCAGACGAGCCCGGAGGCCCGGAAGCTCATCGCCGCGGCCGAACGGTCGTTCTTCAGGGGCCTCGAGCAAATGAAAGAAGGGAACCGCCTGTCCGACATCTCGGCCGCCATCCAACAGTCGGTCGAGAGCGAGGGCTTTTCCGTCATCCGCCAGTTCATCGGCCACGGCATCGGCCGGGCCCTCCACGAGGAGCCCCAGGTGCCGAATTTCGGCGCGCCGGGGCGCGGGCCGAAGCTCCGGCCGGGGATGACCCTAGCCATCGAGCCCATGATCGCCGCCGGCGGCTACGAGGTCGAGATCCTGGAGGACGGCTGGACGGCCGTGACCCGGGACCGGAGCCTCTCGGCCCATTTCGAGCACACGGTGGCCATGACCGAAAACGGGCCGGAGATCCTGAGCGCGAGGACGACGGATGCCGCCCGGCCGCGGACATCCCCCCTCAAGGAGAGCCCCAATGCCTAGACAGGACATGTTCGAAGCCGAAGGCGTGGTCCGGGAAACCCTCCCGAACGCCATGTTCCGGGTGGAGCTCTCCAACAAGCACGTCATCCTGGCCCACATCTCCGGCAAGATGCGCAAGCATTTCATCCGTATCCTGCCCGGCGACCGTGTCCTCCTGGAGCTTTCGCCCTACGACCTGACCAAGGGACGCATCACCTATCGATTCAAATAAACTGGACTATTCATGAAAACGCCGTATTTCTCCATCAACCAAGAAAAACCAAGATCTGCGTTTTCACCCTTCGGGCGTGCCGATCAGGCCGCATCTGCTTCGTTGCAAAGGGCTCGCAGTACTCCGAGTACAGCTTCACCCTTTGACGCCTTGCATCTGCAGCCTCCTCGGCTCGTGAATAATCCAGTAAAAAGGACGGGACGATGAAAGTCAAAGCATCCGTGAAGAAAATCTGCCGGAACTGCAAGATCGTCCGGCGCAAAGGCGTGGTGAGGGTCATCTGCTCCAACCCGAGGCATAAACAAAAACAGGGATAAACGAGGTCAACATGGCAAGAATCGCAGGCATCACGCTCCCCCCCGACAAACGGATCGAGGTCGGGCTGACCTACATCTTCGGGATCGGCAACTCCAAGTCCCGCAAGATCCTGGACGAAGCCAAGATCGACCGGAACAAGAAGGTCAAGGCCCTGTCCGAGGACGAGGTCAACAAGATCCGCCAGATCATCGAAAAACGAGAGAAGATCGAAGGTGACCTCCGTCAGGAAGTCACCATGAACATCAAGCGGCTCGTGGACATCGGCTGCTACCGGGGCTCCCGGCACAAGAAGAAACTCCCCGTCCGGGGCCAGCGGACGAAGACCAACGCCCGGACCCGCAAGGGCGTACGCGGTCAGCGGATCAAGAAGCTCAAAGTGAAGAAAGCGTAAGGAGGGCCAGCGGACATGCCTAAACCCAGCGTCAAGAAAAAAAAGATCCGGAAGGAAATCGGATTCGGGGTGGCCCACATCCAGTCCACCTTCAACAATACGATCATCACAATCACCGACCACGTGGGCGCGACCGTCGTTTGGGCCAGCGCCGGCACCTCCGGTTTCAAGGGGGCCCGCAAGGGGACGCCCTTTGCCGCCCAGCTCGCGGCCAAGGATGCGGCCACCAAGGCCCGGGAGTTCGGCCTCCGCTACGTCGACGTCCGTCTCAAGGGACCGGGCGCGGGACGGGAGTCCAGCATCCGCGCCATGCAGGCGGCCGGCCTCGAGATCAAGTCCATCAAGGACGTCACGCCCATCCCGCACAACGGCTGCCGGGTCCGCCGCCGCCGGCGGGTCTGAGGGCCGGAAGGAGAGCACTATGGCGAAATACGAAGGAGCCGATTGCCGGCTCTGCCGCGTCGAGAAGAACAAGCTTTTTTTCAAGGGCCACAAGTGCCTGACGGAGAAGTGTCCCCTCGAACGGAGGGCCTACCCCCCGGGACAGCACGGGCGTTCAAGGAAGAGGGTGCTGGGCTACGCCATCCAGCTCCGCGAGAAGCAGAAGCTCAAAAGGTTCTACGGCATGTCCGAGGAGCAGTTCCGGTTCTTCTTCGAACGGGCCGAGCGCCAGAAGGGGGTTACCGGCGAGAACCTCCTGTCCATGCTCGAACGGAGGCTGGACAATGTCGTTTACCTGATGGGATTTTCCCTGTCCCGGGGGCACGCCCGCCAGCTCATCGGCCACGGGCACTTCCGGCTCAATGACCACAAGGCCGACATCGCGTCCGCCCTGGTCAAGACGGGGGACGTCATCGCCTTCAGGCCGCGGTCGGCCAAGAGCGAGGACGTCCAGGCCGTCGTCGCTTCGAACCGGTCGAAGAACGTTCCCGGCTGGCTCGAGGTGGATTGGGAGAACTTGAAGGGGAAGGTCCGCGCGCTTCCCACGCGCCAGGACGTCACCCTTCCGGTCGAGGAACACCTGGTCGTCGAGCTGTACTCCAAGTAAGGTCCCCGGACCGATTGGAGGACATCTCCCAAAGGAGGTCACATGACAGAAATGAATTTCCAGAGACCCAAGAACTTGGAGTGCGATTTCGACACGCTGACCGGGCAGTACGGGCGCTTCCAGGCCCAGCCGTTCGAGCGGGGATACGGTGTGACCGTGGGCAACGCCCTGCGGCGGATCCTCCTTTCGTCGGTCACCGGAGCCGCCATCACGGCCGTCCGCCTCCAAGGCGTTCTCCACGAGTTCTCGACCATTCCCGGGGTCGTGGAAGACGTCACCGACATCATCCTCAACCTCAAGAGCATCCCCCTGAAGCTCCAGGGGAACGAGCCGAAGCGGATGACCCTCAAGAAGACCGGCCCCGTACTGGTCAAGTCTTCCGACATCGCCCGCGACAGCGACATCGAGATCCTCGACGAGACCGTCCCCATCGCCTCCCTCGACACCGACGGGACGCTCGAGGTCGAGATGGT
>MEXZ01000107.1:14077-21487 GCA_001773855.1 Candidatus Aminicenantes bacterium RBG_13_64_14
GGAGCAGAGCCTCGACTACATCCCGCTCGACTCCTCCCATTCGCCCGTCCTCAAGGTCAACTACAAGGTTGAGCCGGCCCGCGTCGGCAAGAGGATCGATTACGAGAGCCTGACCCTGGAGATCTGGACGACCGGGGCCATCCGGCCCATGGACGCCCTGTCCCAGGCAGCCAAGATCATGCGCGACCACCTGGGGATCTTTCTGAACATCGTCGACGAGCCCCTCGAACGGGAAGCGGCCACGTCGAAGAAAGAGATCCCGTACCTGCTCCAGGCCGACATCCTGGCCAAGACGATCGACCACCTGGAACTGTCGGTCCGGTCCAACAACTGCCTGCGCTCGGCCGGCATAGAACGGATCTACGAGCTCGTGCTGAAGACCGAGGACGAGCTCCTCAAGACCAAGAACTTCGGCCGCAAGTCTCTGGCCGAGATCAAGGAGACCCTGATCAATTTGAACCTCGGGCTGAACCTCGAACTCCACCCCCGGCTCGTTGAGCGGATCCAGGCGGACATCAAGGAAGGCATGCCCGAGAAGGAGACAGAGGCATGAGGCACCAGGTCAAGAAGGGAAAACTCGGGAGGAACACCGCCCACCGCCGGGCGGTCTTGCGCAACCTGGTGACGTCGTTCCTCGAACGCGAGCGGATGCGGACGACCTTGGCCAAGGCCCGGGCGGCCCGCCCCGTCGCGGAAAAGATGATCACCCTGGCCAAGCGGGGCACCCTCCATGCCCGCCGCCAGGCCCTGGCCTACATGACCAAGGAAGCGGTCGTGCAGAAGCTCTTCACGGAGCTCGGGCCCCGTTTTGCCGAGCGGCCGGGCGGCTACACCCGGATCGTCAAGCTCGACAAGCGCATGGGAGACGGGGCCTCGATGGCCATGCTCGAGCTCGTCGGCTCGGAATTCAAGAAGAAGACGAAGAAGAAAGGCAAGGACGCCAAGAAGCCGGCCGCGAAGTAGGCCGCTCGAAGGTCATTCTAGAATAGGCCCGGCGATGGCTGGGCCTATTTTTTTGCCCGCCTCGCGCCCTGGTAGATCTTCTGCCAAGTCCCCGGCCGCCTCGTCCCCCGTAGCTACTTGTCGGACACGACCCGGCCGATCTCGCTTGAGCGTTCGAGCCGCGAGAAATGCTCGAAAGCGAGCCGGGATATTTTGGCCATAGGCGAGGCGCTTTCGGGAGGACCGGGCTATTGGGCGCGGCCGGCCTGGATGATCAGTTTCTGGCCGACGGCGAGAATGTCGGAAGCGAGGCCATTGGCGGCCTTGATGGCGTCGACCGTCGTCTTGTAGGCCTTGGCGATCTGGAACAACGTGTCTCCGTTCTGGACGACGTAGGTGACGGACTCTCCCGGCTTTGCGGCCGGAGCCCCGGCGGGCGCTGTTACGACGCCTCCCCGCGAGGGGACGCGGAGCACCTGGCCCGGATAGATCATGGTCCGGCTCCGGAGGCCGTTGAGGCGGACGATGGCGTCGACGGAAGTGCGGTAGCGCCGGGCGATGGCGCCCAGGGTGTCGCCCTTGCGGACGGTGTGCCGGTCGGTGACAACGTCGGGCGGAATGAACTGGGGCAGGGAAGCGATGCAGGCTAAGCACTGCTCCCCGTAACCGGCCGGGACGCGGAGGTCGTAGGGGTAGTTCGGTGTCGAATCGTGCCTCAGCTCGGAGTTGAGGGTGACCAGTAGCGCCTGGTCGAGGGCCAGTTTCTGGGAAAGCGTCGCCAGCTTGACGGCGGCGTTGACCCGGATCGTTTCGTACTGGAGGGACGGGTCCGGGACGGGCAGGGAGAAGCCGTATTTATTGGGGTCACCGACGATGAGGAGGGTGGCGATGAAGCGCGGGACGTGGCGCGCCGTCTCGTACGGGAGATTGGCGAAAAGGTCCCAGAAGCTGTCGAAATAACCGACCTTTTGAGCCCGGATGACACGCTGGACCTGGCCTTCGCCGCAGTTGTAGGCGGCGATGGCGGTCGTCCAGTCCCCGAAAAGGTCGTGGAGTTCGATCATGTATTGGATGGCCGCGCGGGTGGCTTTGACCGGATCCATGCGCTCGTCGACGTACTTGTCCTGCTTGAGGCCGTAGCGATAGCCCGTCGAGCGGATGAACTGCCACATGCCCAGGGCTCGGGCCCGGGACAGGGCGCGAGGCCGGAAGGCGCTCTCGATGAGGGGGATCCAGGCGAGCTGCTCCGGGAGCCCTTCCTTGCGGAGCTCACCGAGGATCATCTCCATGTAGAGGCCCGAACGCCGGTAGGATTCCTCGAAGGCCTTCCGTTCGACCGTCTGGAAGGACTTGATCTCCTTCATGACCCACTGGTTCTCGACGAGGGGGATCGAGCCGTTGACGGGCGAGGCCAGGGTCGTCCGGGAAGCCGAGATCTTCTGGATGCGCTGGGCGATGAGGATGCGGAGGTCGTTTTTCTCCTGGAGGAGCGGGGAATCGGCCGGCAGGGACATCTTTAAAAGCAGGCCGTAGGCCTGGTCGAGCTTGGCCAGGGCGCCTTCCATGTCCTCCCGCGAGATGGCCGCCTGGGCTTCCTCGTAGGACCCGAAGGCGTCCTCGAGAAGGACCGTGGCGTCCTTCTCGGATTCCTCGCCCTTGTCGGTCTCAGCTTGGACGCTTACACCGGCCCCTTCTCTGGCGATGATGGGTTCTTCAGAGACTTTGGGTTGTTCTTGGGCGGCCGGCTTGGGCGCCGGTTTGGCGACGGTCCTAGCCGGCTTGGGTGTCGAGGAGCAAGCCGTCAGGAAGAGAATCAGGGAGAGAATGGGGAATAATGACAAGATGCGTCGTAAATACTTCATGACGTAACTCATCTTATACCAGAACGGCGGGAAACCGTCAACCAAGAGCGCAGCACCCGGCCCCTAACGGGCCTTGCGGTGCCAGTTCCAGGCGGTTTCGATGATCATCTCGAGCGAAGACAGTCGGGGTTTCCAGCCGAGGGACTTCTCTGCCTTCCCCTTGGAGGCCAGGAGCACGGCCACGTCGCCCTCCCGTCTCGGCTCGACGTCAAAGGGGACTGGGCGGCCGGTCACCTTTTCGGAGGCCTGGATGACGTCGAGGACGGAATGTCCCGATTCCGCGCCGAGGTTGATGACGTCGCTCGGGCGGCCCGCGAGGAGGGCCCTCAGGGCGAGGACGTGGGCCGCGGCCAGGTCGGTGACGTGAATGTAATCCCTGATGGCCGTGCCGTCGGGGGTCGCAAAATCGTTCCCGAAGACCCCGAGCCGGGGCCGCTTCCCGAGCAGGCTGAGCAGGATGTTGGGCACGAGGTGGGTTTCCGGGTCGTGGCATTCGCCCGTCTCGCCGTCGGGGTCCGCTCCGGCGGCGTTGAAGTAGCGGAGCGAGATCGAGCGCAGGCCGTAGGCCCGGTCGTAATCCCGGAGGATCTCCTCGACCATGAACTTGGTCCGGCCGTAGGAGTTGACCGGGCTGGTCGGATGGGTTTCGGGGATGGGTGTCTCGAGAGGGTCGCCGTAAACCGCCGCCGACGAGGAGAAAATGAGCGTCTTGACTCCGGCCTCGAGCATGGCATCGAGCAGGTTGAGGCTCGTCGTGAGGTTATGGGTGTAGTATTTCCGGGGGTCGGCGTAGGATTCGCCGACCTGGATGAGGGAGGCGAAATGGAGGACGGCCTCGATTTTACGGGTCCGGAAAAGCTGCCGCAGGGCCTCCCGGTCGAGGAGGTCGCCCCGGACCCAGGGCTTGTTCCCGATGAGCTCGAGCTTCCCGCTGGAGAAGTTGTCGAAGACGAGGACATCGAAGCCCTCCCGGTGGAGCTCTTTCACGGTGTGCGAGCCGATGTACCCGGCGCCGCCGGCGACGAGGATGGTCATGACGCTTTCCTTTCGACGAGCCGGCGGGCACGTTCGAGTCCCCGGGCTTTCGTTTCGAAGCCGTTGTCGAGCTGGAGTTTATAGAGCTTCTTCAGGAGCTTGCCCATTCCCGGTCCGGGCGGGACGCCCAGCTTGAGCAGGTCCCTGCCCATGACCAGGGGCTTGATCGTCTCCCGGTTGACGCGGAGGTCATCGAACTTCTTGAAAAGCCAGCGCGCCTGCCGGTCGAGCCCCCGGATCCGGCGCGTGCCCCGTCCGGCCCGGTCGGCGGCGTCGAGATAGACGAGAAGCTCGATCTCCCCGTCGACGTCGGCGGCGAGACGGTTGAAGGCTTTTTTCGTCACGTCCTCCCGGTTCTGCCAGAGCTCCCCGGCCCGGTGGTGCGTCCGGATGAGGAGAGGAACCATGCGGCCGATGGCGAATCCGTTCCAGGTCTGGACCTTGAACCGGGCCAGGACGCGTCGGGCGGCCCGCTCGCTCTGGATGTCGTGGCCGCAGGAAGTCACGGCCATCCGGTCCCGCTTGTATTCCCAGCGTGTCGTCGAGATCTTGCCTAGGTCATGGTAGAGCGCAGCGAGCATCAGGGCCAGCTTTTTCGGCGCCGGAAGCCCGGCCAGTCCGGCCAGGGCGGCCGCCTGGTCGACGGAGAGCTTGGTATGGGCCCAGACCGTGTGGTGGCCGAAGGCGTCCTTCTCCGGGTGGAAAACCGAATCCTGGATGACCAGGGCCAGGGCCTGTAGTTCGGGGAACCACTGGTCGAGGACGCCGAGCCGGAACATCTCTTCGAGCCCGACCGACGGCCGCGGCGAC
Organism: Candidatus Aminicenantes bacterium RBG_13_64_14; assembly: GCA_001773855.1. Lineage (GTDB taxonomy): Bacteria > Acidobacteriota > Aminicenantia > Aminicenantales > Saccharicenantaceae > RBG-16-66-30. Next base: position 18,727 of record MEXZ01000107.1, read on the forward strand.
CCGAGGAGGACCTTGAACATCTCTTCGTTGACCCGCTCGACGCTGAGGCCGGAGAGGTCGACGGCCCGCGCGGCGGCGTAGATCGCCGGATCGACCTTGAAGCCCAGGACGGAGGCGAAGCGGGCGACGCGGACGACGCGCAAGGGGTCCTCGGGGAAGGCGGCCGGGTTGGTCAGGCGGATCTTCCCGGCCAGAGTATCGGCGCGCCCTTCGAACGGGTCGATGAGCGTCCCGTCCTTGAGCCGGAGGGCCATGCTGTTCGTCCGAAAATCGCGCCTCTCCAGGTCTTTTTCGACGGGCAGGCCGGGGTCCGCCGAGACGAGGATGTCCTTGTGGCCCCGGACTCCCGCGCCCCGGGCCCGGTCGGTCCGAGGCAGGGCGACGTCGTAGGTCTTGCCGCGGACCGTGAACTTGACGATCCCGAAGCTCTTCCCGACGAGGTCGACGCGGCCGTGCTTTTCGAGCTTGCGGACGATCGCCGCGAGTTTGTGTCGGGCGACGAGTATGTCGACGTCGGGGGAGGGGTGGCCGCGGATGAGATCGCGGACGAAGCCCCCGACGGCGTAGACGTCGCCGCCGAAAAGGCGGACGAAGAGGGCCCGGTCGGCGAAGTCGAAGGCGAGCTTCCTCATGAGGTCTATCATTCTAACAGGTTTCGCCTCTCCCGGGAACGCCGGGGCCGGCCGGGTCACTTGGCGGCGGCGAACTTGTCGAGGATCTCCTTGACGGCGTCCTTGTGGACGAGGAGCATCAGGCATTTAAGCCGGAAGTAATCGTCCTGGTAGAAAAAGTAGCCCTTAGCCTTCCCCCGGTAGGCGTTTTCCCAGGAATCCTTGATCAGGAACCAGTTGCCCTTGGTGGATTCCAGGTAGCCGACACAGTGGACCGCGTGGTCGTCGGTGGAGCTGCCGTTCGTGAACCGGTACTCCCGGCTGGACTGGTCGATATAGCTCGAGGGGATGTCGAAGGTGGGTACCACGGCGATGTCATTCTCGCCGCTGTAGCCGGGCTCGGAGAAATCGACGGCCAGAGTGGCCGTGTACCCCCGGCGCAGGGCCCGCAGGAGAGCCATAGAGAACTCGTAGAGGGGCAGGTTATAGAACTCCCGGCTGTGCCACCAATTATCGGGGACCCGGAACTCGCCCTTGGTGTAGAAGGGGAGGTACATGAAGCTGACGAAGGCCACATAATCGCCCGGGTCGAGCCCCAGACTCTTGAGATATTCCAGGGGCGTGAGCGACCGCCCGTCGACGGAAATCCTGTCGGGCGGCCGGCCCAGATGATTGTCGAGTATGACCCGGACGCCGGCCAGGGCCCTGGCCTCGTCCCACTCATTCTTGGCGGCGAGGCCGGAGAGGTAGTTCCGGAATTCGCGGAAGAGGGACCCGTGGTCATGAGACGTCTTCCCGTCGAGCAGGCCCGTGAAATCGGAGGCGCGGACGAGGCCGTACTGCCTGATCCGCTCCATGGCCGAGTTGGGCTCGGAGCCCTGGCCGAGGAAGGAATCGCCCTTTTCCCGGACGAATCGGCGGGCCTTTTCGGCGTATTCCCAGTAGACGGTGAATATCTCGGACAGCTTGACCTCCGCTTTTCCCTGCCGCCTCAGTTCGGATTCGAGAAGGGAGGTCGCGGCGAACGACCAGCACATCCCCGTGTTGTCCTGGCGCACGGGGGGAAGATGGAAGAACTTGGTGAACTCGGCCGGGTCGGTCGGTTTTCCGAAGCCCGTGAGGTCGGCCGACAGGACCGTCCGGGTTTTCCCTTCGGACGGCTCCTCGGTGTAGAGAGCTTGGTCGTGCTTGATCGGTCCGGCGGCCGGCCTGCCGCCAGCCGGCTTCTCGGGACCGCAGGAAACGGCCAGGCCCGCGGCCGCCAGGAGAATGAGGATGAGGCCGGCCAATGTGCGATTGTTCATGGATATCCCTCCTTTCCGGGGATCCCGCCCGAATTGTCCATTATAAGAAACGGGACCGATAACTGCAACGCCCCGTCGTTTTCCAAATTCAAGCTTGTCACATGCCGGCGTTTTGGGTATTCTGGTAGGAAGACATGAGAAAGCGAACGAGGCTTATCCGGCAGATGCTCGGAATTGTCTTTCTGGCGCTTTTCTCGGGGGGGCTCCAGGCATGGGCGGCCGGCGAGCCGGCCGCCAAGGACGACATCGTCGTAGCCCTGAAGGGCAAGGTCATCCGGAACCTCAGCTCCTCGGGGCTGACCCTGGCCTTCCACATCGGCCTGACGAACCCGTCTTCGGCGCCCCGCGAGCTCGTCCGCTACCGTTACCGGGTGACCATCAACCAGAGGGAATTCCTCAATATGACGGTGCCTCTCGACGAGCCCCTGCCGGTCCCGCCGAACGGGGAAACGCTGATCGCTCTGCCCGTCAAGATTTCCTACGACCTGCTCCGCGCCGCCGTCGGCCCGGTCGAAGGCAAGGCCCTCTGCGACATCGTCGGGGACATGTTTTTCCAGAACGATCGGAAAAAAGAGCAGCGGGCCCCCTTCGCCTTCAATGGGGAGTTCCCCATCTTCCAGGACCCCGAGATCGAAATCCTCCCCCTCAAGGTCAACGACCTGACCGTGGGCGGGGCCGACGTCGTCTTCCGCCCCAGGTTCAGGAACCCCAACGGCTACGAGCTCCTTGTCGAAAAAATCAGCTTCGCCCTTTTCTTGGGCGACCGGGAAGTCCTCTCCGGGCCGATCCCGGGGGACAAGAGCCTTCCCCGGGCGGGGGAGAAGACCTTCTCCCTGCCCTTCCTCC
>MEXZ01000107.1:21508-25663 GCA_001773855.1 Candidatus Aminicenantes bacterium RBG_13_64_14
AGAAAATGCGGGAGGATTTCCAGAAGGACGAGATCCCCTGCCGCTTCGCCGGTGAGATCGAGGTCATGTCGGTCTGGGGACGGCTTCTCGTCCGTTTCGACAAAGCCCAGGGCCTTCGTTTCGACAAGGTCCCTTGAAATACGGGACGAAAAAATGGTTCATCTCCCGTTTCCGGTTAATTTCCCTATTCGGCTAGGCGACGGATATCGCCCCTAGCCCCCCGGCACCCCCAGGGGACCTGTCCCGACGGTCCCCCCGCCTTCGGCGGGTCCCCCTCCGCTACGGGGGTCTTCGGGGCGATATCCGTCACCGCCTCACGATGAATTTCCCCGCAATCGGGAGATGAGCCAAAAAAATGGGCCGTCCGCAAGGACGGCCCGATTTCGTCGGATGAAGAGTCTCAGAACCAGTAATTGAACCCGACGGTCAGCGCCAGGCCGCCGAGGTCGAAGTCGTCAAAATCCAGGAACCACTCCTTGAACTCGGCCTTGGCCGAGTGATAGCGGACCTCGGCCTCGATCGTCGCCCGGAACCCGATAGGGATCTGGAAACCGGCGAAGGCGTGGTAGCCGATAACGGAGCCTTTTTCCCGGCCGTTGACGGGTTCAATGGGAAAGACGTGCTCGTCGCGTAGGTCGGGGTCCGCGGGATCGCTGTAGGCTGCATCAGTTTCAAAATCGTAGAACCAGGATTCATCCCCAAAATTGACCATTTCTCCGTATATCCTGACGCTATAGAGATAGAGCCCGGCGCCGCCTCCGATGAATGGGATGAGCCGCGTCTTCCGGCCCAGGGGGGTTATCTTGAAGGACAGCTGCAGGGGCGTGCTCGAAACGCGAAAGGCGTGCTGGATGTCGTCTCCGTCATAAAATTCATAGGGGAAGGCGAAATTGCCTTCGTCCAACGCGAATTGGACATAATCGACATAATAGCCCGGCCGGCTCTTGTTGTACATGTCGACGGTGAAGGCCAAGCTGAGGTTTTTGCTGACGAAATACTCATAGCCGAATCCGAGCATGCTTCCGCGGAATTTTTCCTTGGCAAAGCTCATCTGGTCGAGCTCGATGGCCCAGAGGCTGTCCGGATGGGATGCGAGATAGGAATCGGATAAAGCGTGGGGCATGAAGTACCCTATCCGAAGGGAGAACGAATCGGAAAATGCGAGCGTAGGCACGAGAAGGAGCAATCCAAGGGCGAGGCCGGTCAGTTTTTTCATATCTTTCCTCCTAACGCCCCTTAGTATAGCAAAAAATATGCCAAGCCGGCTGGATTCCTTTTCAGGGAGGGACCGCCGCTGAGCTGTGCCCAAAACAGGTCAGGTGTCCTCCCAAGCGGGCCCTCGAGGACCCGTTCGCCGACGCTAAGTCCAGCCTTTCAAGGCGGGGACGCGAAGCGCGAAGCGAGGCCCCGGCCTTGCCACCGCCCCTGGCAGTGCTGGCGAAGCCGGCAGGACCGGGACTGGGAAGTCCGGCCCCGGCATTCATGCCGGAGTCCAGGGTTTGACTTTTGAACAGGGGCGGGCTACCATCTCGCCCGGGGAGGTCAGGCATGACCCAAACCCGCATTTTGGGGATCGGCCCGTCGGGGGAGACCCTCGTTCCTATCGGCGAGGTCGCCGCGGCGCTCCTCGAGGACGCTGTCGCGGCCTACCCGACGGAGACCTTCTATGCCCTCGGCGCCGCCGCTTTTTCGAAGAGGGCCGTGGAGAAGATCTACCGGCTGAAGAAACGGGAATCCGGAAAGCCGCTGCCGGTCGTCGCCTCCGACCTGGACATGGTCAAGGAAATCTCCGCCTCTCTCCCTCCTTCGTTTCGGCTGCTGGCCGGGGAATTCTGGCCCGGCCCCCTGACTCTCGTTCTCCCGGCCGCGGCAGGGCTCCCGGAGTTCCTGCTCGGGCCCGGCCGGACGATCGCCGTCCGGATCCCGCCGCTCTCATGGCTGCGGGCGCTCGTCAAGGAGATCAGCCAGCCCTTGACGGCCACGAGTGCCAACCTGTCCGGCGAAAAAGAGCTGGCCGATCCGGCCGAAGTGATCGCGCTCTTTCGCGGCAGGATCGAGATCGTCGTCGATGGAGGTCTTTCTCCGGGCGGAGCCCCTTCGACGATCGTGGATTTGACCTCGCCCGAACCCCGGGTCCTCAGGATAGGGACGATCCCCGAAGTCCGGATCCGGGCGGCACTCCAAACCTGAGGCCGTTACCGACCGCCTTTTCCTGCCCCCCCGCGTCCGTCTTACTTGACGACCGCGCCCGCATCGATATCCCGGTCGAAGAAGGGGATAAGGGCCTTGTTGTCCGGAGTGATGGCCGCGAGGAGCATGGCCTGGGACTCGATGCCGCGGATGACGGCGGGCTTGAGGTTGACGATGACGATGAGCTTCTTCCCGACGAGCTCCTCGGGCGTGTAGGTTTCGGCGATCCCGGCCACCATCTGCCGCTTCTCCGTCCCGATGTCGATCTGGAGCTTGAGGATCTTCGTTGCTCCGGGGACGTGCTCGGCCGCCAGGATATGGGCGACCCGGAGGTCCATTCTCTTGAATTCGTCGTAGGTGATGATGTCCATAGCTTCTTTTCCCTCCTTCGTCGGTTCCGGCCGGGGGGCCGGCGTGAGGAGAGGCGCGGCGGCATCCTCTCCGAGAAAATCCTTCAAGGCGACCCTCGGGAAGAGCGCCTGCGGCATTCCGACCTTCCGGCCGGGGCCGAAGCCGTCGAACTCGATCCCAGCGTAGGGGACCTCCGAGGGTTTCTTCCCTTCGCCGAGGAAGCCCCATATCTTCTCCGCCGAGCCGGGCATGACGGGGAAGACGAGATAGCTCACGCCTCGGATTGCCGCCGCGGCCTGGAGGAGCACCCGGGCCAACCTCGGCCTCAGGGCCGGGTCCTTGGCCATGATCCAGGGCTGATTTTCCGCGAGATACTTGTTGACCTGGCCGATGTAAGCCCAGATCTCTTCGAGGGCCTTGTTGATGGCGCAGGCGTCGTAGAGGTCGAAAACCCGGGCCTTGAGGTCCTCAAAATCGGCCCGGACTTTACGGTCCGCGGCCGTCTCCTCCCCGGGGTCGATGATCCCGCCGTCGAAATAGTTCCGGATCATGGTCAGCGTCCGCTGGACGAGGTTGCCGAGGTCGTTGGCCAGGTCGGAGTTGACCCGATGGAGAAAGCCTTCGTGGGAGAAGTTGCCGTCCTGGCCGATGGGGATCTCCCGGAGCAGGAAATAGCGCAGGGGGTCGGGACCGAAGACCTTTAGGATGGCCTGGGGATCGAGGACGTTGCCTCGGGACTTGGACATCTTGGTGTCGTCCTTGAGCCACCAGCCGTGGCCGTAAACCGTCCGCGGCAGGGGGAAGCCCGCCGCCATGAGGAAGGCGGGCCAATAGACGGCGTGGAACCTGAGGATGTCCTTCCCGACGAGATGGATGTCGGCCGGCCAGAATTTCTTGAAGAGCTCCGGGTTCCAGTCGTAGCCGATGCCCGTGACGTAATTATGGAGGGCGTCGAACCAGACGTAGATGGTGTGCTTGGGGTCGCCCGGCACGGGGACGCCCCACTTGACCGTCGTCCGGGTGATGCTCAGGTCCTTGAGCCCGCCGCGGACGAAGCTCGAGATTTCGTTGAGGCGGCTCTGGGGCCGGACGAATTCGGGGTGCTCGGCGTAGAGGGCGAGGAGCCGCTCCTGATAGGCCGAAAGACGGAAGAAGTAGGTTTCTTCGGAGACGACGGAGGCCTTTTTACCGCAGTCCGGGCAAACCTTCGCTCCGTCCGGCTCGAGCGGCACGTCGTCGGGGAGGAAATTCTCGTCGGAGACGCAGTACCAGCCCTTGTATTCGCCTTTGGTGATGTCGCCCTTGTCGATGAGCATCTGGAAGAGCTTCTGGACGCCCTTCTCGTGGAAGTCCATGGTCGTCCGGATGAAGAAGTCGTGCGATATATCGAGGGACCTCCACAGGTCCTGGGCCCGGCCGACGACCGAGTCGGCCAGGGCCTTGGGGGTCAAACCCCGCTCGGCCGCCGCCTTCTCGATCTTCTGGCCGTGTTCGTCGGTTCCGGTCAAGAAGAAGACGTCCTTTCCGGCCAGCTTCTGGAACCGGGCCAGGGCGTCGGCGATGATCGTCGTGTAGGCGTGCCCGATGTGGGGCACGTCGTTGACGTAGTAGATC
>MEXZ01000108.1:0-374 GCA_001773855.1 Candidatus Aminicenantes bacterium RBG_13_64_14
AGTTGTTTTGGCGCCGAGTCCGGCGCACGGACCGGCGTGAAGAACTTTCCCGGCCGGGGAGGCTGTCTCCGAGCCGCTCCGCGGCCGATGTACTAGCGGTGGCGGAGGCGGTCCAGGGTGACGGCTAGGACGATGATCGCGCCGATGATGATCTCCTGGATATAGTTCGGCCAGCCCATCATCGTGCAGCCGTTGCGGAGGAACGACATGATCAGGACGCCGATCATGGTCCCGAGGATGCTGCCCTCGCCGCCGCTCAGGCTGCCGCCGCCGATGACGACGGCGGCGATGATGTCGAGCTCGAGCCCGACGGCCACCGTCGGGTCGCCGACCGTGAGCCGGGAGAACTCCATAACCCCGGAGAGGCCGCAGAA
>MEXZ01000108.1:408-636 GCA_001773855.1 Candidatus Aminicenantes bacterium RBG_13_64_14
CGGTCCGTCCGGATGCCGCAGAGCCGGGCCGTGGCTTCGTTCGACCCGACGGCGAAGACGTGCCGGCCGAAGACCGTGGACCTCAGGGCGACGGCCAGGACGACGGCAAAGACGATGACGATCCAGACCCCCGGCGCCAGGAGCAGCCAAGGGGGATGGGGCGTCTTGGCCATGAGCTCGTTGACCCAGGTCATGGGCGCGTCGATCTTCTGGTTGCCGGCGATCCAC
>MEXZ01000108.1:650-1384 GCA_001773855.1 Candidatus Aminicenantes bacterium RBG_13_64_14
GGCGATGCCCATCATGCCCAGCGTGACGATGAACGGGACGAGGCGCAGCCGCGTCACCAAGGCCCCGTTCGCCAGGCCGACGAGGCCGCCGGTCGCGACGCCGAGCGCGACCGCGGCCAAGGGGGGCAGGCCCGCGTTGACGGCGTAGGCCGCGATGACGCTCGACAGGGCGATGTTGGAGGCCGCCGAGAGATCGATGCCGCCGCTGATGATGATCAGGGTCATGCCCAGAGCGCCCAGGGCCACGATGACCGACTGGGTGGCGACGCTCTTGAGATTGGCGAACCTCAAGAAGCGGCCCTGGACCTCGGGGATCAGGGCGAACAGGGCGATGACGAGGAGCAGCCCGATGAAGGGGCCGAAGAAGTTCAGGGCCTTCGACAGGCGGTCCCGGTGTTGACGGCTCATGCGGAGCTCCTTGGGCTCGACGGTGCGGTCCGGGGGGCCCGGCCGACGGTGGCCGCCGCCATGAGCGACGCGGCGTCCCACTCGGCGACAGGCCGGGATTCGACGAGAGCGCCCCGGTGGAACACGGCGATCGTGTCCGAGATCCCGAGGAGCTCCGGAAGATAGGAGCTGACGAAGAGGACGGCCTTGCCCTCGCGGGCGAGCTCGCCGATCCACTCGTAGATCTGGCTCTTGCTGACGACGTCGATGCCGCGGGTCGGCTCATCGAGAAGGAAGACCCCGGCCTTCTGATGGAGCAGCCGGGCCAGCGCGACCTTTTGCTGGTT
>MEXZ01000108.1:1404-1721 GCA_001773855.1 Candidatus Aminicenantes bacterium RBG_13_64_14
CCGGCTGGGCCGGTCCCCGGGCCTTGATCTGGAGCTTCTCGATCCAGGAGGAGGCTCCCCGGCGCTGGAGGGACGGGCTCAGGAGGCCCCCTCGGCGGTAAGGAGCGAGATCGCTCAGGGTCATGTTGTCGGCCACCGACATGCTGAGGGCCAGGCCCTCCCCCTGCCGGTCCTCGCTGAGGAGGCCCAGGCCGTGGCCGATCCGTGTCCACGGCGTCCGCCCCGCCAGCGCTTCGCCCGAGACGACGATCGCGCCGCCTTCGACCTCGTCCAGCCCGAACAGGGCGCGCAGCATCTCCGTCCGGCCGGAGCCGATG
>MEXZ01000108.1:1982-2097 GCA_001773855.1 Candidatus Aminicenantes bacterium RBG_13_64_14
GACGGGAGCGTCGAGGGGGATCTCGGGGTGGCCGACGAGCTCGAGGGTCTCACGGACCTTCCGCCTCATGGCCTCGCGGTCGAGCCACCCGGCCCGGTGGACCTCGCGGCCGAGC
>MEXZ01000108.1:2325-2436 GCA_001773855.1 Candidatus Aminicenantes bacterium RBG_13_64_14
AAGCTGACACCGTCGAGGGCCCGGGTCGCGCCGAAGCTCTTGCTCACCCCGGACATGAGGAGAACGGGGGGGGCGGCGGGTCCGGGGATCATCAGTCGTCGATCAGGGTGA
>MEXZ01000108.1:2462-2588 GCA_001773855.1 Candidatus Aminicenantes bacterium RBG_13_64_14
CCGACGAAAACGACCTTGCCCGCGAGCCGGGATTCCTGGAGGGCCCGGAGGGTCCCGAACGTGCTCGATTCGTTGGGCGCGAAGACACCCTCGACATCCGGGAAACGGCTGATGAGGTTCTCGGCG
>MEXZ01000108.1:2827-2928 GCA_001773855.1 Candidatus Aminicenantes bacterium RBG_13_64_14
GATCTCGACGCCGAGCTCCCGGGCGGCCCGGGCGGCCCCGGCGTGGATGGATTTCCAGAACTCGTGGGTCGTTCCCTTGGGGATGACCGCGAGCGAAATCG
>MEXZ01000108.1:2958-3514 GCA_001773855.1 Candidatus Aminicenantes bacterium RBG_13_64_14
AGGTCTTCTTGCCGCAGGCCGCGAAGGCCAGGGCCAGGCAAAGGCCGGCGATCAGGACCTTGGAAGCTGGGGGTCTCATGGCCTCAGTATACCCAAGAGGCGGGGACCGGTCAAAGACGCCTCGAAAAAAAATAGGGCGGAACCACCGTCGGGCCAAGCGCCCGAGGTGGCTCCCCGCCCCGGCCGGGGACCGGCGTCCCCGGCGACCTTCTCCGGCTAAAAGCGCCTTACTTCTTCTTCAGGATGGGCATCCCCGTCTTGGTCGTCTCCTGGACCATGTAGCCTTCGGGGACCGCGTCGAGGGCGCCGGGACGGACGTCGCGGGCGAAGAAGTAAATCGTCTGCTTCCGTCCGCCCTTCAGCAGGACGTCCTTGGAGTGCAGGAAGTAGCTGACCCCCTTCGAGTTCTTGAATTCATAAGCCATGTCTATAACCTCCGTAAGGAATTATGGACCGTGTCAGAACCTGTAACCCAGATTGATGCCGAAGAGATGGGCCTGCGTCTTGAACGTACCCTGGAGGAACGCGGGCAGCTCCGGCCTCGCGCTCGTCCGCT
>MEXZ01000108.1:3581-4383 GCA_001773855.1 Candidatus Aminicenantes bacterium RBG_13_64_14
CGTCAGGGCCAGCCGGTCGGCGTCGGGAAGCGACGAATCCATGGTCGCGGCCGGCTGGGGCGTTTTGTCGTAGACGACCCCGCAGCGCAGGGCCAGCCGGTCGGAGGCCAGGTATTCGAGGCCCGTCCGGAAGATGAAGCTGTCCTTCCACAGGGTCGGGACGGTGAGGTCCTCGGACAGGGCCAGGTCGGGGACCTCGATGTGGAAGGTGTATGATTCGTACGAGCTCCAGAAGACATAGTGGAGGTCGACCGCCCAGACGAGCGCCTTGGACAGGTCGAACGACAGGCCCATGGTCACGATGTCGGGGAAGGCGAAGCTCGTCTCGCCCGTCCCTTCGAACGGCGCCGGGAACGTCGGGACGTCCAGGGAGACGGTTCCGGAGTAGTCCAGGGTGAAACGGCTGCGGTAGTTCAGCCCGAACCGGAAGCCGTCGCCCCGATAGAGGAGGCCGGCATTGAACCCGAAGGAGGTCCCGTCCGCGGAAACGGACGACGGGACGTCGGCCGTCACCTCGCCCAAGTCCATCCGCTGGGTGATGGACTGGGTCAGCTCGGACATGATGAAGGAGACGCCGAGGCCCAGAGAGAACCGTTCGCTGAGCTTGAAGGCGACGGCCGGATTGATGAACAGCGTCTCCATTTCACCGGAGGTCCCCAGGTAGCGCCAAGGGAAGCTCTCCGGCTCCGGCCAGGTGATGCCCAGGCCGTAGGGGGCGAAGACGCCCAGCCCGACGACCGCCTTTTTCGAGATGGCGTGGGTCAGGTAGACATTGGGCGGGGCGAAGACCACGTTCTCCTGG
>MEXZ01000108.1:4432-4514 GCA_001773855.1 Candidatus Aminicenantes bacterium RBG_13_64_14
GGACGATGATGGTGGCGCCGCCCATGACCCTCGTCCCGTCGAGCCAGGCGATGCCCGCGGGATTGTGCCAGAGCGCCGAAGG
>MEXZ01000108.1:4598-4772 GCA_001773855.1 Candidatus Aminicenantes bacterium RBG_13_64_14
CGCGGGGGCCGAGACAAGAAGCAACGCCGTCGCGAGCACGAGCGTTGTCGTCCTTCTCATCTAAGCCTCCTCCGTGGGCCGATTGACGATTGACCGATTGCTGAGCGCTTGGGAGCTCAGTCGAATGATATTACTCCTGTCCGCCTGGGTCAACTATTATAAGAAAAATCCCCT
>MEXZ01000108.1:4799-4885 GCA_001773855.1 Candidatus Aminicenantes bacterium RBG_13_64_14
CCCGCGGCGTCATTGGATGAAATCGACCGGGGGCGGCAGATCCGACGGGACGATCGTCCCATACGATTCCTCATAGCGCTTGATGT
>MEXZ01000108.1:5060-5276 GCA_001773855.1 Candidatus Aminicenantes bacterium RBG_13_64_14
GACCTTGATCTCGACCTTTTTCGGATCTTGTTTGGGGTCCATGGTCCCTCCCGATTCCAAATGTCCCTTCCATTCTGGGGCGAAAGGGCAAAAAAATCAATAGGATGCAGGGCCGGAAAGAAAAAACAAAGAAAGCGAAAAAAACCCTTTACATCGAGGATACGGGTGCTATAATGATAGTGGCTTTCTTGCGCGGGCTGGGGAAAGCCCCCACCT
>MEXZ01000108.1:5368-5601 GCA_001773855.1 Candidatus Aminicenantes bacterium RBG_13_64_14
GGCGGCGGGGGATCCGCCGGCGGACGTCAATCCGCGTAGTAAAGGATGGTCTTCAGGACGGCCGCCTCGCAGACCCTACAAAAGGGCTTCGTCCCTTTGGTGAACATGAGGCAGTCGAGCTCGGGGCGATAAAGGCCCTTGGCGGCGTAGCCGGCGCCCTCGAAGGCCCCGATCTGGCCCCAGAACTTGCTGGCGCGGAGGAACGCGTCGATCTTCTCGGCGTGCTCCCGCGA
>MEXZ01000109.1:0-242 GCA_001773855.1 Candidatus Aminicenantes bacterium RBG_13_64_14
CCTTCCTGTCCCTGTCCAGCCAGACGACAGCGTCCTGCACCTGATCGAGGACGCTGTTGCAGAGACTCTTGGTGGCTCCCTGAAATATTTCAAGGATATTCTTTTCGGGCATAGTTTTTCCTTATTTTCTTTCTCATTCTAAATCCCCCCCGGGATTTGTCAATCAATTTTTTGGCGATCCGGCCGGTTGATCCGTTCGCCGATGCTAAGTCCCGCCTTTCAGGGCGGGGACGCGAAGCGCG
>MEXZ01000109.1:254-12050 GCA_001773855.1 Candidatus Aminicenantes bacterium RBG_13_64_14
GGCCTTGTTAGGACCGGGACTGGGAAGCCCGGCCCCGGCATTTATGCGGGGAGCATGAGGGTTTGACACACCGCTAACCTCGTGTTATCCTACCGGCGCCGCCCAGGGGGTGCGCCGTCATGGACAAGCTTCTCGGGACAAGACTCAAGCGGGCCCGCGAAGAGGTCAACCTCAGCCAAGGCTCGTTCGCCAAGGCCCTGAGCCTGTCTTCGGAATACATCTCGCTCCTCGAGTCCGGCAAGAGGACGCCGAGCTTCGAGACCCTCCTCAAGATCGCCGGGTTCCTGAACAAGAACGTCGCCTATTTCTTCGAAGAGAAGAGGTCGGCGTTCGAAGGTCTGTTCGCCCCCGGGTTGGCGGACGAACGGGTCAGGAAGGACCTCCAGAAGTTCCGGACGACCTGTGAAAAATACCTCCAGCTCGAGGAACAGACGGGCCGCCGGCTCGACCTCGCCCCCCAGTACTCCCGGATCTCCCCGGAACGTTTGGCCGAGGAAGAAAGGCGACGCCTGGGTCTCGGCAACGAACCGATCCGCGACGTCCTGGCCCTCTGCGAGGTCAACGGCTGCCGGATCATCCGCCAGACGCTTCCCGAGGAAGCCCGGATCGCCGGGGTCTTCGTGTTCGACGCCGAGAGGAAGGCCGCCTTTGCCCTGGTCAACGCCAGCGAGCCGCCCGGGCTCCAGACCTTCATCGCCGCCCACCTCTACGGCCATTACCTCATGGACAGGGACGACGGCCCGATCATCGACAACCCCGATGTCGTCGTCGACGAATACGTTTCCCTCTATCCGCCGCGGGAGCAGTTTGCCCAGACCTTCGCCTCCCGTTTCCTGGTCCCGCCGGCCAAGCTTCGGGAGCTCATCGAAAAAGATATCCGCTCGAAGAGCCTGGGGTTCGACGACGTGCTGTTCCTCAAGAGGTACTTCGGCGTGAGCACGCGGGCCATGTTGCGGACCCTTCGCGGCCGAGGCCATCTCCCGGAGGCGAAGTTCGAGGAGTTCTTCAAACGCAACCCGGAGGACCGGGAGCAGGAGGTTTTCGGCGGCCTCTCCGGCCAGGAGGAGCGCCGGGCGCGAACGCTCTTCCGGAAATCCCGGGCCATACCGTCCGACCGGTACCGGCTCCTCCTCGCCGAGGCCGCCGCCCTGGAGAAGGCCAGGGGCAACCACCCGCCCGCGCCGCCGACGAAAGGAGAACCCGATGAGTAAGCCACTGCGCCTGCTGCTCATCTTCCTGCTCGTCGACGCCGTCGCCGCGGGCGTCTATTTCCTGGTCAAGGGGTCGGGGCCCGGCGCGGACCCGACCAAGGACTTCGCCTGGACGACGATGGACGCCTACTACCAGCCCGCGACCGAGCTCGAGCAGTCCATCAAAACCGATTACGAAGAGAAGGGCCTTCTGCCCTTCCAGTTCCGCAACTACGGCCGGAACTCCGCGGTCCTCAAAAAATTCCGCGGCTCGAAGTTCGTCGGAGCCGGCGTCGCCGTCCTGAAAATGGCGTTCAAGGGCCTCGAGGATTGGGCCGTCGTGGACATCTGGATCAAGGGGGAGGACAACCGAGAGCTCCGGCGGACCGTCCTCTACATCCTCCACGAGAACGTATGGAAGGTCGCCGACAGCGGCCGGCTCGTCGACTGACGGCGTCGGGAATGTCCGATAAGCCATGAGCATCAAATCGCTAAAGACGGACATCCTCATCGTCGGGGCCGGGCCGGCCGGGCTGACCGCGGGGATTTACGCCGCCCGGGCCGGGAAGAAGGCCCTCATCCTCGAGGGGAGCGGGCCTTCCCGACTGGGGATCAACTACAAGCTCGAGAATTATCCGGGCTTCCCCTCGATCGACAGCCGGGAGCTCTTGGACATCATCCGCCGCCAGGCCCAGTCCTTCGGGGCCGAGGTCCTTACCGGCGACGCCATCGCCTTCGCCCTCGACGGCGACCGCAAGTATGTCACGACCAAGGACGCCGTCATCGAGTCCGGCGCGGTCATTCTGGCCGTGGGGAAACCCATGCCCAAGGAGCGCCTGATCGGCGGAGAGGACCGGCTCATCGGGCAGGGCGTCAGCTACTGCGCCACATGCGACGGGCCGCTTTTCCGGGGCGCGACGGTCGCCGCGGTCGGGCATTCCGAAGCGGCCCTGGAGGAGGTCGGTGCCCTCCAGGCGATGGGCTGCCGGGTCCTCTGGGTGCCCGGTAAACCCGGTGGGCTGGACTCGCCGGCCGTCCGGGCCCTCGAGGAAAAAGGGGTCTCCATCCGCAGGGACGGGAAGATCAAGGAGATCCGTGGCGACGACCGGGTGGAAGCCGTCCTCGTGGAGAGCGCGACCGGGTTGGAAACCGTCCCGGTTTCGGCCGTCTTCTTATTCCGCGAGATCCCGGCCGGTCCGCTGTTCGAGCGGGCCGGGCTCGTCCTGGACCACAAGCAGTGCGTCGCCGTGGACCGTTTCCAGCGGACCAACATCCCCGGCGTCTTCGCCGCGGGGGACATCACCTGCGGCGGGCTCCAGGTCGTCGCCGCCGCCGGCGAAGGATGCGTAGCCGCCATGCAGGCCCTCATCCATCTGAGAGGGTAGCGCTTCGCGAACGAGGGGGGGCTCAGGCGGCCAAGCCATTGCGGGCCGGCCGCTTCTTGAGCCGGAAAGAGATCCTCTTCGACCTCGAGATCGTGACGTGACCGCCGATGGGCACGGCCATGAGGTTCCGCCGGATGTCGTGGCCGAAGTTGGACACGGTCAGGATCGGCAGCGGACGGCCCTGCTGCCGCCGCTCCTTGATGACATCGGCGAGGTAGGAGAGGATGAACCGGACGGCGTCCCTTCCGGGCTCCTTTGAGGAGGAGTTCTTGCCCGGCGGGCTGACCGAGCCGACGACGATCCCCTTGATCCCGGCGAAGACATGGTGGCGCCGGAGGGCCGCGAGCAGGCGGTGGAGATCCTCGACGTCGACCTGGACGTCCTCGAAAAAGAGGATGTGGCGTTTCCAGCTGAACTTGGGGGGAACGCCGCGGTTGAGAAAATTGACGAACGTCGACAGGTTGCCGCCGAGGGGGATGCCGGAGAGCCTTCGCGGCGGGGGAGGGGTCAGCCAGGACGCGCCGCGGTACTGGATCTCGTCCCCGCTGATGAGCGCCAGCAGATTCCGGAAGTCGCCCTTGCCGACCTTGAGGGAGGGGAAGTAGATGACCGGGACGCGGCAGGCATGGTAGATCTCGTTGAGGAGAAAGGTGAAATCGGAGAATCCGATGAACAGGGGGCGCCTGTCGCGGATGATGCGGAGGTCCTTGCCGTCGATCTCACGGACGAGGTCCTCCGCGCCCGTCCCCCCGGCGACTGAGATGATGAGGTCGAGCTCCCGGATGGCCTTCTTGAAGACCTCGGCGCGCGCTTCGACGGGGGCGGTGACGTGGTCGATCTCGGCGTCGCTCGAGAATAGATGGGGGCTGAAATAGGGCTCCTCGACGCCCAGGGCCTGCTTGAGAAAACGGGCCGTCCTATTCAGGACCGGCTTTTCCTTGGCGGACAGGCAGGTGGAGGGGGCGATAAAGCCGATCTTTTCATAGCTCATGGGGCCACCTGAGGCGGAAATAAAACTCCGTCCCCGCCGGCAGGGCGGCCGGTCAGAAGGACTTGAGCTTCTGGCCGGGGGCCGAGAGCTGAAGGGCCTTGAGAGCCTTCAGCTCGATCTGGCGGATCCTCTCCCGGGTCAGCTTGAAATGCTGGCCGACTTCTTCGAGCGTGTACTCGCGGCCGTCCCCGAGGCCGTATCTCATCCTCAGGACCAAGGTCTCCCGCTCGGGCAGGGTGCGCAGCGCCGCTTCGATCTGCTCGCGGAGGTTGATGTGGATGACGGTGTCGGGAGGGGAGGGGAAGGACTTGTCCTCCAGGAGCTCGCCGAGCGAGCCCTCGCCGTTCTCCCCGAGAGGCGTCTCGATGGAGACGGGATCCTGGGAGGAGTAGAGCATCTCCAGGACCTTGTTGACGGGGAGGTTCATCCTACGGGCGAGCTCTTCGGGGTTGGGCATCTTCCCATCCTCCTGGACGGACGTCTGGGAGATCTTCTTGAGCCGGTGGATGGTTTCCGTCAAGTGGACCGGGATGCGGATCGTCCGGCCCTGGTCGGCGATGGCCCGGGTGATGGACTGGCGGATCCACCACGTCGCGTAGGTCGAGAATTTATGACCCCTCCGGTAATCGAATTTTTCGGCGGCCCGCATCAGCCCGATGTTCCCTTCCTGGATGAGGTCGAGGAGCTGGAGGCCCCGGCCCTGATATTTCTTGGCGATGGAGACGACGAGTCGCAGGTTGGCCGAGACGAGGTCGCTCTTGGCCCTCTCCCGGGCCCGGCGCCCGGACTGGATGGCCTGGAGGATAGCCCTGTCGTCCTTGCGGGCTTGCTTGGACGCCCGCTTGAGGTTCTCTTTCAGACGGAGCTGGACGGACTGGACGATCCGATCCTGATGCTCAGGCTTGATCTCGAGCTCCCGGGCCAAACGGATGATTCGGACGACGAGCCGGCCCCTGGCGAAACGGTTGCGGACGAGAGGCCGGATCGACCGGAGCCGGCCGCTGAGGGTCCGGATCTTGTGCATCCTATCCAAGACATCGAGTCTCCTGGCCTCGAGGCCGTGCTCGGAGTAATCCTCTTCTGGGGCGGTGAAGTGCTTGATGAGGGTTTCGGGGCTCTTCTTCAGCAGGGTTCCGAGCGAGTGGAACTCCTCGAGCGTGAACGGGGTCCTGACCAGAGCCTTGCGGATGGCCTTTTCGCCCCGCTCCATCCTCCGGGCTAGCTGGATCTCTTGGTCCCTGGAGAGGAGCAGGATGCTGCCCATTTCCCGGAGATAGATCTTGACCAGGTCGGCGGTTTGCTCGATGTCCTCCGGCGAGTTCAGGCCCTTGCCGTTCCCGCCATTGCCGTTTTTCGGCGCCACCAGCCGCGCACCGAGGCCGGATGCGCCGGCCGCCGGGAACGTCTCCTCTTCGTCCGAAAAGAGCTTGCCCCCGGGCGTCCTCGGGATCAGCTGAAGGATTTCTTCATTCTTGTATTTGTATTGAGAAGCCATGATCATCTCCGTTGAGCTACTATTATGATAGGAATACTATAATAATAAGCTTTTCGTTCCAAAAGTAAAGCTCTTTTTTCATTTTTTCTA
Source organism: Candidatus Aminicenantes bacterium RBG_13_64_14 (assembly GCA_001773855.1). Taxonomy (GTDB): domain Bacteria; phylum Acidobacteriota; class Aminicenantia; order Aminicenantales; family Saccharicenantaceae; genus RBG-16-66-30. Next base: position 5,406 of record MEXZ01000109.1, read on the forward strand.
GCCCTAGACTCCAGTTCTTTCAACGGAGCCGAGGCTGTAATCGTTTCACCCCCTGAGGGTGGGACCGTCGCAAATGAAGTGAGGATAATATAATATCCGGCTGGCCTTGTCAATAAAAAACTTTACATTTCCGCCCTTTTCCAGGCCAATACCGGCCCGTTCAGGCCTTTCGCCCCTGATAGCGGCCTTGATTTCCGCCCTGTTCATCCTGTCCTCCTGGTCCTCTGTTACCACTTCAAGATTCGTGCCAGAAGTTTCCGCCAGGCGCCCCCGGTGAGGCCGTTCAGCGTGGAGGGCGGACTGTCTTTTAAAGTGGACACCGTTTTATGGCCAACCTAGTGAGCTTCAATAACAGACGACGCCGTGCTTCTCGTAGTATTTCTGGTGGTATTCTTCCGCCTTGTAGAAGGCTGACGCCGGGACGAGCTCCGTGGCCAGTCGTTTTTTGTATTGGCCCGATTTTTCGACCTCATCCATCACGAGACGGGCCGTCTCCCTCTGGGCTTCGCCGTGGAAGAAGATGGCCGACCGGTATTGGGTGCCGCGATCGGGCCCTTGGCGATCGACCTGCGTCGGGTCGTGGATCCCGAAGAATTGGCGGACGAGCTCAGCGTAGCTGATGCGCTTCGGGTCGAAGGTCACTTGGACGGACTCGGCATGACCCGTCCTGTCCGTGCAGATCTCCTCGTAGGTCGGGTTGACGGTCTTCCCCCCGGTGTAGCCGACGACAGTGGAGACGACCCCGGGAACCTTTCCTAGCTTATGTTCCACGCCCCAGAAACAGCCGGCCGCGAAGGTCGCCGTTTCCGTAGCCGCGGCCGCCGTCTCCCGGCCCGCGGCATTTGCTTGCGCTTCGGGCTTGAAATCCAGGGCCGCGGAGTTGATGCAGTAGTGGAGGAACGTCGGCGCCGGACCGTCGTCGAAGATATGGCCCAGGTGGGCGCCGCAGCCCGCGCAGCGGACCTCGATGCGCTTCGTCAGCAGGGAATAGTCGTCGCGGTATTCGAAGCTCTTCTCCTCCACGGGAGCCGCGAAGCTCGGCCAGCCCGTGCTGTGCTCGTATTTCGCGTCGGAAAGGAAAAGAGGCGTTCCACATCCGGCGCAGATGTAGACGCCCTTCTCCCAGAAGTCGTTGTACTTTCCGGTGAAGGGCTCCTCCGTGCTGCACTTGCGCATGACGTCGTACTGCTCCGGCGTGAGCGTGGCCTTCCATTCCTTATCCGTCTTTTTTACCTTGTTAGGCATGTCCTGTCCTCCCGAAGCGAAGGATGCCGCCCTCGGCGCGTCCCGGCCGAGCAGGGCGTTGATCCCCCTCCAGCCGGCCAGGCTCAGGAAGGTCGCCAAGGCGAGTATGGCTATTTTGACACTGGTGCGCATTAAGCTTCCTGTTCTGCATAAATCCTATATAATTAGTATACATTAAACCGCCGCAATTTCAACCCATTCGCTTCCCCGGCCTGAAGCCCGGGGTATGCTCAGGGTTAATACTGAGCGGCGCTTTTGCACCGATTTGCAAAGATCCGCAAATCGGCGTTGGCGCCGGCGAAGAAATATTTCGTAAACAATGCAATTTGAGATTGACAAGCGAGAAATACCTCACCTATAATAAAAGCGCTGGCTGGAGAGGGATCCTCCTTAGCCCCGCTTCCTTTTCCTTTGAAACCTTGGCGCCTCGCCAGCCAGCCTTCTTTTCAAGCCCAAAAGAGTCCGGTTTCAGGCGCCGCTTTCCAGGAAACCGCGGAAACGCGGCGGGGCTCAACTCCGAGTCAGCGGCCCGGAGACTCCCCCGTCCCTTCAGCATTCACTTTTTCTCGGGTTCCTTTTTCTCTGCTTTTTCGGCCGGCTTCAGGTCCTTGGCCCGCTCCTTGAGGTGGTCCTTGAGCTTGAGTTGGGAGACGCCTTCCGTGTACCAGGCCGGGGCCGGCTTGCCCATAAGGTGGTGGTCGAAGAACTCCTTCATCCGCACCGTGTAGTCTTTTTGGTTCATCGGTTTCTGGAGGCCGTGGTTCTCGCCGACGTACTGAAGCATGATGACGGGTTTCTTCAATCGGCGAAGGGTGTTGTAATACTCAATACCCTGATTCCAGTCGACCGCGCCGTCCTTGTCGTTATGGAGGATGATGAGAGGCGTCTTGACCCGCTCGGCGTAATAGACAGGCGAGTTCCGCTGGTAGGCCTCGAGGTTGTCCCAATAGCCGCCCTTGAACCGGCCCTGGCTGCTCTCGAAGATCGGCTGGTTGGCCGACCCGCTGTTAAAGTAGATGGAGCTGTACATGCTGATCATGTTGGTCAGAGGAGCCCCGGCCACGGCCGCGGCGAAGTCGGCCTGGGTGATGAGGAAGGCCGTCTGGTAGCCTCCCCAGGAATGGCCCTGGAGCCCGATCTTCGAACGGTCGACGACACCAGCGGCGACCGCCGCCTCGATCGCGGGAAGCACGCACCAAACCGCCGACATGCCGGGGTCGTTGATCTTGTAGGTGATGTCGGGCATCAGGACGGCGTATCCGTTGCTCGTGTAGACGGACTTGTTGAAGCCGTTGGCCGAGGGCTGAGTGTAGCGGTTGAGCTGCGGGGACATCTTTTCGTAATAGTAAACGAGCGTCGGGTACATCCGGCCCTTCTCGTAGTTAGCCGGCAGGAAGAGCGCCGCCTGGAGCTTGTCGCCCTTGGCGCTCGTGTAGTCGAGCAGCATCTGCCCGCTCGTCCACAGGAAATCCTTCTGCTGGGGATTGGCCTCGGTGATCTTTTGCCCGTTCTTGAGCAGGGCGTCGGTCACGTAATAGTCCGGATAATCCTTATACGTGTCGCGCGTATAGATATAGACCTCCGCCTTTTTCGCCTTGGCCAGGCCGCCGAACCCGGCGTCGTCCCAAAGGAGCAGCGTCGGATCCGGTTTGCCTTTTTCGAGCCGGGCGATGCCGGCCTTTTTCGTCCATTCGCCCAACGCGGCGAAGTACTGAGGCTGGTCGAGGTCGACGGCCTTTTCCTCGGGGTCGATCCGCGCCCTCCGGTAACGGATCTTGTCCTTGGCGCCGTTCCCGGTCAGATTGACCCCTTTCCCGCCGCCGCGGACGGGCACGCTCCAGATGTCCCAGCCGTCCGAGAGGAGCGCGTTCAGTCCGTCTTTGGTCGAGCCGACCGGGAAGTCCGGCGGCTTGGCGACGTTGTGGTCGTCGGCCTCGTTGATGAACGAGGCGGGGACGTCCTTGGTGATGTTGACGGACCGGCCCATCGTCATGTCGTAGCTGTAGAAATGGCCGTCATCGTAATAAAGAAAATGGCCGCCGCCATAAAGCGTCCCGAAATAGTACCTGTTTTTCTTGAGGGCCAGGGTCCGGGCGCCGGTCTTCATGTCGATGACGTAGATATCCTGGAAGTTTCGGCCGTCGAGATTGCCATCGAGTTCGTAGGCCCTGTCGTCCTGGCCGACGGCGAATCGGGCCTTGGGCGCCGGCTCGACCTCGCGGAGGTCGTCGTCGGCCAGACGGACGAAAGTCTCCTCTTTGACCCGGTACTCGGCGAGATAGCTGTAATTCAGGTCCGACTGCGACTGGACCTGCTGCTGGGACTGCAGACGCTTGTCCAGCCCGTGCCAGATGACCAGGTCCGGGATATCTTCCTCGGATTCGTCGGCCGGTCCCGCGGGCGGGGCCGGCGGTCCTTTTTTGTCGGCGTCTTTCTTGTCGGCGTCCTTTTTCTTCTTGGCCTCATGGATCCCGAAGAGGATGGCGTCGAAGCTCTCCGTCCATGCCGGAGCGCGGTTGGGGCTGACGGTCATGCCTTCGGGAAAGGACTTGTCTCCGGCCGGATCGTAAACGGTTTTCCGGGGACCCTTGGGTTCCTGGAATCCGGCGTAGGCGACGATGGTCCAGAGCTTGTCTTCGTAAGCTTTGTCCTCTTTGCCCTTGAGAGCGGCGAAGGCCTCCCCCTTTTCCGTCCAGGACAGGGACTTGTACGCGGCCTTGTCGTTGTCGAGCGAGACGACCGTGCCCGAGGCCATGTCCCGGAGCTGGATGCCGTTTCCGGCCTGGCCCTGGGCGTCGATGACCACGGCCAGCCGCGTTCCGTACTTGTCGAAGGCGAATTCGGCGACGTTGCCGACGTTGACCTCTTTCCCCGTGGCGAGTTCGCGGAGAACGAGGTCGGAGCCCGTCCACTTGTCCTTCTCTTTCTCCTGGCTCTCCGGGGCGTACCGGTGGAGGGCCAAAAAGCCCGGGTTCTCGCCCGAGAAACTGAGGCTGCGGACCTTTTCGAATTCCGTTTTATCGCCCGTGGCCAGGTTCGTCAGGACGGCCGTCGTCATGACCCTCTTCTTCTCTTTCCGCATGGCCTTCGTTTCTTTCGAGCCGGGGTATGACAGGAATGCGGCCCATTTCGAGTCCGACGAAAAACCGGTCCTGGCGGAGGCGCCGAACCGCGGGGCTTCACCGATCGGGAACCGATGCTCCTTGGTCCCCTTCGTCTGACGGATGACGATTTCGCTCTCTCCTTCGAGAGGGCTTAACTTGTACATGAACCAGTTCCCGTCGGGGGAGAGCTCGGCCGAGCCGATCGATTTCCAGGCCAGGATGTCCTGAAGGGCGAGGGGACGCGGGCCGGCCAGAGCGGCGACCTTCTCCGCGGGTTTGTCCTGGGCCGCCGATACGGCGAACACGGCCAGCATGACGAGGGGAACGATGACAAAAAAGATTTTCGGCTTTTTCATGGGTGTTTTCCTTCTCTTTCCTTGCTTCTCTTCTGTTGATACATCAGGAAATCGGCGTGGGCCAGGAAATCGTCGAGCTGCTGGTATTTCTGGGGGTCGACGCGGACCAAGCCCATGCTCACGGACAGGCGCAGGTGCCCGAACTTTTTCAAGCGGAACCTCTGGACGCCCTCCTCGATCCGGGCGAGGAGGGCCCGTTCGCCCAGGCCCTTGGAGCGCATGGCCAGGACTGCGAACTCGTCCCCGCCGATCCGGCCGATGACATCGGATTCCCGGAGCGTGTTCTTGAGGATGGTCGCGACGCCCTGCAGGAGCTGGTCCCCGACCGCGTGGCCGTGCGCGTCGTTGACCTCTTTGAGGTTGTCGATATCGAGAAAGAGCAGGTAATTGTCTTCCTTGAGGCGCTTGGCGATCTTCATCTGCTGGAGGCCGAATGTGAAGAAGCCCCGGCGGTTATGGAGGTCGGTGAGATGGTCGGTCAGGGACAGGTTTTCGTACTTTTCGTTGGTCAATCGGAGCTTGCGCAGGGTGAGCTTGAGCTTCCTATCCGTCGTCTTCCTCTCGGTGATGTCGACGAGGATGCCGTCGAGATGGTGGATCGACCCATCGGGCCCCTTGACGCCGCGGCAATAGTCGCGAACCCAGAATCTCCGGCCGTCGGCGCGCCGGATCTCGAACTCCTGGAACGATATGGGCTGCGAAGACAATTTCTCGATGAGCCGGGAGCGGTCCTCGCCCCTGACGTAGAAATCCTTGACGTTGCAGTTGAAGAGGGTCTGAGGCCTCTTGTAGCCCAGCATCCGGACCAGGGCGGAGTTGGCCTCGATGATCATGCCGTCGAGGGTCGTGCGGTAGACGCCGACGGGGAGCTGTTCGACGAGCGCCTTGTAGCGGTCTTCGCCGACCACGAAGGCGGGCGTGGCAGATGCGTCCGGCGGCGTCCGTTTCGGTCTTTTGCGCTGTCTCTCGGCCATGTGGGAATGAATTTAACAAAGATGCCGCTGAATGTCAAAAGAGGTTCGGGATGTGCCCCTCTATCGGCCGCCGCCCTGGGCTCGTTCAGATACATAGGTGACACCCCCGGCGGAAAGGTGTAGGAATAGGAGGTGGGGCGCGCTTCCCCCTAAACGCCCCCCGGGGGGACGGCGTATTCTCGTATGGACGAACAGAAGAGGCCCGCCGTGGAAGAGAAAGAGATCATCGAAGGCTGTTTGCGGGGGAGCCCCGTTTCCAGCCGGGCGATGGTCGATGCTTATGGGAAGCTGGTCATGGCGGTGGCCCTCAACGTCGTCGGTAACAGGGAGGACGCCGAGGACGTTTGCCAGGAGACCTTCATCCAGGTTTTCCGTCATCTCGACCGCTACGACCCGATGAGGAATTTCAAGACCTGGCTTCTGACCATCGTCTACAGGAGGTCGCTCGACATGATCAAGAAGAAACGGCGCTTTTCCGAGTTTACGGCGCGGGCCCGGTTCGAGCCGGCCGTCGCCGAACGGGGGGGAAATCCCCATTCCGCCGACCCCGAGCCGCTTCCTTCGGCCCTCCTGACCAGGCTCTCGCCAAGGGAGCGGACGGCGCTCTGCCTCTGGGCCAACGAGGGCTATTCGGCCCGGGACATCTCCGAGGTCCTCGACTGTTCGGCCTCGACGGCCCGCGTCTATCTCTTCAACGCCCGCCGGAAGATCAAAGCCTTATTGGAGAACAATCATGGCCTTTTGCAGAATGGTTGATTTCATCTACGCCGCTTTGCCCATCCGTCCGCTCCGGGCTTTTCTCATCCGGAGCCACATGGAAAGCTGTCCGCGCTGCCAGTCCCGGCTCCTCAGTCGGGCGGAGGCCGGAAGGCTCTTCGTCTCCTCTGACCGGGTCGGAATGCCCGCGGACCTTTGGGGGCGGATCTCCTCCCAATCGGGCCGCGGGACGTCAGTCCCGGAAGCCCC
>MEXZ01000109.1:12137-16920 GCA_001773855.1 Candidatus Aminicenantes bacterium RBG_13_64_14
GGTCATGGGAGTTTTCCTCGGGACTTGGGGGACGGCGCTTCCGGCCGCGGCGGGCAGCGATGATCCCATTCAGGGCCCCAAGACAGCTCCCTCGGGATTCGAGCTGAAGATGAGGATCCTCGAAGGCGTCCGGGAGAAATCGCCCGAACCAGCCAAGCCGGTCACCTCGTCTTTCCTCAAGTTCATGAACTTCGCTAATTTCGAGCTCGAACAGGACCTGGCCGCCGAACAGCAGATCAAGAAGGTCTACAACCTGAAGGACGTCGGCCTTCTGACCGAAGCCGCCCTGGTCTGGGAAAAGGGGAAGACCGATAAGGCCTTCCACATGTTCCGGCTGAACGGACAGGAATACTTGGTCATAGTCACGCCGGGCCGGCACCCCGAGCGCAACCAGTTCCGGATCGAGGTCTATGAGCAGAGCCGGGACACAAAAACCAACCTGATCGACTCCGAGTTCACGCTTCCCGACAAGAGCGCCGCCGTATTCGGCTTCGAGGACACCGAGCTCAAACCGTATTTCATCTCCCTGAGACTCGTCCGTTGGAGCGGGGTTCTCGGCGGGGTCGTCGGCGGTGTCGCCGGAAGCGCCAAGATCATGCCGCCCAAGCTCATCAAGGAAGTCGAACCGGTCTATCCTAAAATCGCCCGCCAAGCCCGGGTGGAAGGCGTCGTCATCGCCGAGGCGACGACAGATGTCTACGGGCAGGTCATCGAGGTGAAGGTCCTGAGGTCGGTTCCGCTGCTCGACCAGGCGGCCGTGGACGCCCTTAAACAATGGGTCTACGAGCCCATGGTCATCAATGGTACACCCCGGCCGGTCACGTTCACGGTGACACTCCAGTTCACTCTCGACGACGAGAAGAAGCCGAAAGCCGGCGAGATCGGCGGTGTCCATGGCGGAGTCGTGAGCGGAATTGGCGGCGTCACCGGCGGAGTTCAGGGCGGCGTGTCCAAGGGCGTCGAGGGAGGAGTCAAAGGCGGAGTCGCCGGCGGAGTCGTGAGCGCCCAGGAGCTTCAGAAGTTCGAAGGAGACGCCGTCCGGGCCGTGGGCGACATCAAGCCGCCCAAGCGCGTCCAGGAAGTCCTTCCCATCTATCCGCCGATTGCCCGCCAAGCCCGGGTCGAGGGCACCGTCATCCTCGAAGCCAAGACCGACGAGCAGGGCAATGTTGTCGATGCCAAGGTCCTGAAGTCCATCCCTCTCCTCGACCAGGCGGCCATCGACGCGGTCAGGCAGTGGAGGTACGAACCCATAATCATCAGCGGGAAAGCCCGGAAGGTCCTCTTCACCGTGACCGTCCGCTTCGTCCTCAACGAGGGTACGAAGGAAGATGCCATGGACAAGTTTGCCCAGGGTGCGGTTAGGGCGATCAACGACATCAAGCCGCCCAAGTTCGTCAAGGAAGTCCCTCCGGTCTACCCTGAGATCGCCAGGCAGTCCATGGTCGACGGCGTCGTCATCCTCGGCGTCAAGACCGATGAAGCGGGCAAGGTTGTCGACATCATGATCCTGCGCTCCATACCGCTCCTCGACCAGGCGGCCATCGACGCGGTCAGGCAGTGGAGGTACGAACCCATAATCATCAGCGGGAAAGCCCGGAAGGTCCTCTTCACCGTGACCGTCCGCTTCGTCCTCAACGAGGGTACGAAGGAAGATGCCATGGACAAGTTTGCCCAGGGTGCGGTTAGGGCGATCAACGACATCAAGCCGCCCAAGTTCGTCAAGGAAGTCCCTCCGGTCTACCCTGAGATCGCCAGGCAGTCCATGGTCGACGGCGTCGTCATCCTCGGCGTCAAGACCGATGAAGCGGGCAAGGTTGTCGACATCATGATCCTGCGCTCCATACCGCTCCTCGACCAGGCGGCCATCGACGCCGTCCGCCAGTGGATCTACGAGCCGATGGTCGTCAACGGCAAGGCCGTTCCCGTCGTCTTCACCGTGACCGTCCGCTTCCAGCTCAAGTGAAGCGGGAGGGCGTCAGAACGTCCGGTAATTGAAACCGATGGGGACGAACGACTGCTTGAGCCCGGCGACCCATGTTTCGATGATTTGAAGGTCCTCCGCCGTCAGGGCCTTTCTCGGGGGCATGCCGCTTCCGGCGATATCGCTTTGCCGGCGGACCTTCTTGAGGAGGTAGCTCGATCCGGGCGATTTCGTGTCGATGATCTTCAGGGTGGGGACCTCTTTGCTCGGTGCGTCGAGGATGGCGGCGATGTTGGCCGGCTCGAGGTTCAGCCCTTTGGGGGGATGATTCCCTTTATGACAACCGGCGCACTTCTGCTGGACGAGCGCCTTGACGCTGCCGGGGATCTCTTCGGCCGCCCACGCGCTGAGGGCCATGACCGCTACGATGGCCGCGAAAACGGCGAAAAATCGTTTCATTCTTTCCTCCTTGACGCCCAGGCTCAGTTTGCCGAAGCGCATACCCTATATTAATTATAGGAATTATAGAATATCAGAGCAATCCGGGCAGGTCAACGGAGCCCGCTGGGTGCGGCTTATTGCATCTTCGAGTAATCGAGTTCGGAGCCGAGCAGACTGTGAGGGACCAGGAAGATCAACAGCGTAACGAGAGACGCCGCCAGCACGAAGGGCCGGGCCGGTTTTCCCTTACGGCCGGCGATGAGGGCGGCGATCCAGAACAGGAAGGCGATGAGGGTCTTGTTGTCCGTCAGGTCCATGCCCAGCGGGAAGCCGGTCCAGGCGACGCCGAAAGCGAACTTCTGCATAAGCGGCCCGAGGACGAAGCCCCCGACGAAGAGCAGGCCGACCGCCCAGAGGACGAATCGCCGAGGGTTGCGCTTCTTGTCGAGTGCGGCCAGCCCGGCCGCCGTCGAGAAGAGCATCGCCGCGAATATGACCAGCACGTGAGGGAAGATGACCCAGGCCGGGACTGGGTCCTTGAACCGGATGACCACGGGATCCTCTCCCGTGATGGCGGTGGCCACGTATCCTGCGGTCAGGGAGACCTTATAAGCGAGCTTCCCGGCTGCCGGCTGCTTGGGCAACAGGCCGACCAGCCGGTCGCCTTCCCGCGCGAGCGGGACCCGGGTCCAGTCGTCGTCGGTCTTGAACCTCTTGTATTCGAGGTATCCAAGGAGCGGGGCGGGAGCCGCGATGGCCACCTCGGCGTCGCGGACGGTTTCGGCGGTTCGCGGCAGTTTGTATTTGATCTCGGTCCCCTCCACGACGACCTTCCCCCGCAGGTCGTGGGTTGGGCCCGTCTTCTGCTGATAGACGGCGGAACCGAGGGTGATGACGACGGCCAGAAACCAGAACAGGAATTTCTTCATGCTGGACCTACTCTTTGATCTCGATCGAGCCGAGGACGGCCGACCCCTTGATGAAAAGCGTCCCCGTTTTCTCGGCGTCGGGGATCGTCTTTTTGAGGCTGTCCATCGAGCCGAGGACGGGCGTCCCCTCGAGGACGACCTGCCACTCGTGCGGGACGGTGAGCTCGATGCTGCCGAGGACGACGGAAAGCAGCAGGGTCGCTTGGCCGCCGGAGAGGCGCGCCCCGCGGAAATCGACTTCGGCCGAGCCGAGGACGACGTCGGCCTTGCCGCCCTTGAAGTTCTGGGATTCGACTTTGCGTGAAGTTCCCGAGAGGACCTGGCTGATGGCCAGGTCGTCGGCGGTCATTTCATTAATTTTTTTTTTATCGGGGCGCCAGGCCGGGCGGATGAGGATCCAGAGACCGACTCCTATGATGGCCAGGGGCCAGAGATAACGCCAGACGGCCTGGTCGAAAACCCTCAGCCGGATGAGGAGGAAGAAGGCGCCGAAGAGGATGAAGAAGATCCCCGACCCGACGTTCTGGAAATTGTTGCTGAGAAGGATCGAGATGCCGATAAGGATGAAAATGACGGGCCAGTAGTGCCCGACGAGGTCGCCGAAATCCAGGCGTCCCATCCGGTCGAGCAGGAAGATGACGCCCAGGACGATGAGCAACAGGCCCCAGAAAATGCGGCTTTGGTTTTTCCGTTCGGTCATTTTTCCCTCCGTTACTGACTAGGATACCATACCGGCCGCGGTCCTCCAAGCGCGCTTCGGGGCGGCTCAGAGCCGGCGGATGTTCAGGCCGCCGCTGACTTCGACGATGGCCCCGGTCGAGTAGGCGAGGTCGCCCCGGGCCAGCGCGGCAACGGCCCTGCCGACATCATCGGGCAGGCCCCAGCGTCCCTGGGGGACGAGGCCTCCGGCGATGAGGCGGTCGTACTTGTCCTTGACGCCGGCGGTCATGTCGGTGGAGATGATCCCCGGCCGGATCTCGTAGACGTTGATGCCCTTGGCCGCCAGGGCGTCGGCGAAAAGGGCGGCGGTCATGCTCAGGGCCGCCTTGGAGACGCAGTACTCGGCCCGCGAGGTCGAGGAGACGACGGCCGAAATGGAGGTGATGAAGATGATGGACGGGGGAAGGCCCGGACGCGCTTCTTTCCGCGCGGCCATCCTCCTGGCCGCGTTCTGGGTCAGGAAGAACGGCCCCCGGGCGTTGACGCTGAGGAGCCGGTCGTAGCTTTCCGGCGCCGTCTCCAGGATGTCGACGCGTTTCGCCGAGGCGATGCCGGCGTTGTTGACCAGGACGTCGATCGCGCCGAATTCCCCGAAGGCCGCGTCGAGCATCCGGTCGTGGTCCTCGAGCCGGGCGATGTCGCCCTCGATGGGCAGGAACCGCCGGCCGAGCTTTTCGGCTTTCTCTTTGACTTCGAAAAGCCCTTTCTTCCTGTTCCGGGGGTCGAAGACGATGTCGATCCCGGCGACGTCGAAACCCTCACGCACGAG
>MEXZ01000110.1:0-355 GCA_001773855.1 Candidatus Aminicenantes bacterium RBG_13_64_14
CCGGGAGAACCGGGACACGGAGATCCAGGTCTATCAGGGACTCATCGAGGCCGCCGGCGAGGAGGGTTCGACCCTGCTCAAGGCCTCGCAGCGCCGGGAGAACCGGGACACGGAGATCCAGGTCTATCAGGGACTCATCGAGGCCGCCGGCGAGGAGGGTTCGACCCTGCTCAAGGCCTCGCAGCGGCTCGAGATCTCCGAAGGCCGCTTCGCCTCGAAGCCGTCATCGTTCATCGCGGTGGCCAACGACGGCTTCGACAAGTTCAACGAGTCCCGGAATTCCGTGACCGGCCGTCAATATGCCAAAAGCTATATGCCCGAGGAGTTGTCCGACTTCGAAGCCGAGCTCGACGAG
>MEXZ01000110.1:457-547 GCA_001773855.1 Candidatus Aminicenantes bacterium RBG_13_64_14
CCCCTGTCCGGGTGGACCTGGTGGCCGTATGAGCCTTGGGGCTGGTCGACGTCCCACTACGGACGCTGGCACTGGGGACTCGACTTCGGC
>MEXZ01000110.1:603-918 GCA_001773855.1 Candidatus Aminicenantes bacterium RBG_13_64_14
TGAGCCTGACGAGCCGGAACATAAGCCTCAGGCCGGCGGGGACGAAGATCTCCGTCCAGCCGCTCGATGGGAACCGGGTGTTGCTCCGGAAAGACGACCGTTCGACCGGGCTCACCCAGGACAGGCGGATCGGCCGCGACGCAATCGGCACATCTCCGGCGAGCCCCCGGACGATCCGGAAACCGGACGCGACGGGCAAACCCCAAGGCCCGGCGTCCGGAACGTCGGCGAAACCGCAGACGGTCAAGAGCCCGGATAAGGGCTCGGCCAAGTCGTCCGGCCCGGCCAAAGCCTCGGGCTCGGCGGAGCGCAAGA
>MEXZ01000110.1:966-1754 GCA_001773855.1 Candidatus Aminicenantes bacterium RBG_13_64_14
GGTACAACAGCTCGCCGGCCGTCACAAGGACAACGGCCGGGGTGGGCAGCCCGAGGACGGCCAACGGCTATCCCTCATCCCCCGCCATCAAGCGGCCCGTGACCTATGGGGACGGCGGCGCGTCAAGAGCCAGGACCTTTACGGGTCCTTATTCCCGGCCGTCCACGGTCCGGGGAACGCCGAGCAGATCGTCTGTCGGCAAGGGAAGTTCATCGTCGGGGCGCAGTTCGGCCCGGGTCGGCTCATCGTCTTCGGGCTCCAGGAGCTCTTCGGGCAGCGTGTCGCGCAGCTCCGGCTCCCGCAGTTCGGGGTCCGCGTCCCGCGGTTCGTCTTCGGGCTCACGGAGCGCTTCGGGCGGTAGCGTCAGAAAGAAGTAGCAACCCCTTTCCACTGTTGGGGGCGTCCCTCCTCCCATGGCCGGTTGGGGAGGGACGCCTCCTTTTTTTTGTCAGCGATCTTCGACGGCTTTGCCGGTGGGGTAATACTCCAGGACCCGCATGTGGTCGGCAAGCGTGCAGAACCGAGTCGGCTCCGTGCCGGGGAAGAAGACCTCCAGGAACGGGTAGAGGCAGAAGTCCATCACCCGGAGCCCGGTCTTCTTGTCGATCTCAACGAAGACGAGGTTCGGCGGGACCTCGAAGTCCGGGGGCTGGAAATCCACGATGCCGTCCGTTTCGGCCTTTTTCTTGACGTCGTCGATGATCCGGGTAAAGAAATCCTGCCAGACGGGCAGCGCGGCCGAAGCCCCGGTCTGCCTTTCCCCGAGGGGCACCTGCATGTCGTGGCCG
>MEXZ01000110.1:1782-2945 GCA_001773855.1 Candidatus Aminicenantes bacterium RBG_13_64_14
AGAAGCCGATGAACCAGGCGTCCGAGTACTTGTCGGTCGTACCGGTCTTGCCGGCCAGCGGCCAGCCGAGGACGCTGGCGGCCACCCCCGTCCCGCCCTCCGACTCCACGACGCCGCGCATCAGGTAGGTCATCATGTAGGCGGTTTGGGGGGAAATGACCTCGTTCGATTCCACCCGCGCCTCCTCGAGGACGTTGCCGTCCTTGTCTTCGATGCGGGTGATGAAGTAGGGCTGGAACCGGACGCCCTTGTTGGGGAACGTCGAGAACGCGGAGACCATTTCGAGCAGGGTGACTTCGAACGTCCCCAGGCTGAGTGAGAGGAACGGGTAAAGAGGCGACGTGATCCCGAAGCGGCGGCAGTATTCGACGCCGACCTGGGGCGAGATGTTGTCGAGCAGGATGGCCGTAACGACGTTGCGCGATTGCTCGAGGCCGGTCCTGAAGGTGACCGCGCCCTTGTACCTCCGGTCATAGTTCTTGGGCGACCAGGGTTCACCGCTCCAGCGATCGATGAAGGTCACCGGTTCGTCGACAATGACGCTGGCCGGGGTGAACCCGTGCTCCAAGGCGGCGGTGTAGAGGAGGGGCTTGATGGCCGAGCCGGTCTGCCGCGGCGCCTGGACGGCCCGGTTGAATTGGCTGTCGCGGAAGGAATAGCCGCCGACCAGGGCTTTGACCTGTCCCGTCTGGGGGTCGACGGCGACGAAGCCGCCGTTGCGGACGGGCTTTTGGTCGAGGGATACCCGGGCCTCCTTCGTCGCTTCGTCGAAAGATTGGACCTTGACCTGGACGACGTCGCCGCGCTTAACGAGCGCGTCCAGATATTTGGCCTTCGTCCAGGCGATGTCCTTGTTCGTCATCTTCCCGGTGAAATTCTTGACGCGGACCGTGGCTTCGGTCCGTGAAACGGAGAGGACGACGGCGTCATAAGCCTCCTCGGTCTCGACGGACTGGCTTTCCCAGCTCAGGAGCCATTGGTCTTCGAGTTCGGCCTGAGCGCCGGCGACGAGGTCTTTCACGACGTCCGGATCGCCCGTGAGCAGGTTCGGCTTGTCCGCCCGCCAGCCGTTTTTCTGGTTCTCGGTATCGCGGAGCCCCGTGTGCAGGGCTCGTTCCGCGTACCGCTGAAGCGTCGGGTCGAGCGTCGTATAGACCTTGAGG
>MEXZ01000110.1:3110-7539 GCA_001773855.1 Candidatus Aminicenantes bacterium RBG_13_64_14
ACCAGGCGGTTGAGGACATGGTTGCGGCGTTCGAGAGTCACCCGCTTGTTCGTATAGGGGGAGTAGCGGGCTGGGCCGCGGAACACGCCGGCGATGAGGGCCGCTTCCTCGAGGCTCAGCTCACTTATATCCTTGCCGAAAAAGAGACTAGACAAGGCCTGGACACCCCAGGCTCCGTGACCGAGCCAGAAATGGTTGCAGTAGAGCTCGAAGATCTTTTCCTTGGAATAGAGCTTTTCGATCTCGCGCGCCAGGAAGAGTTCCTTGAGCTTGCGCCGGAGGCTCACTTCCCGGTGGAGGAAGAGCGAACGGGCCAGCTGTTGGGTGATGGTGCTGCCGCCTTCGGGCCGCCGGCCGGTGAAGACCTTGAACACGTCCGCCTTGATCGCCCTCAGGATGCCGCGAAGGTCCACGCCCCCGTGGCGGAAGAAGCTCGGGTCTTCCGTGGCCACGATGGCGTCGATGAGGACCCGGGGGATCTGCTCGAAGGGTACCTCGACGCGCCGCTCCTCGGCGAACTCCTTGACCGGCTGGCCGTCGGCCGCATAGACCGTGGTGATGAGCTTGGGCCGGAAGGTCTCGATATCGGCGACATCGGGCAGGTCATCTTTGATAGCGTAGAACGAACCGAAGATGCCGCCCAAGCCGAGCGCCAGTCCGGCCAGGGCGGTGATGAGAAAGGCGCGGAGGAGAGTGCGCTTCCTGAATCTACGGATCTTGATCTTGAGCGCTGGGATCTTCAATTTCAGTAACTTTAAGTTGGCGTTCTTCAGGTTCGGTTGGCTCGGGTCCGGGTTACTCATAGCGCTCAGGCCATCATAGCAAATCGACCCTTAAAAAACAAAAGCGCCGGAGCGAAGTCCTCCGCCCGTTTTGGGAACGATGGAGGCCCGGAAACGGGGACACCACCCCTTGTCCTGGAGGCCCGACCGACGAAACGCTGCACGGGCAGTGATGGGGTCCGTGCATAGCCCCCGTAGCGGAGGGGGGCCCATCGGCTTGCCGATGGGGGAACCGCCGGGACTGGTTCCCGGGGGCCGGGGGAGATGCATGGACCCCATCAGTGCCGAAACGGGCGGCGTTTGGCGGTCGGAGCTTCTAGGTTCGGGGTAACAATAGCGGCGCGACGCGGGCCCAAATGGCCCGGCCGACGGCCCGGCGGTCGCCCCGGCCGTCGAGGTGGACGAACTCCGGGCCCTTGAAGCCACGGAAGATGCGGGCGACCCGGACGAGGTAGTCCTCGCGCTCGAAGAGCTCGTCGCGGGTCTTCCGGCCGCGGACGCGGGCCAGGCCGGCCCTCGCGTCGACGTCGAGGACGACGACCAGGTCGGGCCGCACGGCGAAGACCTCGTTCATCCGGCGGATCTTACCCGTGTCGATACCCTTGGCGCCCTGGTAGGCGATGGTCGAGAAGTAATACCGGTCGAGAACGACGACCTTGCCGGCCTCGAGGGCGGGGACGAGGTTTTTCGCCACGTTTTCCCGCCTATCCCTGACGAAGAGTTCGAGCTCCTCGTCCGGCGTCAGAGAATCGGCCCGGGCGGCCAGGCGCTTGACCTCCCGGCCCCACGGCCCCCGGGTCGGTTCGCGGAAAAAAACAGCCCTGTAACCGCGGTACCTGAGCCGCCTGAGGAGGGAGCGCGCCTGGGTCGTTTTCCCGGAGCCGTCGATCCCTTCGAGGACGACGAGGACGCCTTTTTTGAGCTTGCGGGGCATCGGGAGGATATATTAATCCCGTTCGCGGCCGAAAGCAACCGGCCCCCGGACGGGTGCGAATTCGGGACATGAACCAATTCTCTGGAATTGGTATCGCGTCCCTGGGAATTCGCGTCCGGTCGTCCAGGCCCGCAACTTTTCTCCTGGAACTACCGTTTGTAACAGGTTGGCCGAATTGAAATTTAGGACCTGATATGCTATTTTAGAACTCTAATTACGGAGGCACGGCATGAAAAAATACGCATGGATCGCCATTTCGAGCTTTACCCTGGGCCTGCTCCTCGCAGGCTACCTTTTCCTCTATCTCCCCGAGAAAAACTCGGCGGCCGCGGACGTCTTCGCGTCGGGGACGGCTTCGGTTCCATCGGCGAACTTGTTCGCCTCTCCCGCGCCCCAGGAGAAGCCGACCCTGGATTTCGTGACCATCGCCGAAAAGATCGGCCCGGCCGTCGTCCGCATCGAGGCCGAGCGCCGGGAACCGTCGAGGGCCTCCGGCTTCGGCGGAGAATCACCCTTCGGCGACGACTTCTTCAACAGGTTCTTCGGCCAGCCGCGGCAGAACCAGCCGGAATTCAACACCGTCCAAGTCGGCGGCACGGGTTTCTTCATCACCGCCGACGGCTACATCCTGACCAATAACCACATGGTCGAGAAGGACAAGACGACGAGCGTCACCGTCACGACGCTCGGCGGCAAGGAATACGACGCCAAGATCGTCGGCACGGACCTGGGGACGGACCTGGCCCTGCTCAAGATCCAGGCCAAGGACATGCCCTTCGCCGAGCTCGGCGACTCCGGCCTGGTCAAGGTCGGCGAGTGGGTCCTGGCCATCGGCAATCCCCTCGGGATGGAGCACACCGTCACGGCCGGCATCGTTAGCTACAAAGGCCGCTCGATCGACACCCAGAGCTACCAGGACTTCATCCAGACCGACGCGGCCATCAACCGCGGCAACAGCGGCGGCCCGCTTATCAATATGAAGGGCGAGGTCATCGGCATCAACTCCACCATCCTGACTTCGGGCTTCGCCGGCAACATCGGCATCGGCTTCGCCATCCCCTCGAACATCGCCAAGAAGGTCGTCATCCAGCTCAAGGACAAGGGCCGGGTCGTCCGCGGCCGGCTGGGCATCGGCATCTACGCCCGCGACCTGACGGAGGGCATGGTCAAGCAATTGAAGCTCAAGTCCAAGGCCGGGGCCCTCATCAACTCCGTCGAGGCCGATTCTCCGGCGGAGAAGGCCGATCTCAAGCGGTACGATGTCATCGTCCAGGTCAACGGCGAGCCGGTCAAGAACGGCGATGACCTGCGCTTCAAGATTGCCGACGTGCTGCCCGGCGGCAAAGTCAACCTGACCGTCGTCCGCGACGGCAAGGAGATGAAGGTAACGGCGATCGTCGATGAGCTCAATCCCGAGCCCGAAAAAGGCCAGGTCGCCAGCGCCGACAAGGACATCGGACTTTCCGTCGTCGCCCTGACGCCAGCGACCGCCCGCCGCTACGGGCTCCGCACGGTCGAAGGCCTGCTGATCACCGAGGTCCGTCGAGGCAGCGAAGCCTACCGTGAGAACCTGGCCGCCGGGATGATCATCATCGAGGTCAACCGCAGGAAAGTGACCACGGTCCGGGAGTTCGAGAACATCCTGAAACAGACCGAAAGCGGCGACGAGGTCATCCTTCTCGTCCGCCAGGAGCTCGATGGCCAGGCCCAGGACTTCATCGCCACCGTCAAAGTCCGCTGATGCGGTTCACCAAGCTCCACGGGCTCGGCAACGACTTCCTGGTCGCGAGCCCGGGCGGGATGACGGATCCCGCCGCGGCCGGGGACCTGGCCCGCCGGATCTGCGACCGGCACACGGGCGTCGGGGCCGACGGCCTCATCTTTCTCACCCCTGAAAAAGGCGAGCCGGCACGGGCCGGTTTCCGGATATTCAACGCCGACGGCAGCGAAGCGGAGATCTCGGGCAATGGCCTTCGTTGCGCCGCCGCTTTCCTAGCCTGGAGCGGCATCATCACCTCGCCCCAGGTCCTTTTCCGGACGGCGGCGGGAGAGCGGCCGAGCGAGATCCTCTCTTCGCGGGGTCCCCTTTTCGAGGTCAGGATCGGCCTCGGCGCGCCGCTCCTCACCTCGAAGGATATCCCTTTTGCCGACGGACAGGTCCACGACCGGATACTCGACTATCCGCTGTCCGTCATCCGCAGGACCTACCCCATCACCTGCGTTTCCATGGGCAACCCCCACTGCAGCCTTTTTTTCGACCATTTTCCGTCCCGGGACGAATGGCGCGGCATGGGGGCCGAGATCGAATCGCACCCGTTCTTCCCCAACAGGACGAACGTCGAATTCGTCCGGGTCGTCGGCCGGGACGAGATAGAGGTCCTCTTTTGGGAGCGCGGCGTCGGGGAAACGCTCGCTTCGGGCACCGGCTCCGCGGCGGCGGCGGTGGCTTCTATCCTCAAGGGGCTGACCGACCGCTCCGTCAAGGTCCGGACGGCCCGGGGCAGCCTGAAGGTGGAGTGGTTGGAGGGTAGGGAAGTCCTTCAAACAGGTCCGGCCGAAGTCGTCTTCTCGGGTGATTACCCGTTGGCCTGACGCCGCTTACCGGACACCCGCTTAAGAAAAAAAGTGATCGAATCCCTCCGGGCGAAGGGGCGTTTTCTTTTTATCGGAACCAACCAAGAAGACCTTTTTGCCGGTGGTGACGCGGCCGATC
>MEXZ01000110.1:7552-9169 GCA_001773855.1 Candidatus Aminicenantes bacterium RBG_13_64_14
ATCGTAAAGCGAGCTTCCGTACGGCCGCAAGCTTGTCCGGGCGGACGGTGAACAGGAGCTCGAAGTCCTCTCCCCCATTCATGGCCATGACTAGCGGATCGGTGGAGAACTGTTTCAAAGCCGCCGAGAGAGGGATCCGCGACGATTCGATTTCCGCCCCGACCCCGCTCTCTTCGCAGATGTGGGCAAGGTCCACGCTCAGGCCGTCCGAGATATCGATCATGGCCGAGGCGAGCTTTCTCCGGGCTAAGAGTGCGCCGAGCTCTAAGCGCGGCGTGGGGTCCAGGAAAGCCCTGAGGAGCGGCCCGGCTCCCCTGCTCTTTCCCTGGAGTCCGCCCTTCTCGAGGAGCCGGAACCCCTGAGCGGCGTCGCCGAGTGTTCCCGAGACGAAGATCCAATCCCCCACCCTCGCGCCGCTTCTCGTTACCGGAGACTTCGCCTCCCCCGTGACCGTGACGGAGATCATGACCTTGTCGGCTTGAGATAGGTCACCCCCGACCAACGCCACCTTGGCCTCGCGGGCTGCGCTCCGGAACCCGGCCATGAATTGCCGGAGCCAGCTCTCCTCGAGGTCCCCGGGTGCCGCCATCCCGACAAGCGCGTGCAGGGGACGTCCGCCCATGGCGGCGATGTCGCTGAGGTTGACGTTGAGGGCCTTGCGGCCGAGGAGACGCGGTGGATGAACGGCCCGGCGAAAATCCTGGTCCTCGACGAGGATATCCGTCGTCATCAATAAGGACCTCGGCGCCCTGACCAGGGCCGCGTCGTCGCCGATGCCTATGAGAATATCCGTCCGGCGTTCGCTGAAGGCGCGCCGGATCCGCGATATCACCCGCCGCTCGCCTAGCTCTTTCAGTTGCATCGTTTTACTTACGTCTCGCACCACCAAGCTTCGGCGCTTTGCCGAGGGGCTTGACCATGGCGTTGCTGAACACTTCCTTGACGTCCTCGACGTAGATGAACTCCATATCGCGGATGACCTTCTTGGGGATCTCGTACAGGTCTTTTTTATTCGCGGCCGGCATGATCATCTTCCTGATGCCGGCCCGTTGAGCGGCCAGGACCTTCTCCTTGACCCCGCCGACGGGCAGGACGTTGCCGCGCAGGGTGATCTCGCCGGTCATGGCCACGTCCCACTTGACCTTGTTGTTCGTGCAGACGGAGATGAAGGCCGTGGCGATGGTCACGCCGGCCGACGGCCCGTCCTTGGGGATAGCCCCCTCGGGGATGTGGACGTGGAAGTCGTTCCGGGAGAAGATCTTGCTGTCGATGCCGAACTCCGCAGCGTGGGCCCGGGCGTAGCTCAGGGCGGCCTGGGCGGATTCCTTCATGACGTCGCCGAGGGAGCCGGTGAGGGACAGCGCGCCCTTGCCCGGCATTTTCGTCGCTTCGACGAAGAGGATCTCGCCGCCCGTAGCCGTCCAAGCGACACCGGTAGCGAGGCCGACCTGGTCCTTCTTGAGGAGCTGGTCCTTGAAGATCTTTGGCGGGCCTAGGTGGCGCTCGATCGACTGGGCTGTAACGACTGTCAGCCCCTTCCTCCCCTCGGCCACCTTGCGGACGACCTTGCGGCAGACCGAGGCTATCTCGCGCTCGAGGTTGCGGACGCCGGCTTCC
>MEXZ01000110.1:9212-9991 GCA_001773855.1 Candidatus Aminicenantes bacterium RBG_13_64_14
AGCTGATGAGCTTCGGGGTCAGGGCGTTCTCGGCGACCTGCTTCGGGATGAGGTGGCGGACGGCGATCTGGAGCTTTTCCTCCTCCGTGTAGCCCGGAAGCTCGAGCACCTCCATGCGGTCGCGGAAGGCCGGCTGGATGGGGTCGAGGAGGTTGGCCGTGGTGATGAACATGACCTTGGACAGGTCGTATGGCACACTCAGATAATGATCGCGGAATTGGTTGTTCTGCTCGGGGTCGAGGACCTCGAGGAGGGCCGATGACGGATCGCCGCGGAAGTCGGCCCCGATCTTATCCACCTCGTCCATCATGAAGACGGGATTCTCCGAGCCGGCCCTGCGGATGCCCTGGATGATGCGGCCGGGCATGGCCCCGACGTAGGTCCGCCGGTGGCCGCGGATCTCGGCCTCGTCGTGGATGCCGCCGAGGGAGATGCGGACGAACTTCCGGCCGAGGGCCCGGGCGATCGACCGGCCGAGCGAGGTCTTCCCCACCCCGGGTGGGCCGACGAAGCAGAGGATGGGCCCCTTGGCCGTCTTGGACAGCTTGCGGACGCCGAGATACTCGAGGATGCGCTCCTTGACCTTCTGCAGGCCGTAGTGGTCGTCGTCGAGTATCGCCTTGGCCTTGACCAGGTCCAGCGTATCGACCGTGGCCTTGTTCCAAGGCAGCATGAACATCCAGTCGAGGTAGTTGCGGACGACCGACGTCTCGGCCGACTCCGGATGCATCTGGGCCAGGCGGCTGATCTGCTTCTCGAGCTCCTCCTTGACCTCGTCG
>MEXZ01000111.1:0-1324 GCA_001773855.1 Candidatus Aminicenantes bacterium RBG_13_64_14
CATTCTTCCAGGCGCCCTCGCCGAGCGGCCGGACGAGATCGGCGGAGAGCTTTTCCAGTCCTGCATGCTGGCGGCCGGCCAGATGTGCACTAAGCCCGGACTGGTCGTGCTCCTCGACAATCCAGAGGGCCGAAGCTTCGTTGACAGCGTGAGGAATGCGTTCGAAGGGTCGGAGCCGGGGATTCTCCTTGGCCCGAAGGTCCTCGAGGGGCTGCGAGAAGCCTCGGCCCGCTTGGCTCGGGGTGGAGCTGAACGCATCGCCGGAGGGCCTGAACCTTCGGGGCCGGGATTCAGGTTTTCGCCCACCCTCTTCAGTCTTTCGGGGACGGGATTCCTGCGGGATCCCACGGCCTTCCAGGTCGAATCCTTCGGTACCTTGTCTTTGATCGTCCTGGCCAAAGACACGGCCGAGATGAAGGAGATAGCTTCGCGCCTTGAGGGCCACCTCACCGGGGCGATCTACAGCCACCGCGACGGGAGAGACGATCGGGAGTACGGCGCGATCGAGCCGATCCTGCGCACCAAGGTCGGCCGCCTCTTAAACGACAAAATGCCCACCGGGGTCGCCGTCTCGGCGGCCATGAACCACGGCGGGCCCTATCCGGCCACCGGCCACCCGGGATTCACCGCCGTCGGATTCCCGGCGGCCATGCTCAGGTTCGCGGCCCTGAGGTGTTATGACAACGTCCGCCCAGAGCGCCTGCCCCCTGAGCTCCGGGATAGAAATCCAACGGGCACGATGTGGCGCCTCATCGACGGGCAGTGGACGACGCGCAGCCTTTAGACGAATCCGGTCAGCGGTACAAGCAAAGGTAGGCCGCGTCGGCGGCGACCTTGAGTTGGAACTTTTTCCCGGCCTCGACCGTGAAGTTCGTCCCGGCCTTGTAGTCCTTCCAGACATCGCTTCCCGGCAGCTTGACCTTGAGCGTGCCGCTGACGACGGTCATGATCTCGACCGTGGACGTGCCGAACTCGTACTCCCCCGGGGCCATGATGCCGATCGTCGCCGGACCGTCCGGCGTCTTGAAGGCCAGGGACTTCACTTTTCCGCCGAAATACTCGTTAACCTTGAACATGACGACCTCTCATTTTGACCAGGAGTTCCACGACCAGGTTGGCCTGCATGGCCGCGACCAGGGCGACCCTGGGGGCCATCGGGCTGACGCCCTTCGGCGACTGGCTCTCCTCGTCGCCGCAGATGTAGAGATTCCCCATCCTGCGGGTGTGCATCTTCCGGTTGCCGCCATACCCGGCGAGTCCCGAGGCGGCGACGATAGGCCGGCCGGGGAACTTCGACAGGCTGGCCTCGATGATCATCTCCTTG
>MEXZ01000111.1:1399-5518 GCA_001773855.1 Candidatus Aminicenantes bacterium RBG_13_64_14
CGGACATCGTGGACTTCGTAGAGCGAATAAGGATTGATGGCCAGCAGGTTGTCGCGCAGCGCCTCGACCTTCCTCTCCCCCACCTGGTCGATGGTGTACTGCTGGCGGTTGAGATTGGAGGGCTCGACCTTGTCGAAGTCGGCAATGACCAGCCGCCCGACCCCGGCCCGGGCCAGGGAGACAGCCACATTGGACCCCAGTCCGCCCGCGCCGGCGATCCCGACTGTGCTCTGCCTCAGGACGGCCAGCACGGCCGGCTCCCGGCAAGAGAAGAACTCCCTGGCGAAAGCGAGCGAGTCGGGCTTCATCGGGGCTTTCATCGGCTTCAGCGCGGCTTCGCGGCCGCATCTTTCCTATCGATGACCAGGGAAATATTCTTCGGCTCGGGATCGATCCCGCTTAAGGACGTGACCATCCCCAGCACGGTCCGCTCGATGAACGTCCGGACGAACGGGTTCAGGTTGACTTCCCGGCCGTCAACTTCGAGCTTGATTTCGGCCATGTTGCCCTCCTCCAGGCTAAGGATCAGGTCGCAGATTTCCGCCGTCCCTTCGGGCTTGAAGATGGGGACCATGAGCCCGTCGGGCAGGGGGAAGTCCGCAACGACGGCGAGAAGATCACCGGGACGGCTGACCAGGACTTCGGACAGGCCGGCCCGCAGGACTTCTATCCTGGGCAGTCCGGCGGCCGCCGTCCCTCCCTCGACGAGGATGGCGTCCGCGTCGGGGAAAAGCCGGCCGGCCAGCGCCGGGACGTCCGCGACCGGCGACTTGCTCAGCGCAGCCCAGCCCTCCGGCGAAACCATGGCCACGCCGTCGGCGCCCGCTTTTGTGAAGTCCGCAGTGTCCTTCCCCTCGGTGTCCAGGGAGAAGCCGTGCGAGCACCGCTTGACGGCATACGCCCGCAGCCCTCTCCTCTTCAATTCCCCGATGAGCCGGGTGATGAGACGTGTTTTTCCGCTTTCGGAGAAGCCGACGACGGCGACGATCTTCATCCCGTTTTTAATAGCATCCCCCCCCCGCCAAGTCAAAGCCGACCGGGCCGCTGCGGGGGGTTGCTTTCCGCCCGGACTGGGATATAATCCCTCTCTTTGCCGCCCGAAAGAGAGGCCCGACATGAACATCTGGAAGACGAAAACCCCGGCCCAGATCGAGGAGGCCGCCTCACACACTCAACTCAAGAAGAACCTGACCGCCGTCGACCTGGCCGCCCTGGGCATCGGCTCCGTTGTCGGGACGGGCATCTTCGTGGCCACCGGCCAGGGGGCCCAGCTCGCCGGACCCGGCATCCTGCTCTCGTTCATCATCGCCGCCGTCACCTGCGGCTTCTGCGCCTTGACCTACTCGGAGCTGGCATGCATGTTCCCGGTCGCCGGCAGCACGTATTCGTATTCTTACGTCGCCTTCGGCGAGGTCATCGCCTGGATCATCGGCTGGGACCTCATGCTCGAATACCTCGTCGCCGCAAGCGCCGTGGCCTCGGGCTGGTCGACGACTTTCATCGGTCTCATCCAGAGCGCCGGGGTCAAGCTGCCGAAAGCCTTCCTGATCCCCCCGAT
Organism: Candidatus Aminicenantes bacterium RBG_13_64_14; assembly: GCA_001773855.1. Lineage (GTDB taxonomy): Bacteria > Acidobacteriota > Aminicenantia > Aminicenantales > Saccharicenantaceae > RBG-16-66-30. The sequence continues at coordinate 2,958 of MEXZ01000111.1, forward strand.
CACCACGGTCGACGGCCGCATCGTTCTGTCCGGAGGCATCGTCGACGTCCCGGCCATCATCATTACCCTGCTCATTACCTTGGTCCTCTACATCGGCATCCGCGAAAGCGCCAAGATCAACAACATCATCGTCCTCGTCAAGATCGCCGTCATCCTCCTCTTCGTCTTCCTCGGCGTCCGCCACATCAGCCTGGCCAACCTCCAGCCCATGATGCCTTTCGGCTGGAAAGGCGTCATGGCCGGGGCGGCCATCATCTTCTTCGCCTACATCGGCTTCGACGCCGTCTCGACGGCGGCCGAGGAGACCAAGAATCCCAAGAGGGACGTCCCGCTCGGGCTCATGCTCTGCCTGGGCGTCGTCATCGTCCTCTACGTCGCCGTCGCCTTCGTCCTGACGGGCATCGTCCCCTACAAGCAGATCGATGTCGGCAACGCCCTGCCGGCGGCCCTGGCCAGTATCGGCATCCGGTGGGGCGGGGCCCTGGTCGCGACGGGCGCCATCATCGGGATGATCTCGACCCTGCTGGTCACGCTCTACGGCCAGATCCGCATCTTCATGGTCATGGCCCGCGACGGCTTGCTGCCGGCGGCTTTTGCCAAGGTCCATCCCAAACATCAGACGCCTCATATCTGCACCTGGATCACCGGGATCGCCACGGCGCTCATCGCCGGCCTCTTCCCCCTGCCGATGATCATCGACCTCTGCAACATCGGCACGCTGTTCGCTTTCATCCTCGTTTCCGTGGGCGTCGTCGTCCTGAGGAAAACGCGGCCGGAAGTCGAGCGGAAGTTCAAGACGCCCGGCGTCCCCTTCACACCGATGATTACGATCGCCTTCTGTTTCTACCTGATGGCCAGCCTGCCGAAAGTGACCTGGATCAGGTTCGGGCTGTGGATGCTGGCCGGCCTGGCGATCTATTTCATGTACGGCGTCCGTCACAGCAAGATGCAGAAGCCGGCCGAGGGGAACTAAAGGAGATCATCGGGTCTTTGCGCTCCTACATGACTTCATCTCTGCGCTCTGTCCCCAAAATCATTTCCATCGCCCTTCTCCTGCTTTCTGTTTTCCTAGGCACATCGCCACTCCCAGCCCAAGACGCCAAGGACGAGCAGAAAGCCAAGAAAAAAAAAGAAGAGAAGGCGGTCAAGATCACCGAGGAGATCCTGGTCGTCGGCAAGGCCCCCAAGGACGTTCCCTTGGCCACGGTCTCGACGGTCGTCGCGACCGACATCGAAAAGCTCAAGCCGCGCGACCTTTCGGACGTCCTCAAGTTCATCCCCGGTTCCATGATCACATTCGGCGACAAGGACACCTACAGCCTGAAGCTCCGCGGTGTCGACTCGAAACGGATCGCCCTCCTCGTCGACGGCGTGCCGGTCTACGAGCCCTATTTCAGCACCTTCGACCTCAAGACGGTCTCGGCCGGCGGAATCGACACGGTCCAGGTGACCAAGGGTCCGTCATCGGTCCTCTACGGGCCGAACACCCTGGGCGGTCTGGTCAACGTCATCACCAAGCGCCCGACGGAACGGCCCAGCCTGTCCCTCTCGGGAAGCTACGGCGACGAGGATACGAAGAGCTTCGGGCTCGACACCTCGTACAGTTGGAAGCGCTTCGCCCTCTCGGCCAACGCCCTCTACCAGGACTCGGCCGGCTTCTACTATCCCGACCCGGAAGAGGGCCAGACCCTGCGGACCAACAGCGACTTCGAACGTCTCAACCTCAACGCCAAGCTCTATTACACGCCCTCGAGCTCGACCGAGATCATGGTCAACGGCGGGCTCTACCAGTCCGAATACGGTATGCCGGCCGCGCTCTTCACCCAGAGGGCCCGCTACTGGAGGTTCCCCAGGTGGGACCGGTCGACCCTCAACGCCGGCGGCTTCACGTCGCTCGGAGGCGACGCGACCCTGCGTTTCCGGACCTTCTACGTCAACTACGTCAACACGCTCGACTGGTTCGCCGACCCGGAGATGACGGAACTCGATTCCCAGAGCACCTACGATAATTCCGTCTTCGGCGGCTTCGCCCTGGCCGACATCCCGACCGGCGAAACGAACGCCATCAAGGCCAGCCTGCTCTATCAGAAGGATGTCGCCCGTATCCAGGACGACGCCGGCCTGCCTTGGGACAGATTCGACCAGGGGACATTCTCGGCCGGCCTCGAAGACCATTTAAGCCTCACCGACGAGTGGAAGGTCATCGGCGGGCTCAGCCTGGATTATATCGATAAGCACACGCCTGGCGAGAATAACACGTCCGTCAACCCCCTTGTCGGGGTCAAGTTCACGCCCAGCGAGGAGCTGGACTTCCACGTCTCTTTCGCCCGCAAGTCCCGCTTCCCGTCCATGCGCTCGATGTACTCGCAGAGCTCCGGGAACCCCGACCTCCTGAGCGAGTCGGGCACGAGCTTCGAGTTCGCAACGACCTGGAACGGCCCGCTTTACGTCACCGGGTCCGTGTTCTTCAACCGTTTCAAAAACTTCATCGACACGGTCCGGCTTCCCGACGGGACGCGCCGTTACTTCAACGTCGGCAAGGCCCACATCAACGGCTTCGA